>JBBIRP010000001.1:0-37719 GCA_037441745.1 Ignavibacteriales bacterium
TATGCACTGATTGCCACGGTGAACATAATATTTTACCACACGATGATCCATTATCCCGTATTGCACCCATAAATATATCGGGCCAGATCTGTACTCCATGTCATAGTTCTGTAAAGTTGTCGGAGAAGTATGGAATTGCAAGCAATCGCATCGAAACATTTTCCGACAGCTACCACGGACTTGCCAACAAAGCTGGTTCAATTGAAGTAGCTAACTGCGCTAGCTGTCATGGTGTACATAATATTAAACCATCCAGTGATTCAACATCAACTATTAGCAAGCAGAATCTCGTTAAAACATGTGGCAAATGCCACCCGGGTGCAAATGAACGCTTTACAATAGGTTCAGTTCATAGCACGACTAAATCAAAACAAGAACCTTTACTCTATTGGATTGCTACGACCTATATTATTTTGATAATCGTTACCATTGGGGGAATGTTCATACACAATCTATTTGATTTTGTAAAAAAGTCGAAACGGAAGTTAATGATCCGACGTGGTCTAATATCTGACAAGCATTACAGCATACAAATGTATCTCCGTATGTCATTAAATGAACGAATCCAGCATGGGGCATTATTTACAAGTTTTATAACATTAGTATTAACGGGTTTTGCATTAAAATTTCCTGATGCTTGGTGGGTTGTTCCAATTCGAAATGTAAGTCCACTAATATTTGAAATTCGTGGTATAGTACACCGCGTCGCTGCGGTTGTAATGGTACTTGCAAGTTTATACCATCTCTATTATATTCTTTTCGTTCCTCGAGGAAAACAGCTGATCAAAGATTTATTACCTACAACGAAAGACATTAACGACTTTATAAACGCATTGATGTATAACTTTGGAGCAAACCAATTCAAACCAAAATTTGGTAGATTTAGTTACATCGAGAAGGCTGAATATTGGGCCTTAGTTTGGGGTACTATCGTTATGACAGTCACTGGAACCATTCTTTGGTTTGATAACACCTTCATGGGACTTCTTACAAAATTAGGATGGGACGCAGCTCGAACTATTCATTATTACGAAGCCTGGCTTGCAACATTAGCAATAATAGTTTGGCATTTTTATTTTGTAATATTCAACCCCGATGTTTATCCAATAAATCTCGCATTTTGGAAGGGAACTCTTACCGAAGAAGAGATGATGGAAGAACATCCACTTGAGCTTGAACAGATCAAACGAGAAGAATTTAAAAAGTCTACTGATGCTGAAATCTAATTTTACGCTTCTACATGTGAAAAAATCATTCCTTTTTAGTTTTTCACTCACGCTTTTAATTTTTTGCACAAATCTAAAAAGTTCTTCACAAGAAAATAGTGTGTGTTTTTCTTGCCACAATGATAAATCATTGAAGGGTACACGCAAAGGGAAAACGTTTTCAGTTTTTATTGATGAGAAAAAATTCTCCAATTCAGTACATGGTTCATTGACTTGTATCTCTTGTCATGTTGATTTAGAAGGAAAGGAACTTCCACATGATGAAGATTTAGCACCTGTCAATTGTGGTAATTGTCATACATCGGAGTACGAACAGCATGAGAGCTCACTCCATGGAAAAGCTTTGTTAAAAGGTGATCAACTTGCCCCACATTGTTATGATTGCCACGGTAAGCACGATATACTATCAGCAAAAGACCCTAATTCACCGATAACACCATTAAAAATTCCGTTTCTTTGTGGCAAGTGTCATCAAGAGGGGGCGCCAGTACAACAACAGCGAATTATCCACCAAGATCACATCATTGAAAACTTTTCCGAAAGTATTCACGGCGAAGGATTGCTAAGAAAGGGACTAATCGTAGCTCCGAGTTGCGTATCATGCCACACAGCCCATTCGATTTTACCTCATACCGAACCTTCTTCTTCAATATCCAGAAAAAATATTGCTTCAACATGCAGTAAGTGCCATGCAGAAATAGAAATTGTCCACCGCAAAGTGATAAAAGGAGAATTGTGGGAAAAGCAAGCGCATGTTTTACCCGCCTGCGTAGATTGCCATCAACCACATAAAATCAGAAAAATATTTTACGATCAAGGAATGGCTGACCGTGATTGTATGACGTGCCACGAAAAACTCGATATCAAGTCTTCCAAAGATGGGCGTTCACTTTATGTCAAGTACACAACGTTGAAACTTTCGCGACACTTGAATATTGCATGTAGCCAATGTCATTCAGAAGTAAATGCTTCCCACTCACGTCCTTGCGATGCAATTACCAAGCAAGTCGATTGCTCTGCATGTCATGCTGAAATTGGAAATCAATATTTAAAAAGTATTCATGGACAGTATTTCACTAAGAACGACCTAAACGCACCATCGTGTAAAGAATGTCACGGAACTCATAGTGTTCTGGGAAAAACAGACCCAAAATCACCAACATTCCCAACAACCGTACCTAAGTTATGTGCTCGGTGCCATCGCGAAGGTCAAAAAGCCGCAGTCCGATATTCAGGCGATGAACACCAGATCATTGAACATTACACTGAGAGCATCCACGGTAAAGGTTTAATAAAAAGTGGATTAACAGTAACTGCTATGTGCACAAATTGCCATACTGCACACAATGTGTTACCACATACTGACACTGCTTCGAGCATTAATCCTAAAAATCTTCCAACAACTTGCGGTAAATGTCACCATGGAATCGAAGAACAGTTCAGACAAAGCATTCATTCTAAACTTGTTGGAAAAACTGATAAAGAATTACCTGTATGCGCTGATTGTCATAGTGCGCACACAATACGTAGAGCAGATGAAACTGGTTTTAAACTTGACATTATGCAAAAATGCGGAAGATGCCATGAAGATATAGCAAAAACTTATTTCGATACTTATCATGGTAAAGTTTCTCAGCTTGGATATACAAAAACTGCTAAATGCTATGATTGTCACGGTGCACACGATATATTACCGATTTCAGATCCAAAATCACATTTAAGTCGTGAAAACGTAGTTAGAACATGCCAGAAATGTCATCCAGGAGCTACTCGCAGATTTGCCGGTTATCTAACTCACGCAACACACCACGACCCGAAGAAATATCCGTTTCTTTTTTGGACATTCTGGGGTATGACTGCACTCTTGATTGGAACATTCATACTTGGGGGAATACACACACTCCTGTGGCTACCACGCGCTTTAAAAATGCAACGAAAGTTAAAAGAATTATCTAAGAATACGGTAAAAAATAAAAATCAAGAAATCTCGGAAGTAAAGAAAGACGATGGAAAAAACAATGAATAAATCAACTGAAAAAGAATATCTTCGTTTTTCAAGATTGAATAGAATTCTTCACGTCTGCATGATTGTAAGTTTTCTAAGTTTAGCACTCACAGGTATGACATTAAAATTTTCATATACAAATTGGGCCGTTGTTTTATCGCACTTCTTTGGTGGTTTCGAAACCGCCGGATTCATACACCGATTTGCTGCTATAATAATGTTCGGAGTTTTTTTTAGTCATCTTTACGACCTCAGACGTAGAAAACGTACTGAATTCGGTACATGGAGAAAAATGCTATTTGGTAATGACACAATGCTGTTTAATAAAAAGGATATAAAAGATCTTATCGGCAATTTTAAGTGGTTTCTTGGATTAGGACCGCGCCCAAAATTCGGACGATGGACATATTGGGAAAAGTTTGATTATTTTGCAGTTTTTTGGGGAATAACTGTAATTGGTTCCACAGGCTTAACTCTTTGGTTCCCCGAATTCTTCACACTTTTTTTACCTGGTTGGTTTATTAATGTCGCTACGATCATACATAGCGATGAGGCACTTCTAGCGACTGGTTTTATTTTTACTGTACACTTTTTCAATACACACCTTCGTCCAGAAAAATTCCCAATGGATATAGTTATCTTTACTGGAAGAATGCCGTTAGAAGAGTTTAAACGAGATAAGCCAGGCGAATTTGAGGAACTCCTAAAAAAAGGCGAACTTGAAAATTATCTCGTTGATTCATATCCGCCAATAGTTATTCGTACCATTCGCATATTTGGATGGATTGCATTAACGATCGGGTTTAGTATTATAATCTGGATTGTATATGCAATGATATTTGTTTACCGTTAATCAAAAAAATTTATTATATTCATACTTAATATTTTCATAAATTTCTATATCAATCTAAAATTTTGATTATTCAGATACTATAATATTTCTCCATGAAACGGATTTTTCCACCTTCATTCTACAATCTTACAACACTTGTAGGTGCATCAATTGCATCGGTTAGTTTGGGACTAATCGTTTTTCTGACGATCATTGAATTATTTTCAACCGAACAAAAACCGTACATGGGAATAATAGCATTTGTAATTTTACCTGCCTTCCTTTTATTGGGTATTCTTCTAATTTTTCTTGGTATAATCAGAGAACATCGGCTTGAACGCAAAGGTAAACCTCATGGTCTTCATTTTCCGCAAATCGATTTAAATAACCCTCGACACCGAACTGCTTTCACGTTCTTTTCGATCGGAGGAATTTTGTTATTAATGTTCTCAGCTTTTGGTAGTTTTAAAGCATACGAATATACCGACTCAGACAATTTTTGCGGTGAAACTTGTCATAAGGTGATGTATCCCGAGTTTACGGCATATCAATATTCTCCTCACGCTCGTGTTGGGTGCGTCCAATGCCATATCGGTCCAGGCGCAACTTGGTTTGTGCGTTCAAAACTCTCAGGCGCATATCAGGTCTATGCGACTATATTCAATAAATATCCACGTCCAATTCCAACACCAATTCAAAATCTACGACCAGCGCAAGAAACCTGTGAACAATGTCATTGGCCCAAGCATTTCTTCAGTGAAAAACAACATGTAAATACATATTATTTGAGCGACGAAAATAATACAAAATGGACGCTGAATCTGCTAATGAAAATTGGAGGAGGTAACATCGAAGCTGGCCCAACATCAGGAATTCATTGGCACATGAATATCGCACACGAAGTTACCTATGCTGCGATAGATTCTCAACGTATGATTATCCCTTGGGTAAAAGTTAAAGACCCTGACGGCAAAGAAAGAATTTATCGAAGTACGGAAATAGAGATAACAGAAGATAGTTTAGCAAAAGTCGAAAAGCGTAGAATGGACTGTATTGATTGCCACAATCGACCTAGCCACATTTATCATCCACCTGCAAGATCTGTAAATCACTTAATGTCGCTTGGGTGGATCGATCCAGAATTACCTTCCATTAAGAGCATTAGCGTTAAAGTTTTAGAATATCCATATACTACAAACCAGACAGCTTTGGATAGTATAAAATCGGAAATCGAAGAATATTACAAATCAAATTATCCAGAAGTATACAAAAATAACGCCATCGAAAAAACGATAACTGAATTGCAGAAAGTTTATAGTCGAAATTACTTCCCAGAAATGAAAATTAACTGGAAAAGGTACCCAGAGCATATCGGTCATCTTTATGCACCTGGATGTTTTAGATGTCACGATGGAAAACACATTAATAATGATGGTAAGGTTCTTTCTAAAGATTGTAATCAGTGCCATACGATTCTCGCTCAACATTTTGAAAAACAAAAAGAGCGTATTTCATTGAGTGGTGTAGAATATGTTCATCCTGTTGATATAGGTGATGCATGGAAAGAGACAAACTGTAGTGAGTGTCATGCCGGCGAACAGTGAAAATATTTAATTAGAAAAATAGATTAGGAAAGGAAAATTGATGCAAAAATTTTTCTCAAAATTCCCAGATGCATTTATAAGAATCGGTCTTCTTTTTGCAGGATTGGTAGCATTAATTATTATAATACGTGGTTTGTTACCACCTGAAATTAAAAAAACAGAGATACATAAAAAATCTACAGTCGATAGGGAAATTGCAAAACCAATAAATTATGCTGGTTCAAATGTTTGCGGCAATTGTCATGAAGAATCAAACATAAAAAGTACAGGTTATCATAGAAATTTATCTTGCGAGACTTGCCATGGGGCAGCAAAAGAACATTCCGAAAACCCATCTGATGTGAAACCGCAAATACCAAGACAACGTGAATTCTGCACACATTGTCATAATTATGATATGTCGAGACCGACTGGTTTTCCACAAATTAATCCAATTGCGCACAATCCATTGAAACCTTGTGTAACTTGCCACAATCCACATGATCCTAAACCACCAACCACACCTCAGGAATGTCAAGCATGTCATGCAGAAATAGCAAGGACAAAAGCAATATCATATCATGTTATGGTAGAGTGTACGACTTGCCATAGAGTAAAAGTTGAACATAAGTTGGCACCACAAATCATAAAAGCAACTATACCATCTGATAAGATATTTTGTGCGAGATGTCACTCAAAAGAATTGTCTACAAAAGGGATATCAAATATAGATTTTACCTCACATTATGAGAAATATATGTGTTGGCAATGTCATGATCCACATAATCCGGAGATTGAATAAATATGAATAGAAGAAATTTCATAAACAAATTTATGAAGCAACTTGCATCCATAAGCATTATAAATGGTTTTACAAAGAAAGCACACGCAACCCCAAATAGTTACGATGCCTCGAAACATTATTATGAAATGGGAATACAGGTTGATAAATGTATCGGGTGTGGTACTTGCATGGATGCCTGTAAAATAGAAAATGATGTCCCAAAAGAACCGTTTTTCTTTAGGACGTGGGTGGAACGCTATATTATAAAAAAAGATCGTAGTGTTCAGGTCCAAAATATCAAAGGATGGACTGGTGAATTAACCGAAAAAACCACCGAGGCAGACGTTCTAAGAAGCTTTTTTGTTCCAAAGTTATGCAATCAATGCGATAACCCTCCCTGTGTCCAAGTTTGCCCGGTTGGTGCAACTTTCAAAACGGAGGATGGAGTAATTTTAGTCGATGATACACGTTGCATAGGTTGCAGGTATTGTATTCAAGCTTGTCCTTATGGTGCTCGATTTTTACATCCAGAAAAGAGTACCGCTGAAAAATGCACATTTTGTTATCATCGAATTACAAAAGATTTGTTACCTGCTTGCGTTGAAGTTTGCCCAACGCAAGCAAGAATATTCGGAGACCAAAAAAGTCCTGCAAGCCCTCTTAATAGGTTCAAGCATAGAAGCAAAATTCATGTTTTAAAACCAGCATTAAATACTGAACCCAAAGTATATTATTCAAATCTTGACGGAGAAGTTCGATGACCCCAATTATTGAACATTTAACTGAGTTAGCAAAACAAGTTTCTGGGTATATCTATCCGAATGAAATTGAAATCCATTGGTCAATACTGATTGTCGTTTATCCATATGTGACTGGCTTAGTTGCTGGGGCTTTTATCCTCGCATCACTTGTAAAAATATTCAATGTTAAAGAGGTTCAATCTGTTTATCGTCTCTCGCTATTGACAGCATTAGCATTTTTATTAGTAGCACCACTACCTTTATTGCTTCATCTCGGCCACCCAGAACGTTCATACGAAATTTTCTTAAACCCAAATCTAAGTTCAGCAATGGCAATGTTTGGATTCGTGTATACTTGGTACCTTATGGTCGTCTTACTACTTGAGATTTGGTTCACTTATAGGAAAGATTTGGTTCTCTTATCTCAAGAAGAAAAATTCCCAATGAACTGGATACACAAAATTGTCGTTTTATTTTCAAGAGATACAAGTGAGAGAGGAACTAATTTTGATAAAAAGGTTCTGAAGATAATAACCATCATTGGTATTCCATCTGCATTTTTACTTCATGGTTATGTTGGGTTCATCTTTGGCTCAATCAAAGCAAATCCATGGTGGAGTAGCGTGTTAATTCCTATAGTCTTTTTATTCTCTGCGATTGTCTCCGGCATAGCACTTGTGATTTTTTTATATATGATAATAACAACCTACCGAGGTGAACAAATTGATATGGGCTGTCTTGATAAAATGGCTTCATACCTTTTTTATGCTGTTATTGTAGATTTTTCACTTGAGATGCTCGATTTTATACATCGTTTATACGAGAGCGAAGAGTCTATTCATATTTTATCTGAGCTAGTAATGAACAAACTTTTTATCAGCCTCGGTATCATTCAAGTTTTATTGGGTATGATTATACCATTGGGGATAATGATTTCTATAAAATTGTTGAAAGTTGAAGCCGAACTTAGAAAATTATTATATTTTGTTTCAATAATACTTATTCAGATTGGAATTTTCGCCACAAGATGGAATGTTGTGATTGGAGGCCAGATGTTCTCAAAAAGTTTTAGAGGGTTAACCGCATATAAAATGGAACTTGGTGGTATTGAAGGCTTACTTGTTGCTCTGGGTGTGCTTGTACTGCCGTTCATTATACTCACGATCTTATTCAAAATATTCCCACCCTGGGAGTATAGAAAGAAGAACATCGTTGTTGAAACAGCAAACTAACTTTTTTTAATTAGGAAATATATTATGAATATAAACAACGCACAAATGACATCTGTACATGAAAGTAAACGTAATTTTTTAAAATACATCTTCTCGGGTAGTATAGTTGCGTTATTTGGTTCAATTCTATATCCAATACTCGCATATCTAATACCACCTAAACAAAGAGAGGTTATTGTATCTAATGTTAAGGCTGGGAAATTAATCGACATTGAGAAGGATAGTGGTCGAATTATAAAATTTGGGAGAAAGCCTGTAATTCTCATTCGAACAAGCAAAGGTGATTTAAAAGCGTTTTCTGCAACTTGTACACATTTAGATTGTACAGTCCAATATCGAAAAGATATGGGGATGATATGGTGTGCTTGTCATAATGGTAAATATGATTTGAATGGCAGAAATGTTTCAGGTCCACCACCGCGCCCATTAGATGAATTTAAAGTGATTGTTCAAGGAGAGGAGGTATTCATCACGAAAAAATCATGAAGACATTTTGGAAAAAATACTACGATTGGATAAACGAGCGAGTTATGCTTGACGATTTGGTCGAGTTTATGGGTAAGAAATATGTACCCGTCCATAGGCATTCAATATGGTATTACTTTGGAGGTGTTTCACTCTTTCTCTTTATCGTTCAAGTAATAACTGGTATACTTCTTCTTCTATATTATAAAAGCGGTGAAGAAACAGCTTTCGAGAGCGTTCAATACCTAATGTCCAAAGTTAATTTTGGGTGGCTTATTCGCTCAGTTCATAGTTGGACTGCAAATCTGTTTATACTCACTGCGATGATTCATATGTTTAGTGTATTCTTTGAAAAAGCCTATCGGAAACCAAGAGAAATCACATGGCTTACTGGAATACTTATGTTTTTCTTAGCACTTGGTTTTGGTTTTAGCGGATATTTACTACCATGGAATGAGCTTGCCTTTTTTGCAACAAAAGTCGGAACCGAGATTGCTGGTGCAGTTCCACTCATTGGGAAACCGATACTGATATTTTTGCGGGGTGGAGAGGAAGTCACTGGTGCTACGCTTTCAAGATTTTTCGGTTTCCACGTTGCGGTTTTACCCGGAATTTTTACTGTATTATTAGGAATCCACTTAATACTGGTACAACGTCAAGGAATGAGCGAACCACTCGGAATCGTTTCCGAGCAAGGAAAAGAACTGAAGACTATGCCTTTCTTCCCTAATTTTCTCCTTAGGGACTTACTTTTATGGCTGATTGTTTTAAATATCATAGCAATATTAGCTGTATTTTTCCCATGGGAATTAGGGAAAAAGGCAGATGCTTTTGCGTCTGCACCAGCCGGTATTAAACCAGAGTGGTATTTTCTGTTTATGTTTCAAACATTAAAATATATTCCCGCCAAACTATGGATTGTTGACGGTGAAGTTTTTGGCATCATTATGTTTGCTATAACTGGTTTATTGTGGACGTTAGTACCATTTTGGGATAGAAAAAGTTCACGAGGGGAAAGAAATAGACTTATCAATTATATCGGTTTGCTGATTGTCATCTACATAATCATTCTAACAATTATTGGCTGGACATCATGAAGACAAATTTGCTAATATTTCTTTTTAATGTATTTACACAAATTACTTTTTCACAATTAAAAGTTAATTATTGCTTTGAATGTCATGAAAACATCGGTGATAAGGTCGCTGAGTCGTTTAAAAAGGATGTGCATAAAGAAAAAGGAATAACATGTGCAGGTTGCCATGGTGGCGATGCTGCATCAGAAGTCTTGGAACAGGCAATGTCTAAAGAAAAAGGTTTTATCGGTGTACCAAAGGGAGATGATATTTCTAAAACATGTGCAAAATGCCATTCAAATGCAAAGATAATGGTGAAAGATTTTAATTCTATTCTCCCAAGAAATCAATACGAAAGTTTAGTAACAAGTGTACACGGACAACTTTCGAACACGGGAAAAGAACGTATTGTACAATGTACAACATGTCATCAATCACATGGAATCGTATCAGTAAAAAATCCAACTTCACCAGTTTATCCAATCAATGTTGTAAAAACTTGTGCAAGATGCCACTCGAATGCTACCTATATACGCGCGTATAATCCATCGTTACCAATAGATCAATTGGATAAGTATAGAACAAGTGTTCATGGAATTAAAAATTCTCAAGGAGACGTAAAAGTAGCCGCGTGTTCAGATTGTCATGGCAGTCATGATATACTTTCAGCCAAAGATACTAAATCAAAAGTGTATGCAATTAATATTCCGAATACATGTGGCGAATGTCATTCTAATTCACAATATATGAAAGAGTATCACATTCCTTCGGATCAAGTTAAAAAATTCTCTAAAAGCGTGCATGGAGTTGCGCTTCTTGAGAAGCATGACCTAGGTGCACCAGCGTGTAATGATTGCCATGGTAATCATGGTGCAGTACCTCCAAATGTAGAATCAATATCAAGTGTATGCGGAATTTGTCATGCAATTAATGCTTCATTATTTTCATCAAGTCCACATAAAAAAGCATTTGACAAAAATAAATTCCCTGAATGTGAAACATGTCATGGTTATCATGAGATTGTTGCTGCTAACGATGAACTTCTCGGAGTATCACCAGAGGCAGTTTGCAGTAGGTGTCATAAGGAAAATGAAAATCCAAAAGGATATATAGCCGCACAAGAAATGAGACAATTAATTGATAGCTTAGAAAATTATGAAAAGTATGCAGATTCGATAGTTACTGAAGCAGAGCAAAAAGGAATGGAAGTTTCGGATATAAAATTTAAACTCCGCGATGTACATCAGTCAAAATTACAATCACGAACAACGGTTCACGCATTCGATGTCGTAAAATTTAAAGAAACGGTTGGAAAAGGAATTGAAATAGCTTCAGTTTCGGCAGCTGAGGGTAAAAAATCCATCGATGAGTACTATTTCCGCAGGTGGGGTTTAGGAATCGCCACAATAATTATTACAATCGTCGTTATCGCCCTATATCTAACTATACGTCGTATTGAGCAAAATCAATCTAAATAAACAAATTTAAGAAAATATTACGTCGAAAAAAATCAAAAACTAAGAAATATTAATCATCGTTTGTTGCTTTTTTGATTTTATTTTACGAAATTAAAAGTTAATGGTAGTTAAGAATCAAACAAAACGAACACAAGATAAAGTAATATTTTTTATTCAGATCATTAGTATATCAATGATTTGGATTTTTGTTTTCGGAATCACCGTTTGGATTATAAACTTGATATCATTATCAGTCAGACTTAAAGACGTTCCTGGCATATCATTAGGTATAAGCATTATAGCGATTCCAATTTTTATCACTCTTGCAAGTATATTGACATATGTTTTCGTGGGACTACATAAAAATGAAAATTCCATTGAGAAAAAATAAGGAGTAACAATATGCTATTCAGTAAATGGAACATATTTCTATTACTTATAACACCTATTTATCTTTATTCACAAGAAATTAAGCTACCACAAAATCCCCTCAAAGGGCAAATCATATTTGAGGAAAAAGGATGCATTGAATGCCATGCTATAGGTGGATATGGAGGAACTGAGGGGCCTGATTTAAATCAAGAATTATATTTTGGTAGTGTACTTGAGTTAGCATCTATAATTTGGAACCATACACCTCAAATGAATCGAAAGTTTCGTCAACTTCGTATGGAACGTCCCTTGCTTTCAGAAGAGGAGATGTTAGATTTATTTGGATTTCTTTATTATCTAAGATATTTAGGAGAACCGGGTAGTGTCGCAAAGGGTAAAAAAACATTAGAATCAAAAGGATGTACGGGATGCCATAAAGTAGCTGGTAAGGGGGGCAACATCGGTCCTGATTTAGAAAATATTCAGCATTTTGCATCTCCATTATATATAGTACAAGCAATGTGGAATCATGGTCCAAAAATGCAAGAACAAATTAAAAAATTAGGAATAAACTTCCCAATCTTAACAGGTCAAGATATCAATAATATAACAACATACATACGCCAAGCGACAATGGGAAACGTGGAAGTTAGAATGTCGCCCGGTGATCCTGTAAAAGGTAAAGAACTATTTAAAACTAAAGGTTGCAATAACTGTCATATGGTCGAAGGGAAGGCTAAAAGAATAGGTCCAAATCTCTCAAAAATTGAATTAAAAAAAGGTGTCACCGAAGTAGCAAGCTTAATGTGGAATCACGGACCTATAATGATGTCTGCAATGAAAAAAGAATCCATGGATTGGCCTCAATTTAAGGATAATGAAATGGCAGATCTGATTGCTTATTTATATTTCTTGGGTTTCGAAGATAAACAAGGGGATCCTGTCAGAGGTGAAAAGGTTTTTCAGTCCAATGGATGTATTGATTGCCATAAAAAATCAATTGACAGTAAAGCTCCCGACCTATCAACTGTTAAACAATTTCAATCACCAATTCAAATGATACAACTTATGTGGAACCATGCAACAAATATGGAAGATCTTTTTATTATTAATAACAAAGAGTGGCCTCAATTAGAAACTGAAGATATGCGAGATATTTATGCATACCTTAGGAAAATTACTCAAAAATAAATAAGAACTAGCAAATGAGAAAATACATTAAATTTATAATAAGTATAATTCTAATCTTATTATTCACCTTCATGGCAATCCCATTTGCAGAAGATAAAATTGTTCAACCAATCAATTTCAATCATAAAGTTCATCTTGAAAACGCGGGATTAAATTGTACTGACTGCCATGTAAATGTAGAAAAAAATGCCCGTGCAATAATACCTTCAATTGAGATTTGTAAAAATTGCCATAGCGAAAACCCAATATCAAATTCACCAAATGAAAAAGATTTGATTAAATATATTGTTGAGAATAAAGAAATACCTTGGAATCAAATATATAGGGTACCAGATCATGTATATTTCTCCCATCGCCGGCATGTAGCAATCGGCGAGCAAAATTGTTCAAAGTGTCACGGCGATATGGCTGATAAAACAACGCCGGTTACGCACCAGGAAATTCCTATAACAATGAATAACTGTTTAGATTGCCATAGGCAACAAAAAGTGACTAATGATTGTCTTGCATGCCACCGTTGACTTAAAATAATTTATGGAAATAACACGACGGGATTTCATTAAATTGTTGGGGGGTATTTCGAGTACAATTGCTCTTAATGGTTGTACCTTAGATGATGTTTTTGAGATACCCGAAAAATTTATCAATAGAATTAAATCTGGACCTGGCATTGAGAAATGGAAAAACACCATATGCGGATTATGCCCGGGCGGATGTGGTATACGCGTTCGTTTAATAGATGATATTCCGGTATATGTTAAAGGAAACCCGACCTATCCTGTAAACCAAGGAGGAATGTGCCCGCTGGGTCTTAATGCTTTACATCATCTCTACCATCCCGATCGTATAAAAGGTCCAATTAAAAGAATCGGTAACCCGGGTAGCAACAAATGGGAAGCAATTAGTTGGGATGAAACATTAAAATTTATTGCAGACAACCTAGTTAAGCTTCGCAATGAAGGTAAATCTCATCAGGTTGCATTCCTCGGTTACGAAGAACGCGGTTTAATGCATCAACATATAAAAAGATTCTTGCGATCATATGGCTCACCAAACTATTTTCAATTCTCTCCAAACCAAAATGATACTATTCCATATTTACTTGTACAAGGAAATTCTAAAGTTCCTTCGTATGATTTTCTAAACGCAAAACTTATATTAAGTTTTGGATATAATTTTTTAGAGGGAGGTTATTCTCCCATCTATTACACAAAACTTTACAGTCATCATAGAGAAACCCAAACGATTTACATTCAAATTGAACCAAGAATGAGTCTCACTGGATCTAATGCAAATAAATGGATACCCATACGGCCAGGAACTTATGGAGCATTGGCGCTAGGAATTGCTTATGTCTTAATTAGAGAGGAACTCTATAATAAAGAATTTGTAAAAAAATACACATTCGGTTTCGATGATTGGACCGACTTTAATGGTATCAAACACTTAGGATTTAAGAATCTTGTACTCGGTAATTATTATCCTGAAAGAGTGACAGAGATAACTGGTATACCCAGTTCAACCATTCTAGAAATTGCCCGCGATTTTGGTAACACACAACCATCAATAGCCATCGGTGGTAATGGAGCAATTGACAATACCAACGGTACATTCAGCATGATGGCTATTCACAGCCTAAATGCACTTATTGGAAATTTTGAAAAAAATGGTGGTATATTCTCCATCGATGATCCATCATTTTCAAAACTACCAGAGATTTATGAAGATTTAATTGCGAAAAATGGTAATAAACAGGAACGAATTGACAAATCTCAAGACGAAAAATTTTTCTTATCCACTTTCTCAATTGAGAGCTTTACAAATAACATTCTTTCTGATAAACCTTACCCGTTAAGCATGTTATTTATTTACAATGGAAATCCTCTATTTGAATCTTTAAACCACTCAGAAGTCACCAAAGCACTACAAAAAATTCCCCTTATAATAAGCTTCGATAGTATAAGAAACGAAACTAGTGAGTATGCACATCTAATTCTACCAGACCATACATTCCTCGAAACGTGGGATGAAGTTTCCAATGTCCCATCTGTAGGATTTACTCATGTTGGAATACAACAACCTGTGATTGACCCACTATATGATACTAAACAAGTTGGAGATGTGCTTATTAATTTAGCAAAAAGAATTGGCGGCATGGTTGCTGAATCTTTCCCCTTCGAAAAATATGAAGACTTTCTAAAAAATTCTTTAAAAGGAATTTACGAATCAGGTAAAGGTGCTATTACCTCTGAAGGCGTCAAAGGTTTATGGTTGGAATATCTACATCAAAGAGGTTGGCACATCGGTCGGTACAATTCATTCGAAGAATTTTGGGATCAATTACTAGAAAATGGTGGTTGGTGGAATCCAATCAAAAAAGAAAAAACTCTTGATAAATTTTTCTCAACCACTTCAGGTAAATTTGAGTTTTATTCAACCAGATTAAAAAATCAAATTGAAAATCTTGTTGAAAAATCTAGGGGACCTAAATTCTCTCAAAATATGGAACTAATATTAAACAAATTAAATATTACAGCAAGAGGAGACAGTATTTTTCTTCCACATCACGAACCAGTTCCTTACAATCAGGATTTACCTCTACACCTTGTTACGTTCAACGTTTTAACAAATCCCTCGGGTCGTGCAGCTCATTTACCACTAATGCAAGAAATGTTCGGTTATATGGTAAGGCAGTACTGGGATTCATGGATTGAAATCAACACCAAAACAGCAAGTGAGCTCGGAATATCTGATAATTCATGGGTCTGGGTAGAATCTTCAACATCAAGCATAAAAGTTCGTGCAAAATTAAGTCCTGCGATTTCACCAAACGTTGTTGCAATTCCTTTTGGATTGGGGCATACATCTTACGGTAGATATGCACGAAATCATGGTATTAATCCATATTCGATTATGAGAAATACATACGATTGTATAAATGGTAGGTCTGCATTAGAAGGAACAAAAGTAAAGATTTCAAAGGCTGTATAAGTGAAGGAGAATTAGAATGCCAAAATGGGCAATGGTAATAGATCTTGATAAATGTACTGGTTGCGGTGCTTGCATAGCGGCATGCAAATTAGAAAATAATATTGCTATCGTAGCTCCCGCAGAAGCACAAAACGGACGTGTAATGTTTTGGTTAGATATAATTAGTTCATATGAAGGTGAGTATCCTGCTGTTAAGGTAAATCGGATACCAAAACCGTGTTTTCATTGCGACGATCCACCATGTATTAAAGTATGTCCAGTCGGCGCAACGTACAAAAACGAAGAGGGTTTAGTGGGACAAATCTATCACCGATGCATTGGATGCCGATATTGCATGGCTGCCTGTCCGTATACCTCAAAAGTTTTCAATTGGGAAAAACCAAGATGGCTTGATGATACTTATTCTTGTTTTAATCCAGACGTTTCATTACGTATGGTAGGTGTTGTCGAGAAGTGTTCTTTTTGCGCCCATAGGTTGATCAAGATAAAAGAGAATGCAGCTCAGGAAAAGAGAGCAATTCGTGATGGAGAATATATCCCGGCTTGCATGGAAAACTGTCCGGCGGATGCTATTTACTTCGGAGACATAGATAATAAAGAAAGTGTTGTTCATAACCTCGCTCATAACTTTAGGGCTTACAGAATTATGGAAGATTTAGGAGTCGAACCAAAAGTTTATTATCTTTCTAAAAAGTTTTAAACAAGTAAATATTTAGATATGATAGAAAAAGACGAACAAATATTCAAACCAATATACCAAACAGGTAAAGGTTTTTACATAACATCCGTGATCTTGTTAATGATTATTGCTTGGTCGCTCAATATGTACATAAAACAAGTTTGGTATGGACTTGGTGTTACAGGTATGAATCAACCAGTAACGTGGGGTTTCTATATTGTTAACTTTGTATTTTTTATTGGAATAAGTCATGCGGGAACATTGATTTCTGCAATATTACGGTTATCGAAAGCTGAATGGCGACGACCGATTACTAGAATGGCAGAAGTTATTACAGCAATTGTATTAGCAATTGGAGGCCTTCATCCAATTATTGATTTAGGACGACCAGATAGATTGTTAAATATTTTTCAATCTGGTAGATTACAATCACCATTATTATGGGATGTTACCAGTATTACTGCTTATTTCACTGCAAGTACAGTGTATCTTTATATTCCAATGATTCCCGATATAGCTCGGATTCGGGATCGCGGTGGTAAGCTTAAATGGCTGTATACTTTCATGGCATGGGGATATCAAGGAACCGAACGTCATAAACGCGTGTTAAATAGAGCGATAAACATTTTAATGGTAATGGTTATACCAATAGCGGTTTCTGTACACACTGTGATCTCTTATATTTTTTCAATGACACTTCAGCCAGGATGGCATAGCACAATCTTTGGTCCATACTTTGTAGTAGGTGCAATTTTTTCCGGAATCGCAGCCCTTTTAATAGTTATGATTGCTTTCAGAAAATTCTATCATCTTGAAAAATATCTTAGGGAAATCCACTTCCAATATTTAGGCACATTACTTTTGATTATGTCAATTATTTGGTTCTATTTCACATTCTCCGAATATCTCACCGGAATATTTGGTGCAGAACCACACGAAGTTCAAATAATCATGTATAAATTTACAGGACCATTCGCTGTCTTTTTCTGGTCAATGGTATTATGTAATTTTATGATACCTGTAATAGTCCTAAGCTTTAAAAAATTTAAAACAATTACAGGAATTTTTATCGCCTCTTGTACTGTAGTTGTTGGAATGTGGTTGGAACGCTTGGTAATCGTAGTACCATCGTTAGCAAATCCGAGACTTGAACTTCCAATGGGAATATATATACCTACATTAACTGAATGGTCATTATTTGCCGGAGGTATTTCAGTTTTTATTCTAGGTTACATGCTCTTCTCAAAATTTTTTCCAATTATTTCGATATGGGAAGTCGAAGAAGGCCGTACAGAGGGGCTAAAAGAAGTTGAGGAAAGAATACACAGCTATTTACCAGCCATTTCAAATCATTGAAAATTTTTCTACTCTGACACGAAATCTTTAATAATTTAAAAAATAAACATCATAAATAGAAAATTAATAATATGAATTTAGGTCAAATAAGTATTTTAATTGCTTTTACTGCATCGCTTGGTGCAGTGATTACTTTCATTAGAAACGAACGATTGATAAACAATCAAAAACAAATTGGCAAAACAAAAATTCATTTTCAGTTTTACTATCTATCTGTACTCTTTGGTTTAATAGCTTCAGTTATATTATTCTATTCGATACTTAATCATCAGTTCCAATACTCTTATGTTGTAAAATATAGTTCAAGAGATTTACCTTTGATCTACTTAATCTCTGCGTTTTGGGCTGGACAAGAGGGAACATTTTTACTCTGGGCTGTATGGGTAAGTTTTATGGGAATAGTTTTTATTAAGAAATCAAACGGTACTGATAACTATGCGATAGCAGTTGTAAGCGCTTTTATTGCATTCCTTTATCTTATACTTTTAGTTAAAAGTCCATTCGAAATAATTACACCAATTCCTCCAGACGGGCAGGGTCTAAATCCATTATTACAAGATCCGTGGATGGCAATTCATCCACCCATTCTTTTCCTTGGATATGCAGCTACAACTTTCCCATTTGCCCTCATAATCTCCGGATTAGCAAGAGGAAATTACTCGAACTGGTACCAATTTGGTTTTTCCTGGTCACTCTTTGCCTCTTTGGCACTCGGTGCTGGCATAACGATCGGCGGCTTTTGGGCTTATGAAGTTCTTGGTTGGGGAGGTTACTGGGGATGGGATCCCGTTGAAAATTCCTCACTTGTTCCCTGGATATCAACACTTGTTTTAATTCACGGATTCGTTGTGTTTAGAGCAAAAGGTTCTCTGCAAAGAACAAACATGTTCATGGCAATTATTGGTTTCATCCTAGTCTTATACGCCACATTCCTAACTCGCAGCGGAATTCTAGCTGATTTCTCAGTTCACTCATTTGTCGACCTGGGCATCAATAATTATCTAATTGGTATTATGATTGTGAGTATTGTGGTTGGCCTTGGTTTATTTGTAAAAAGATTTAGAGAAATTAAATCACCTAAGATAGATACTTCGAGTTTCAATAGAGAATTATTACTGTTATTGAGTATGTATGTTCTAGGTGCTGCTGCTTTGTTTACGTTTGTTGGTATGTCGTCTCCAATTATTACAGGATTTATAGGAAAAGCTTCTCAAGTTGACGTTTCGTTTTACAATAAAGTGAATCTGCCAGTAGCAATCATAATGGCGATCCTTCTTGGAATTACACCACTTCTCGGTTGGATAGAAGATAGAAAGATTACAATTCTGAAAAGATATTCATTATCTTTAATACTTACTGTATTGTCTTGCGTAATTGCATACGTTGCAGGTGTAACGTCACCAGTTTTACTTTTATTTGTTGGAGCTGCTGTATTTGCATTGATTTCAAATGTTATCATAATTTTCAGACAGTATCGTGTTGGGTGGTTGCATATAGGTGGCCCACTATCACATATCGGTATCGCACTATTGTTAATTGGGATTATTGGTTCAGGCAGTTACGACGAATCCAAACAACTCATACTTAAGCAGAACGAGACTCAATCAATCTATGGATATAATTTTACATTTAAAGGTATATCCAACCCACAAGCACTTAAACCTATAATGAACATTGAGGTTTCTGACGGTAAAAATTCATTCCTTGCGCAACCAAAACTTTATTTCAGCCAATATAACCAAGCCATGATGAGAGAACCAGATATAAAAGTATTACCACTTAAAGATTTATATATTTCACCTCTTGAGTTACAACAATTGGGCTTACCGGGCAATCACAATCCAATGATAGAAATTGCAAAAGGTGAAACAAAAGAAATATTGGGATATAAAATAACTTTTATAAAATTCGATGTCGGCCAGCATGCAGAAACTGGTGCAATGTCTGTCGGGGCTGTATTGAATGTCGAATCAGAAAACATTAACAACAGTGTTGTACCTTTACTTACTTTCGACGAAAAAGGGAATCGAAAACCTATTCCTGCCGAATTACCAATCTTATCTAGTTTTTCCAATCAAGGGCTCAAACCACACGTAACTTTAGATGCTTTAAGCGTAGAAGAAAAGAAGATTTTATTAGAGTTTCATGGTTTTACTTCGCCTCATCAGGGGATAGAACAAACACAAGCATTAGTTGTTGATGTAAGCATTAAACCATTGATGATGGTAGTTTGGACTGGAGTAATATTAATAATACTTGGAACACTGATAGCCTGGCGAAGAAGAATGCTTCGAAAAATGGAATGAGAATCATTAACGAGTCTCAATCTGCTTATTAGAATTAGAATGAACCCCCTATCAATTATAGATAGGGGTTTTTTATTTAATCTTTTAATGATTAGTTAAATTGTACAATCTATAAGTGAAGCAACAAATTACAGGTCAACAAATCGTATAATAAATCATTTTTGAGATTAAAACCCATTCCAAATTTTCTCTTTTGAAAATCAAGTCTTAATATCTCACTCAAATTAATATTATTCGACTTAAATACAATATCTATAGTAGGCATAATAATTGATATTTATAAATATCAATTATATATGAGATCAGAAATTATTCAAAATCCAGATACACCTATTTATCCAATACGAACCGCTGCAAAGATGCTTGGAATTTCGGTTTATACATTAAGAATGTATGAACGCGCAGGACTGATTTTACCTTTTCAAAAAGAATCGAGCCATCGACTTTACTCAGATACAGACATAGAACGATTGAAATGCATCCGTCGCGCAATCAATGAAGAGAAAATTAGTATTGCTGGGATACAAAGAATTCAAGCTTTGATTCCATGCTGGGAAATTGTACAATGCTCTCAACGAGATAGAAACCAATGTGAGGCATTTAGAAATCATACACAAGCATGTTGGACATTTAATCATTTGAAGAATAAATGTAAGAAACGCAACTGCAGGTCTTGTCCCGTTTACAAAGAATTTATCGACTGTTCTAAAATTAAAAACAAGATTATTGAGTTAACAGAGAAAATATGAATTCGATTTCAAGAAGAAAATTTTTAAAAATATCTGGTGCTACTATTTCAACAGCAGTTGTGATTAATAAAGTCTCGAAAGCATTAGAAAAAACTGATGCAGCAAATCAGAAAGGTATTAAAAAAATTCCGACTTTTTGCGATTTATGTTTCTGGAAATGTGGTGCAATTGCTTACGTACGTGATGGTAAATTGTGGAAGATCGAAGGTAACCCGATTGATCCTCTTAGCGGGGGACGGTTATGTCCGCGTGGAACAGGTGGAATCGGCGCACATTACGATCCAGATAGATTACGCTCGCCATTGATTCGCACACAAGAACGCGGAAAAGAAATGTGGAAGGAGGTAACATGGGATGAAGCTCTAGATTTTATCGTGGAAAAAATGCAGATTATCAAAGCAAAATATGGTCCAGAATCTATGGCAATGTTTAGTCATGGTATTGGTGGAAATTTTTTAAAGCATACACTGAAAGCATTTGGCGTAATAAATTTTGCCGCGCCCTCATTTGCACAATGCCGCGGACCAAGGGATGTCGGTTTCAAGTTAACCTTTGGCGAAGACGTCAGTTCCCCGGAACGAACAGATATTAGAAACGCTCAATGTCTCGTGCTTATCGGCAGCCATCTTGGTGAGAATATGCACAACACACAAGTACAAGAGTTTGCAGAGGCGATTGATAATGGTGCATCGATCATAGTAGTTGACCCGAGGTTCTCCATCGCTGCAAGTAAAGCAAAATTTTATCTACCAATAAAACCCGGAACCGATCTCGCGCTTTTGCTTGCATGGATGAATGTCATCGTTACTGAAAATCTCTATGATAAGGAATATGTCGAGAAATATGGATTCGGCTTTGAACAATTCAAGGCGGAGATTTCGTCTTACACTCCTGAGTGGGCTTACCCAGAAACAGGCATTGAGCCAAAGCTTATCCTTTCAACAGCTCGCGAAATGGCTCGTTACAAACCAGCGGCTTTAATCCACCCAGGTAGGCACGTCAATTGGTATGGCGATGATGCACAACGAAGTAGAGCAATTGCTTTACTAAATGCACTTTTAGGAAGTTGGGGAAGAAAGGGTGGATTCTATTATCCGGTAAGTATGGATGTCCGATCGTATCCATATCCAGCTTATCCAAATCCGACGAAAGAAAAAGTCGATAATCCTAATAAAAAATATCCGTTCGCAGATGAAGCGATTACAACTGGAATTCGTGAAGCAACTCTCACAGGTAATCCGTATCCTATCAAGGGATGGTTTGTTTATGCAACAAACCTGATGCAAGCGTTACCAAATGGAGAAATCACTAAACAGGCGATTCAGAATTTAGATTTGATGGTTGTTGTCGATGTAATCCCAAGCGAGATTGCAGGTTGGGCAGATGTAGTATTACCAGAATCGGTTTATCTTGAGAGATATGATGATTTAAATGTTGAGTGGTTTCGTGAACCTTTCATTGCTTTGAGACAACCAGTCGTTGAATCACCAAATGATCAAAAACCGAATTGGTGGATTGCAAAAAAACTTGCTGAAAAATTAGGACTCGGAAATTATTTCCCTTGGAAAGATATTGAGGAATATTTCAATTATCGACTGACTGCGGCTGGATTAAGTTTTGACGAGTTGAGGAAGAACGGTATCATACTCGGGGCTAAACAGCCAATCTATTTTGATGAAGGCGTACCAGCAGAATTTCCAACTCCATCGGGGAAGATTGAATTCTACTCCCCTCAACTTCAACAAGCGGGATTTGATCCTGTGCCGAAATATAAACGTCCTTCAAATGGACCTGTTGGGTCGTTCAGATTGTTATATGGCAGGGCATCCGTACATTCATTTAGTCGAACTCAATCTAACAGAATTTTATCCGATATGATGTCTGAAAACGAAGTTTGGATTAATACAATTATTGCAGAACGTTACGGGATAAAAAACGGTGACTATATAAAATTAAAAAATCAGGATGGCGTGATGAGCAATAAAGTAAAAGTCAAAGTAACAGAAAGAATAAGGCCCGATTGTGTTTTCATGGTACACGGTTTTGGCCATACCGCAAAAGGATTGAAACATGTATACTTAAAAGGTGCAAGCGATGCACAATTGCTTACCCGATACGAAATTGATCCATTAATGGGTGCAACTAGCATGAATATGAATTTTGTAACAATTGAGATTGGGGATTAATCATGGCACGATTTGGAATGGTGATTGACACGAAAAAATGTGTCGGCTGCATGGATTGTGTTGTCGCTTGCAAAACTGAAAACGATGTACCCGAAGCATTCAATCGTGATTGGATTGTGCAGGATGTGCGTGGTAAAAATCCCAATCTCCATATGGAAATCAGAACCGAGCGATGCAATCATTGTGATCATCCTCCGTGTGTTTACTGTTGTCCAACTGGCGCAAGCCATGTACACGATCTCGGTGGTATCGTACTTGTGACTCACGATTTATGTATCGGTTGCAAGGCATGTCTCGCGTCATGCCCGTATGATGCACGATTTATTCATCCCGAGGGCTATGCAGATAAATGTACATTTTGTGTTCACCGGGTTGAAAAGGGGTTGGATCCAGCATGTGTTTCTGTCTGTCCGACTCATTGCATGTACTTCGGAGATTTTGATGATCCTAACAGTCAAGTAAGCAAGCTTCTTGCATCAAGGGAAAATCATTCATTGATTCCCGAAACTGGGACAAGACCACAAATATTTTATTTAGTGTGAGATAATATGCATGAATACACAATAACACGACATAATGAAATGATTGATCCATCTCTGCATATCTGGGGATGGGAAATTTCAGTCTATCTTTTTATAGGCGGTTTGGTTGCAGGTATTATGATAATAACTGGATATTTTATTTTTAAAGGTAAATATCTGGATAAGAATTGTGTCTGCAGAGTTTTACCATTGTTGGGGATGATCTTATTGAGCTTGGGTATGTTTGCGTTGTTTTTAGACCTTGAGCATAAATTATATACCTGGCGATTATACTTAACGTTCAAGATCGCTTCCCCAATGTCTTGGGGTGCATGGATCTTGGTCGTTGTATATCCTGCAAAGATTACAAGTTTCTTCGTTAATGTTTCTGAATATTTTTCAAAAAGATTTCAATGGATGAACAGAATGTCCGAAAAGTTACAAGAACATAAATATTTAATCAAGACTATCGGAGTTGTTAATATGTTGCTGGGTGGATTTCTTGGTATTTACACTGGTGTTTTATTAAGCGCGTTAGGTGCTCGACCATTATGGAATAGTTCTATGTTATGGATGTTGTTTGTAATTTCTGGTTTATCTTCAGCAGCAGCATTTGTTCATCTGGTGGCAAAGAATATTGATGAAAGAGAATTACTTGCTAAAGCTGATAATGGCTTTTTAATAATTGAAATTTTTGTGATAAGCTTATACTTGATTGGAATGATTACATCCACAAAAGTTCATATACAATCGGCAATGTTATTGTTAAATGGAATATTCTCACCAGCATTTTGGGTATTCGTGATTGGACTTGGAATCGTTATTCCATTGACTATCCAATTATTAGCAGTAAATCATAAAATCAAACATACACCAATTGCACCAATTCTTGTGATAACAGGTGGATTGATTTTACGATTTATAATTGTCGAAGCAGGACAATATTCACGCTGGATAGACGCAGCATTTAAATGATTAGCTTTGTAGCTTTCATGGTTTAATACATAACCATAAGGTACGCTGGAAATGTAAAAAGAGTAAAAAAATAAAATAGAAGGATTTAATTATGTCATCAAAACAAAATGAAATTCAACACTTTCAAAAGCCGTACTGGAATCCATATTTATCAGGCATAGGTTTGGGTTTTGTGCTTCTTTTATCTTACGTCATAATGGGTCGTGGACTTGGTGCATCGGGTGCATTCTCAACACTTGTGGCAACAAGTATCAATGCGATTACTCCAGAGCATGCAAGAACAAACGAATTCTACTCTGAATATATATCAGATACAAGTAAAAGTCCGCTGAAGGATTGGTTGGTATTCGAAGTTCTCGGAGTTTTTACTGGCGGGTTTATTTCCGGTGCGCTCGCAAACAGAATCAAGAAAACAATTGAAAAAGGGCCAAATATATCCATACGCAGCCGATTAATTTACGCTTTCATCGGTGGTTCGATAATGGGTATCGGTGCAAAACTTGCACGTGGCTGCACAAGCGGTCAGGCATTAACGGGTGGCGCCGTACTTAACGTTGGTAGTTGGGCGTTTATGCTAGCCGTTTTCGGTGGAGCTTACATGATTGCATATTTTTTTAGGAGACAATGGAAATGAATATTCCTTTTTATAAATATGGATTATTTGGCGATGATGTTAGTTTAGTCGTTGCATTTGTCATCGGCATTGGTTTTGGATTCTTCTTGGAACGTGCCGGATTTGGGAATGCTCGTAAACTTGCTGCTCAATTTTATTTTAACGACATGACTGTATTCAAAGTAATGTTCACTGCAATTATTACAGCAATGATCGGTATTTATTATTTATCTGTACTTGGTTGGATGGATTTGTCGTTAGTCTACTTAAATCCGACCTATATTGTTCCACAAACCATCGGCGGTTTAATACTTGGTATCGGATTCGTAATTGGTGGATATTGCCCTGGAACTTCATGCGTTTCAGCGGTTACCGGAAAAATTGATGGAATGATCTATCTACTCGGTATCATTTTTGGAATATTCATTTTCGGTGAAATATTCCCACTAATTAGTAACTTCTATAACTCCACACCTATGGGGCAGATTACACTCCCACAGTTACTCAACATTACATATGGTGTCTTAGTGTTTGCCGTTGTGATGATGGCGATTGGTGGATTTGCTGTTGCTGAATGGGTAGAAAAAAAACTTGGTAATAAAATAATGGAGCCATGAAATGAAAAACTTTTTTCAAAATTTATCATTGAATAAAAAACTTGCATGGATTGCATTCATACTTGGATTAGCGGCAATATTTGCTGGTAATCCATACAAAGGCAATTCATTTTCTCTTGATGCAAAAGAATTGGCACTGATCGTTGAAAAAGAAGTTGACCACATTGATGTAGAAGAATTAGCAGATTGGATAATACAGGGCAAAGCAGATTATCGTCTAATTGATTTGAGATCGGAGAAAGAATTCAACGAATATCACATTCCAACAGCAGAGAACGTTCAACTATCGGGGATAAACAATTACCCTATGCTTAGAAATGAAAAAATTATTCTTTACTCCCAGGGTGGTATACATTCTGCGCAAGCATGGATGCTTTTAAAAGCTATAGGGTACAAAGCAGTTTATATTCTTCGCGGAGGATTAGAAGAATGGACCGATAAAATACTTTTTCCAATACTTCCTCAGAATCCAAAACCTGAAGAAATTGCTTCATTTAAAAAGTTAATAGATGTCAGCAAATTTTTCGGTGGCTCTCCGCAAACTAGCGGTAAAGAAGAATTACTTGCAAAGAAACCCATGCCAAAACCTGAGATGCCAAGCACCACATCTGCGCCAGCCATAGCAAAGAAGAAGAAGAAAGAGGGGTGTTAATTATTTATTCACACAAGAACTCAAAACCTCTTGAATAAGCACCTTACAGGTTAGGATACTCTTTTCTGTAATGATCGTACAGATAATCAAGCCGATTAAGGATTAGAATGCAGATACAAAATCTGAAGCAAATTGACCGTACTTATTTTTTAAATTATATGTGTATTCCCCAATCAATCTGATGTTTCTTCTTAAAAGATAACCTAAACTCAAAGCTCCAGTTTGTTAATCATAATCATCCGAATCATAATCAATCCAATTATAAAGAGCATCCCCATACCATTTACTTTCATCATCTTTTTGAAAATAAATTAAATTACCAAATCAACCATTGGTTTTTCTTTCGTTGATATCCAATAAATCTTTATCATCCTTTCTCGTTCAATATTGAAAATTTTATTCAAGTTAAACTACTTATTTAAAATATTCAATTTTCATCATTTGCACTTCACCATACTATTGTTTATATTTTCATTATGAAAATGATGCTTACATTTATAATCGTTATATCACTTATAATTCTAGTAAGTACGCTTTTCTTTCATTTCCATTTTGGTAATCAACAACATGATGAAATCAGTTGTCCACTCTGTGTTTTAATAAGAATCTTCCATGGTATCTTATTTTTTCAACCAATATATATATTGGTTTTACAAGTTTTACTCGTTTTAATTTGGACAACTCTCACTATATACATTTCGCCATTCATTGTTAAAAAACACGTACGAGCACCTCCAATACGAATCCAATAAATAGGTTTTAACCAACATTTTTTTAAAAACCGTCAAACATGCATTGTCTTAGATTTAATTAACAATGTATGTGTTATATACTTTATAGGAGTTCCTAATATGAATAGGTTTAATCTTTTTGCACTTATTTTATTTTTTATTCCAGGCATGGTTATGTTTGGACAAACATCTTCGGATAATCCATTTTCACAATCAAAGTTTATCCCGGATATATCATTCATTTTAGACGTTTCTTATTTACACCGCAATCTCGACAACGATGAAATTAAACTGGTTGAAACCCCCGGTTTAATCCTATCTTCAAGCAAAGAAACTACCCATGGGCAAGCGAACACAGACATGAATTCTCTGTCGGGCTTTAATTTTAATTATGCAGAATTATCTGTCTCATCAACTGTTGATCCATATTTCGATTTAATTGGAATATTCCATCTCTCCGCCGAGGGTTTTGACGTTGAAGAAGGATATTTTATGACGCGTAATCTACCGCTCGGTTTTCAAATTAAGGGTGGAAAGTTTCTAAGCGGTATTGGAAGGATTAACGAACAGCATGCACATTATTGGGATTTTGCAAATATGCCGCTTGTTTATAAAACTTTCTTTGGTCCAGAAGGTCTGAATGAGGTTGGTGCTCAGATTAATTGGATAACACCGACCGATTTCTATTTACTAATAGGTGGTGAAGTACTTAAAGGTGATAATGAAAATAGTTTTGGTACCGATGGGTATCAAGATGCTGCGCGTAATATTAAAATCAAAAGCAGTAAAGCCCCAAATCTTTACACAGGCTTTATTCGTACTTCCATCGATGTTGGAAATGTTACAACACTTGCTGGTGTTTCGGGAGCTTTTGGTAAAAGTCGTCTGAATAATGAATTCGATAGCAATAACCCAGATGGTCATGCCATTTATGCTAATACAAGAATATGGAATGCAAATTTAACAATGAAGTTCATTTTCGAATCATACCGAGATGTAACTTTGCAGTTTGAGTATTTGAATAGAATAACTGATGGAGATCTTTATATTAAAGATTCAACTCTAAATTCTCAAAAAGAAAAAATAAAAAAAGATCAGTCCGGATTATATGCTCAGATCGTTTATAAGTTCAATAAAAACTGGAGAACCGGTTTGCGATACGACCTTTTATCAAATAATGATATCACAAGGGACGACAATATATTAAACTTGTCAAATGGATTACCTCAGTTTTCAAGTATGATTGAATATAATCCTACTGAATTTTCTCGCATACGATTAGAATATTCATACGATCGAACAAAGTATCTTGAAGAAGAAAGAAAAGTTAATAACGAAATTTTACTTCAGGTGAATTTAACAATTGGTGCTCACGGGGCACATTCTTTTTAATTAGAAAGGAAATTAATATGAAAAAAATATTCTTAATATTACTTGTCATTTTACTGGATTCAGTTCATGCTAAAGAATTAAACGTTGTTGTAACCTATCCTTATATAAAAAGTATCGTAGCAGAAATCGGTGGAGATAAGGCTAGCGTTTTCTCTTTAGCTAACGGAGAATTTGATCCACACACAATCATACCTAAACCATCGTTTATTGCCAAACTGCGAAATGCTGATTTGCTAATCATCAACGGCGCACAACTTGAGATTGGTTGGCTACCACAATTGCTAAAGCAAGCCAACAATCCCAAAATACAAGTTGGTAGCGGTGGATTGCTCGACTTATCCAAACACGTAGACTTGATAGATGTTCCAAGCAGTGTCTCGCGTGCGCAGGGCGACATCCATCCGGATGGAAACCCACATTTTTATCTTGATTTCAACAACATACCTAAAATTGCAGAAGCTGTTTCTAAAAAATTGTCTGAAATTGATCCTCAAAATAAATCATTTTTCGAAAAAAATGGTTTAGACTTTCTTGATAAATACAATCATAAATTGAAAGAATGGACTGAAAGATTGAAACCGCTCAAAGGAGTGAGAATAATAGAGTATCATAGACTTTATGACTATATGATTAAGAGAATCGGTATTGAATTAGTATCCACTATAGAACCGTTGCCAGGCATTCCACCGACATCTAAACACATTGAGTCGTTAGAAAAAATATTGGCTTCAAGCGAAGTGAAGATGATATGGCAAGATGTATATCATTCAAAAGATGCTGCGGAGTTCCTTTCGAAAAAATATTATATTAGAATGATAATATTACCTCATGATGTCGAAGCTGTAAAAGGAGTTAACGATATATTCTCACTATTCGACGAGATTGTAGGGAGATTGACAAATGATTGACGTACTATTGTATGCGTTTCTCCTTTCTGTAATTTTGGTAGGGATACATTCTTACTTTGGACTTGAGATAATCCGCCGCGGAATAATTTTTACAGACCTTGCCATCGGGCAGATGTCGGCAGTGGGGGCTGCCTTTTCAATTTTCCTCCTCGATGGAGAATATATCTACCCAATTTCATTAGCGTTTGCATTAATCGGCGGGTACTTCATTGCATATGCAGCAAAAAAAACAACTAACGTTGAAGCATTTATAGGATTGTTATATGCATTTGGTGTTTCTATTGTGTTTATCGTTTTATCTAAAACTCAACACGGAATGGAGGAATTTCAGAAATTAATGGCGGCAGATATTTTATTTACACCCTTAAGAGATATAGTTCAGGTTGCAATAATATACTCATTACTTGGCGGAATTATCTTATTCTTCCATTATAAAATGACTGGTTTCACCAGAGATTTATTGTTCTTCGTAACCTTTGCTGTAACTGTTACAAGCTCAGTTAAGCTTGCCGGTGTATTAGTAGTATTTGCTATCCTTGTTTCCCCTTCGCTTATATCAATATCAATTGGTAAGGGAAAAAGTTTAGTAAACGCATGGATAATTGGAACGTTAATAAATTTAATTGCAATCATTTTGTCGTACAATTTCGATTTCCCAACGGGATATTCGATCGTATTTTGCAATGCATCTGTGGCTACTATAGTCGTCCTAGTATCCAAGAGGATGAGAAAGGTTGAGAAAGAGATTGCTTAAATTTACTTATAAAAAAATCCCGCTCTCTTTCGAGGCGGGATTTTTAATTTGGTTAAATAGATGTTATATCTTCGAAACGTTTGCAGCTTGAAGTCCTTTTGGGCCACGCTCTATTTCGAACTCAACCTTATCACCTTCATTCAATGATTTATAACCATCGCCAGAGATGGCTTTGAAATGCACAAAAACATCTTCTCCATCTTGACGTGAAATAAACCCATAACCTTTTGCTCCGTTGAACCATTTGACTGTTCCTTTTTCCATGGAATTATCCTTTCTATTATATGTTTGCCTCGATGCTCTGAGGTCAGAGGTACGCCTTAACTGTATGCTCTTAAAATGAAAAATCGCATTAAATGGCATTCATTTTCACCATTTGCTGCGATTTTGAATCCTGGCGTACCACTCAAATTAAATGATTCGAACGGTTTACTGCCAAATCTCTTAAAAGCAAAACAACGGTGTACTGTTGATTGCGATTTTAATATAGGTATTAATTTAATCAAATGCAACTAACACATATTCTTTTGAATTTTCTAAAAAGAAATTATATTTGATGATATGAAAATTGCAATCGTTCAAACAAGTCCAATATTTGGAGAAACAAAAGAAAATGTATACTCCGCAATTAGTGTGATGGAGAATGTAAACGCTGAGCTTTATATTCTTCCCGAACTATTCAACACCGGATATAATTTCATAGAACAGAAAGAATTATTAAAACTTGCTGAATCACAAAATGGTTTCACAATTCAAACGCTTCAGCATTTTACCAAACAAAAACATTGCTACATTGTGTGTGGATTTGCTGAGAAAGACGAAGAGTATTTTTATAACTCTTCCGCACTCATCGGGCCAGAAAAAGTGATTGGAATTTACAGAAAGGTTCATCTATTCTATAGAGAGAATCTATTTTTTACACCCGGTAATTTAGGTTTTCCCGTCTTTGACCTGCCGTTTGGTAAAATTGGGATGATGATTTGCTTCGATTGGATATACCCAGAGGTAGCTAGAACTTTAGCACTTAAAGGAATTCAGCTAATCGCACATCCATCGAATCTTGTATTGCCTTACTGCCCCGATGCAATGATCACCCGTTGTGTAGAGAACCGAATCTTTGCAGCAACCGTTAATCGTGTTGGCGAAGAAATGCGTGGCGAAATAAATTTAACCTTCATCGGAAACAGTGAAATCGTTACACCGAAGGGGCAAGTATTAGTCCGGCTCGGACATTCAGAGCCAAACATTCACGTCGAAGAAATTGATTTAGCAGAAGCAAACGATAAGTTTGTAACTGAATATAACCATTTATTTAAAAATCGAAGACCTGATCAATACAAATGTTAATTTGATTTTTGAATATTACTTATGTAATATATAATATAAATCTAAATAATAAATCGAAATTCAAACAATTTTGGAGGGTTTTATGAATAAAAAAGTGTGGTTCGGCTTTATTGTGGTTTTTATTGCGATGGCTGTCTTAAATTTTATTATCCATGGTTTGATACTATCCTCAACATACCAGACAGAAGAAGTAAGTAAATTCATGAGATCAAAAGCCGACATGGATAGACTGATGTGGGTTTACTACCTCGTTTATTTAATTCAATCTTTCTTCTTCTCTTTTATATTTTCCAAAGGGTACGAAGGCAAAGGAATTACCGAAGGAATTCGATACGGGCTATACATGGGACTCCTATTATCAACCCCGATGGCATACGCTTCTTATGCGACGTACCCAATGCCTTATTCACTTGCTTTTCAGTGGTTTATTTATGGAATAATTTATTACATAATACTTGGAATTTTACTTGCAGTAATATTCGGCAAGAAGGTAAAGGAAGATCAACAAATTTAATAGAAATTTTAATAAGTGGCTGTTTGATGTGATGAAAACCCAATAACAGAATTTATCTGACAACTTTTTTCAATTTTTGCTATTTTGTTTATTGATGCGTATTTCAATTGTGAATCTTTATTTGATTACAGGGAAGATTTTTTAAATTTGCAAACATTCGTATCAAATGAAATACAATAAATTAACCTCCGCAGAAGAGAAAATAATTCTTCAAAAGCAAACAGAATTACCACATACAGGTAAATTTGTAAATTTCAAAGACGAAGGCACTTATATTTGCAAACGCTGCGATGCACCATTGTACCGCTCTAATGATAAATTCGAATCGGGCTGCGGTTGGCCAAGTTTCGATGATGAAATCCATGGAGCTGTTAAACGTATTCCGGACAGAGATGGCATTAGGACAGAAATTGTTTGTGCTAAATGCGGTGCCCATCTCGGACATATTTTTATCGGTGAAGGTATGACACCAAAAAATGTTCGCCATTGTGTAAATTCCACCTCTCTAAAGTTTATACCAAAAGAACAGAAAAATATTTCATGAAAGGCTGAAATGTTTATGACTAAAACAACTAAACGTTTTAAAGAATTTATAATGAAACGAACGATCTATTTTTTAACAACCCTTTTATTTGTATATGGTTGTTCATCAACCAAAAAAATTTTATCTGTCAAACCAAATGAGCATATTGAAGTAGGATGGACGCCGCGGTCTGTATTTCAATCACCAACTTACGCTGCTTGGTTTGATACAGCTTATAATAATTACAAACCGCACCAAGAAACAATCGAGCGTTTGAAGAGAATGAAAGACAGCGTTGAATATTTTATTGTCTATGGTATGTGGTGTAGCGATAGCAGGCGTGAGCTTCCAAGGTTTTTTAAAATTATGGATATGATAGATTTCCCATCCGATAAAATTATCTTGGTAGCTGAAGATAGAACAATGCAGATACCCGCAGAAGTTGCTAAAGAAAATAATATTACAAACGTTCCAACTTTCATTGTTAAGTACCGTGGTATTGAGGTCGGCCGTATTGTTGAATCTCCAAAAACAACTATTGAAAACGATTTGCTGGAATATCTGATCCAATTGTTTCCTTAGCGCAGCTAAGATTGGCAATTTGCTTTCATTCAAACAACTCAATATTTCCACCCGTATGAATAAATAATACTTTTTCGCTTGAGGTAATCAACCTTTTGTTGGCATAATCTAATAGTCCAGCCGCAGCTTTACCTGTATAAACATGATCCAATAGAATCCCTTCTTTCTTACCAAAGTAGTTTATTGCGTTTTCCGCACCCTCGGTCCTTTCACCATAACCTTCACCCATATATGAGTTATCTACAATAACATCATTCTCTTTTATATTTACATCAAATAATTTTCCAGTCTCGATAGCCAATTTGTAAATTTCATTTTTTAATTGTTCATTACTTTTCGCGACTCCCATACCGATTATTTTACCTTTCCAACTGGACAATGTTTTACCGACGATTAAACCAGCCTGTGTACCGCCGGAAGAAGATGCGTGTATAATTGAGTCAAACTCGATATTCATTCGCTTACAATCGTTTAAAATCTCAAAAAATGCATTAACATAACCTAATGCACCAAGGGGGGTCGAACCACCGACTGGAAGTATATAGGCATGTTTACCTTGAGTTTTCAAATCATCACCAAGTTGACGGCTGACTCTTTCCCAGTCGTTCCAATCTTTAGAGACAATATGATGTATCTTACTACCAAATATTTGAGCTAACAAGTAATTGGCTGTAGGTCTCTGTGGCTTTATCCCTCCGAGAATAAGATATATATCTATACCAACATTCTTCGCTGCTGCAGCTGCAATTCTACAAAAATTTGATTGTACGGCTCCAACGGCAATGATCGCATTAAATTTCTTACTTATTACATCAGCTATTAAAAAATCCAGTTTCCTTGTTTTATTCCCACCAAAAGCAAATCCTGTTAAATCGTCGCGTTTACAATAAATATTACAAGACAAATCCCTTGAAATATTTTCAAGTTTATGAAGCGGTGTCGGTAATAGTGAGAATTTGCATCTCGGGAAACTCGACAATATATTCATAGCTTCCATTGGTTATTCTTCTCCCTTCACTTCAAGCAAGATTATTTTATACGACCTATATATTTCCAAAGAGTAAAAAATAATACCAACGAATAAACCAGTCATCCCAATCATAAAAATTACTAATGGAATTGCACGCAAGATCTTTGTTGTTATAAATAGATTAATAGCTATGGCAACAGACGAAAGTACAAACATTCCAATCGCCGTCTGCATAGAAAGAATAGCATTTCTTATGTATCTGCTGCGAAGCAACAGTTCTGTGATCTGCTTAGTTATACTCATAAATCTAACATTATCCGGATAAGCTAATTCTTTGTTTTCTCCAATGTGATGAAAAAATTTTCTTTTCTCGTCGTTCAATAAACGAATACGATTTATGATTGTTGAATATCGATTACTCAAACTCAAAAGGAGAAGTCCCACCGCAGAAATACCCAATGCTGGAGCAAGTATTGCTTGGATAGCTTGAATTGCGGTCATTTCTGATTCTGACATCGTGTTGACCTTTCTACTATTATAATTTAATCATTTCGAACATCATTCAAGAATCAAAATTTCCCAATCTATGATTATAAAAACATTAAATTTAACCATCACAAAATCATTTGAATATAAAAAATGATATCAATATATTTAAAAAGTTTTTAATTGGAGTAAAAATTGATAATCATTCTTTATTTTTTAAGGGGTAGCATGAGATGCCTTGCCATTTTCTTTCTTTCATCGATTACTGCTTTCTCACAATTATCTAAATATTCGGTTACAATGACGGCGAATGATTATCAACTACTTTTTACGCGTGATATATTTAGTGATTCGTTGATTCCTGCGACGTTTGAATATAAAGGCAACTATTGGAATGATGCGCAAATTCGTTTCAAGGGTCACTCGACTAGATACTATCCGAAAAAATCTTATCGCTTAAAATTCTCAAAAACAAATTTATTTGAAAACATGCAGAGCGTGAACTTCAATGCTATGTACACCGATAAATCTTTCCTACGCGAAAAGCTTGCATGGGATATTTTCGGAAGTCTCGGTGCTCTTGCTCCTTGGGCTCATCTTTCAATTTTCTCTATTAACGGCAAAGAAGGATTGTATCTTTTCATAGAAAAGGTAGATAAGTATTTTCTACAAAACAGAAATCGAAAAATAGCTCCTTTATACGAGGCAAATGATACTTACGTCAATGCTGATCTTACATTGCAACCCGATAGTTTACTCAAACTTTACTACGACAAAGAAATCGGCAACACAAATGATTATTCCGATCTTGCAGAACTTATCAATGCAATCAATTCTGCATCCGATAATGCCTTCCGTGATACATTGAATAAATACTTCGATATACAAAGTGTTTTCAACTGGTTCACTGGAAACATTCTCATGATGATGGGAGACTGTTACAATAAAAACTATCTTCTTTATCGAGATACTTCAAAAGTAAATCAACAATGGTCAATAATTCCGTGGGATTATGATTTGTCCTTTGGTCGAGATGGAGATCCTTCTATTCCTTATCCTGCTACCCTTCTCAACGAGGGTTTTGCATACACATTTCCACCGCTGTCTGGTCCTTCAAATGTTTTGAAAGATAGATTTATGGCAGACCCTGTTCTCTGGAATGAATTAAAACTCCATTTAGATACAGTACTAAATACAGTTTTTACAGAAGAATATTTATTCCCTAAGATAGATAGTTTAGTATCAGTTATTAACGATTATGTTAATCTTGATGATCAGAGGTGGGGCACATTGCAAGATTTCTACGATCATGCAGAGGCTTTAAAGTATTTCATTACAGCAAGAAAAAATTATCTGAAAAAAACTTTTATCAATTCACCAAGCGGTGAATATAATCAAGCAATTCTTCCCGTGTCTCAAGTGGGGGTTCCTTACCATTTTATTACATACGATGGTAGACAGATTGCAACGCTTTGGTTTAAAGAATTTCAAGATTTAGATAGTATTCTTATTCGAGTTCATCCCGATTCTGTTCCACCAGGTATAATAAATCCGGATGCTGAAAATTATGTTAGACGTTGGGTGGAAGTAGTACCCTACCCATCGACTGCACAATTCGTTGCAAAATTTCAATGGATGTATGATGATCTATATACCTACTACAAAGAGGTTGGGAATGGCGTTCAAGATGAACGTCTGTTAAGATGTTATGTTTACGATGGAAGTTCTTGGATAAATCTTCCATCAAGTGTAAATTATTTCGGAAATTTTGTAACAATTGATTCAATAACAGAAAACAAATGCGGGATCGGAAAACATTTTACACTTATTACACCAGAAACTTATACACGGAAATGGTTCAGGCAATCTCTAAATTACTGGCAGAGATGGTATGACATAAAGTTTGTTGATAGTTTAATTGGATTTGTCGTCGGAGAACACGGAACAATTTTAAAAACCGTCGATGGTGGAAAAACTTGGCAGGAAATTTATGTTGGCTCGGCACTTCCATTAAGATCAATATGTTATTTATCACCTGAAAACATGCTTACGGCCGGTGATAATGGATTTGTTTATCAAAGTACAAATTTAGGAGAGAACTGGGTAAGAATCAATATTGGAACGACACAAAATATCAGCGGAATACGTTTTCGTACAGAAACAGATGGTTGGATTTATGGTGAAAGTGGATTGTTGTCACATACCACGGACGGGGGAAAAAGCTGGACAACATCAAATTTGGATAGCCTTTCCAACATATCTGGTATCAGCATACAATCCCCATTAGGGAATCAATTAATTGTATATTTCGAAAACGGAAGATATCTCAACACAACTGATGAGGGTATGACCTGGACGACCGGAACACTTAGAACAACGCATAAAATAAACTCGGTCATTGAAAAAGGTTTTTATCACTGGATTGTAGGTGACAGCGGTACAGTTATATTTTACAGATCACCCAACGAATGGATTAATGTTGATGTACCTTTACCCATAGCAGTTCATGACATTTACGCAAAAAACGAAACGACCTTTTACGCGGTTGGAGAAAATGGAAAGATATTCTACACCACTAATGGGGGAATAAATTGGTTTTCTCAATATACTGCCGATTCTCATGATCTATTTAACATAGAGTTTATAAACAATACACTCGGTTTTGCTGTTGGTAGTGGAGGTACAATTTTAAAAACCTATTCTTCAGGTACAGTAACGGATACAAAACATAATGAATTTACAATTCCGGCACAATTTAAAGTTTATCCAAACTATCCAAACCCTTTCAATCCCACAACAACAATTTCATACGATTTACCTTGCAGAGCAAAAGTTAAAATAGATGTTTATAATATTCTTGGCCAAATGATAGCAACGATTACAGATGATATGCAGGAAACAGGT
>JBBIRP010000001.1:37742-41194 GCA_037441745.1 Ignavibacteriales bacterium
GCGGCGATTTACCAAGTGGGGTTTACTTCTATTTAATTTCAGTGTTCGATAAAAATGATAGAATATTTTATAACTTTCAAAAGATGGTCCTTATCAAATGAAACACAATCTCGTAATATTTTCAATAACTTCATTGTTGATAATACAAATAATGTTTGCTCAAACGCGCTATGATCTTTTCATTGAAACAACATATAGCGACAGCTTAGATGCAACATATTATATTCCAACAACACCTAAACCAATAAATGGTTATCCAGCTATTCTATTTGTACACGGGTTTGGACTATCAAAGGATTGGGATACTTCAAATTCATGGTTTTATTCTAAAAACGGGTATATAACAATGTGTTACTCTGTAAGAGGACACGGGAAATCAACAGGAGGGTCGACCATTATGTCTCATAAAGAACGAGTTGATCTCTCGGAGGTTTTATCGTTCTTAAAATCATTACCTGATGTTGATTCAAATAAAATTGGTTTAGCGGGTGGTTCGCAAGGAGGACTTCACGGCTTGTGGGCAATTTCAGATGATTTACATGTAAGCGCGGTTTCAACGGATGTGATCATACCAAATTGGGCATCGGATATGCTTATGAATGGTTGTTTCCGTAGAACAATTCTGCTTCTTCTGCAATCTAATATTGGAGTCAGATTTGATCCTATTAGAGACACTTTATGGAAGTTTATTCGAGAGGATAATTATGATGCTTTTGCAGAACATTTTATTCCAGGAAGAGACCTCGATACGTCACAATTAAACAGTAAGATGGTTCCTTCTCTTAGATTATTAAAATGGCAAGATCATTACTTTTCAATAGAAAATGGAATTTCATCATTTACAAATTATAACGGTATAAAAAAATTGTATGTAGGCACTTATGGCCACTTCTCCGATATTTCAGAAACAGAAAGATATTATCAATCCTTTACAGTAACAAGTTGGTTTAATTATTTTTTAAGAGGAGAGCAAAATGGTATATTGGAAGAACCAATTTATTCATACGCATATAGCCATCTCCCGATGGATTCACTCGGCTATTTTTCTTGGACGAGAGAGCAAACCTCTTTGTGGCCACCAAATAATATTACACGCCAGAAGTTTTATCTTGCTCAAGATTCAACCCTCCTTTTCAATTACCCAATTCACGTCGACACATTTACTTTAACGAACAATTACTTAAACCCATCCTATAATTTCGATACTGCATATGTTGAAGGTTTTAAAGGACCTCGTTTCGATGTTCTAATACCGAAGCAAACGATCTCGTTTACATCACCTATAATTTGGGAAGATTTATCGTGGATAGGTACTCCAAAGATGAGATTATATGTTCAATCAAACTTCGAAAAGTTTCCTCTGCACGCACAGATTTATGAAGTCGATAGTAATGGTCAGAAATACTTCATAAATAGAATCAATTTTACGGCAAGGCATTGGCAAGCAGGAACAAGCGATTGGATCGAAGTTGAAGGAATGTCGCATGCACACAAATTTTCTAAAGGAAATCGAATACGCATCGAACTTACAAACATTGATAAAACAAATCGGAAATTACTCGGAGAGTTTCCGTTTGTCATTCCAATGCTTGAACAAACAAGTGTTTCTATTATCATTGATGAATCTCATCCTGCCTACATAGAATTCCCGATGATTGGTAATCCGACATCCGTGAAAACATTCGCTGAAGGTAATATAAAAAACATAGTATTATATCAAAACTATCCAAACCCATTCAATCCACAAACAAGAATCGACTACTCACTACCTGAAGCAACACACGTGAAGTTAGTGATTTATGATCTGATTGGTCGTGAAGTTATTAAAGTAGTGAACGAATATCAGGAAGCAGGTTACAAATCTGTAACATTTGATGCTTCAAGATTACCAAGTGGTGTATATTACTACCGCTTGCAAGCTGGTACATTTACAGATGTGAAGAAAATGATTTTAGTAAGATAAATCAATACAAAAGTCCGTTTTCTTACAGAGAGAATCTTGTATAGAAGTCGGACTTTTTTAAAATATACGGTTTAATTAAATAATTCTTAAATCTAATATTCTATCTATTTTAAAACTTCTATCTGCTTTCGTAGAATGGCAATAAGCATTTAGATAAGTTGTTTTCTTTACCCCAACATTTTCGATTAAAAATTCCTTCGGAGTTATTATTCTATCAGTAATTTCAGCACTTGTTGGTGATAGATACTTTATCCATAAATTTTTTGTATTTGATAAAGCATTTGTAATAATATCCATCCGACGTTTGTAGATTACGTACGCAATATCGTCTCTCCAAAAATCTTTAACCAATGCACAATCATGAGCTTTAAGAATGGATACAAATATCATAAATAATTGTGTAGTAGCCATAGCATCCTCGAGTGCACGATGCCTTACAGGAAATTGAATGCCAATTACTTTCGCTACATTTTCCTGCTGGTAAGTTTGAAGTCCCGGTAAAAGTTTCCGGGCTAATGTAAGTGCATCAATGGTTGTGTTTTTAATTGAAGGATAACCAAGAAGTTGGAATTCGTTTGTAATAAAGGATAGATCAAAAGGAGCATTATATGCAACAAGTACTGAACTATTCATCATGTTCCAAATTTTATCTGCAACCTCTGAAAATTCAGGTGCATCAATCAACATTTGTGGGGTTATACCATTAACAGCGAAAGCTCCATATGAAATAGGTCTCCGCGGATTAATCAGACTCCCGTATGTTTCAATTACAGCATTGCCTCGTAATTTCACAGCTCCAATTTCACAAACTCGATCTCCACGTTCTACCGAAAGTCCGGTGGTCTCAACATCGATTATGAGATAATCAGTCTCATCAATCCTTGATGACTCGAAGGAAGGCAACTTTCTATTTATTGTCATGTGTTATAAATCTTACCTTCTTAAATATTTAAGAATTCATTCCATCGTTTAAACAATTCCGCTGTGGCAATTACATCTCCAATGCAATATTCAGCAATTTTTTTAAATTTCTTCTCGTTGTAAAGAAGACTAAGGTCTAAACCGGTAATACCTTCGCTTTTAGGACTTTTTATTCCAAATGCTTTACAATAAAAATCTAAATTGAACTTACGAACCGCGCCATAAAAAGTCAACTGTTCGAGTAAGTCACAATGTTCCTTCGCATCATATCGATAAGGCATCAAGTTTCGAGTTGGTTGAACACCTATAATCGCGGAACGAAGCATCACAAATGGATTATCGAATGAACGTCCGTTAAAGGTAATATATCGGTCATAGTGTTTTATGGCATTCCAAAAGTTTAAAAGAATTTCTTTTTCACTACCGGAGATGAATTCAATTTTACCATCATCTGAGTTGTATTTTTCTTTTACATCTGATTGATAAAACACTTTACCACTCATCGTATCTGGATTTAACATTCCAATTGCAATGATTTGTGCAGTCAATGCGTTCAGACTCATTTTCT
>JBBIRP010000001.1:41205-50280 GCA_037441745.1 Ignavibacteriales bacterium
CACGTTTTTCATCTGTGTCTGCAAATTTTAATAGATATTGTATTTGAACTTCATCAAATGATTCAAGAGGGAAGGCAAGTGTTTCGATATCAAAAACTACTGATGACATACTACGGCTCAATATGTGTTATTGCCTTGTTGTTGAATATTTTGTTTAGGATTGGGAGAATGATCGTCCAACTGAATCCGTGACGAATCAGATATTGTGCAATTCTCCGATATTGTTTCTCTGGTTCGATTTTCTTGAGAGATGATTGATATCGTTCAAGAAGTTTTTCAGCAGCTTCCCGTGCAATTTTTATTTCCTGATCTGGTGAAAAATTTTCATCAAGTACTTTTTCGATAATTAGTTTATCCACACCTTTTGATTGAAGTTGTTGTTTTAGATATTTACGACTGAGCGATCTTTTTAAAAGTACATCATGAATATATGCACGAGCATATGCTTCGTCATTTATTAGTTTTATTGTTTTTAAGTGTTTAATGGTTTCATCTACAATAGCAGGATGAAATTCTTTTTCTATGAGTTTGCTACGAATTTCTTTCTCTGTTCGCTGTCTTCTATTCATCAAACGTATTGCTTTTTGTTTGGCAAGTGCATACTCTTCATGTAATACAAGTTTATCTATAAGTTCTTTGGAAATTTTATCACCCTTCCTCAAACCGTATTTGACAATAACTTCTTGATGAACGCCCAATGCAAATTTGCCATCCAAATACAGATTTACTCTGTCGGGATGGCGTTTCTGCCTCTCGATTTTTGTGATAGTCATTTATTTATTCGAGTGAATCTAACTTTTTACTTGAGTTTTTTTGCTTGTTCTGTTTTCGTTGGTTTTGTTTGTTCTTCTTCAAGCAGTCCAAGTTTCTTTCGAAGTTCAAATTCAATTTGTTTTGCAATTTTCTCGTTCTCTTGAAGATATCTTTTCACTGCATCACGTCCTTGCCCAATTCTTTCATTCTCATATGCAAACCAGGATCCGCTTTTAGTGATGATGTTGTTTTCGACTGCAGTGTCAATCAAGTCACCTAATTTTGATATACCTTCGTTATAAAGAATATCAAATTGAGCCTCTTTAAAAGGTGGTGCGACTTTGTTTTTCACTACTTTTACTTTTACACGGTTGCCAACAAAATTCTGACCGTCCTTTATTGCTTCAATTCTTCTTACGTCTAAGCGAAGTGATGCATAGAATTTCAAAGCATTTCCACCTGTTGTTGTTTCCGGATTACCAAACATTATTCCAATCTTTTGTCTAAGCTGATTTGTGAACATCACAGATGTTTTTGATTTACTAATTGATGCTGTAAGTTTTCTTAAAGCTTGAGACATTAATCTTGCTTGTACTCCCATGGTTGGGTCCCCCATTTCTCCTTCGATTTCGGCTCGTGGCGTTAATGCTGCAACTGAATCCACTACAATAACATCAAGTGCGCCACTTCGCACAAGTGTTTCAACTATCTCAAGAGCTTGTTCACCATACTCAGGTTGTGAAAGCATCAAATTGTTTGTGTCGACACCTAATTTTTTTGCGTAGTTTATATCCAGAGCATGCTCAGTATCAATAAACGCTGCGATGCCGCTCTTCTTTTGGGCTTCTGCGATCACATGAAGGCATATTGTTGTTTTCCCGGATGCTTCCGGTCCGAATATTTCAGTTACTCGTCCACGGGGGATGCCGCCGATCCCTATGGCTGCATCTAAAGAAATTGAACCAGTCGAAATAAAATCAACTTTAGTGATTGGTCCCTCATCTAATTTCATTATAGCACCTTTTCCGTGCTGCTTCTCGATTTGTTCTACAGCTATCTTCAATGCTTGTAATTTAGATTCCTTACTTATATCTTCTGCCATAGTGTACTCCTTTTAAAAAATTATATAGTTCATATTTTGTTTTTATTTCCCGAACTGTTCTCTCTTTGAATGCGATAGGAAATCGACTATAACGTTTTTTATTTGTTCTGAATCGAATGGTTTTTCAATATAACCATTTGCTCCAAGTTCCTTAGCTGTTTTCTTTGCATCATAGTCGTCAATCGATGACATAAATACGTACGGAACATTTTTAAATTTCGGATTGGACTTAACTTTAAGGAATAAATCAAATCCGTTTATGTTCGGCATTCGCACATCGCTCATAATTAAATCAGGTTTTTTCTGGTGCAACTTCTTCAATGCAGTTTCTCCATCATTTGCTGTGATGATTTTAAAATTTTCATCCGAAAGTGATAAACGAATTGCTTCAAGCCACATTGGTTCATCATCAATGAAAAGTACTGTTTTAATTTTATTTTCCTTAGTTGTTTTTTTTATCATTTAAATTATGCCTTTAGTTTTATCGTTTTTAAAACAAAATAATTTGATCCCTCTGGTCTCAGAATGCTTTTCATAACTAAGATTTCACTAATGGAAGCTTTCCTTCGTTCAAAGGTAATATTTATTAACATTGGAATCAAGTTTTGTAGTCCTTTTGACGTTCGAACTCTACCTAATGTTATATGTGGATGAAAATCTCTATCTTCTCTTTCAAAACCTAACGGTATTAATGCGGTATCCAGTGACTGTTTTAAAGTCAATAACTCTCCATTTTCATTCTTACAACCAATCCAAATTACTCGAGGGTGTTTAATGTTTGGGAAACATCCTAAATTTTCGTAAACAACGTCGAAACTTGGTGTTCTTTCGATAATTGATTGACATGTGCGTATAATATTAGGCAATTTAGACTCATCTACATTACCCAAGAATTTTATTGTAACGTGGAATTTTGACTCTAATTCCCATTTAACATCAGCATGAGAATCTTTCAATTGTGCCTGTATGATAAACATTTCTTTTTTAATCTCTTCTGGTGTATCGAATGCAATAAATGTCCTAATTGATGCCATATTATTTCATATCTTTAAAATTTCTTCACGAATTAAATCCATCGCTGCTTGTGCAGCTCTTTCCTTTACCCTGATTCGATCATCACCAAAATAAAATTTAGTTGCTTTCGTTTCATTTTTATCAGAATAACCAATCCAAACTAAACCAATTGGTTTATTGCGAGTTGCACCCGTTGGACCAGCTATTCCCGTTGTTGAAATCCCAATATCAACATTAGCTAATCGTCTGATGCTTTCAGCCATAGCTTTTGCAACCTCTTTGCTAACTGCTCCATGTTTTTTAATCATATTCTCCGGGACGTTAAGAAGTTGAATTTTTGATTTATTGCTGTACGTTACGACTGCTTGGTCAAAGTAGACAGAACTTCCTGCTACGTTTGTTATTTTATTTGCGATTAATCCACCCGTACAAGATTCGGCGATTGCGATTTTTAATTTTCGAGATGTTAGTAATTTGCCGATGATTTCTTCTAACTGTTCATCATTAACCCCATATATATAATTTTGGATTTTTGAACGAATGGTTTTTTCTATTCGTGTTATTTTCATCGTGCATTCTTTTTTATTCAATCCTTGAACCGTGATTCGAAGTCTTACTCCACTTGGAGAAGGGAGGAAAGCAAGTTTTTCTCCTTTCAGAACCTTGTTTATGTCACCAAGTTTCGAAGACAGTTCGGATTCCGGAATCCCTGTTGTTAAAAGCGTTTTGTGAAGAATGAATTTATTTTTAATTTTGTCTTTGAAGTACGGGATTATGAAATCTTCGACCATACTTTCCATCTCATAAGGTACCCCCGGCATGACAATAAAATATTTCCCATTTCTTGTAAAAAATTCTCCTACCGCAGTTCCGTATTTATTTGGTATAACTTGTGCCCCTTCTGGAATGTAAGTTTGATCTTCAGCTGCTTTTGACCAATGCCTATTACGTTTCTGTAAAAAATTTTCCACATTTTTCTTGGCTTCATTACTTTTAACTAATTTAACATCGAAAAACTTGCAAACAGCCTTTCTCGTCACATCGTCATGTGTAGGACCTAATCCACCGGTTACAATGAGAATGTCGGTTTTACCATAATATTCTTGAAATGATGTGATAATTTCTTCCTCAACATCTCCAACTGTAATAATTTTTATTATTTCAATTCCGATCGCATTGAGTTTTTCAGAAATAAAAGCTGCGTTTGTATTTAAAACTTGACCAATGAGTATCTCATCACCAATTGAGATTATGGTAGCATTCATATATATTAAAATTTGTGTATGATTATAATGATTAATTGTAGTGTAATATTCGAATAAATCCCTGAGACTACATCGTCGAGCATTATTCCCCAACCATTTTTAAATTTTTCAACGAAGCGTGCTGGCTGTGGTTTTATAATATCATAAATTCTAAAAATAAAAAATGCAGCTATCACAAGAAAATGATTTTTGTGTATAAAAAGAAGTGATATCCACATTCCTACGATCTCATCGATCACAACAGCTGGGGGGTCTTCTCCCAGAATTAATTCCATTCTCTGTGACGAAATTATGCCGATGAAAAAAGTTATTATAATGACTATAAAAAATATAATGGGATTTATAAGATTTAAAATCCAATAGATTACAAGAGCTACTAAACTACCGACAGTCCCTGGTGCGATAGGTGAATAACCTGAGTAAAATCCTGTTGCAATTATTCTTATAAAGAAAGGATTTACTTTCTTGTCAGTTTGATGCGGCTGTTCCAAAGCACCTTGAATATAATTCGACGATAAGTTTTCTATTATCAAATATATACATAACTCCGGTACCAATAGTAGAAAGCGTAACTAACAACATCATACCAAAAAGGACACGAGAGTCCATCATATTTTCAATCCAGATTTTATAATCGTTCCTTATAATTGGGATATTGCTAGCAACGTATAGAATGAGGATGTAGTATATTACAATAAATTCACCAAAAGTTTTTGCTTGTGCTGTTTTTGAAGTCACGATAGGTTTACCATGCCATTCAGCATAACTCCTTAAAGTTGTAATTAGAACGTCTCGCATAACGATAATCCAAACCATCCAAGAGTCAATTAGGTTTAGATACGAGAAAGAAAATAAAGCAGCCAAGGCCAGTATTTTATCTGCAAGTGGATCGAGAAATTTACCCCAACGGGATACATAACCATATTTTCTTGCAACCCAACCATCGTACCAGTCTGTCGATGCAGCAACAATATAAACAACTAATGATAATTGTTTGGATGTTGATGCATCATCAAAAAGAAGTAAGATAAAAATTGGTGTTAATATTATCCTAAAGATGGTTAATGAATTCGGGATTGACATTCTATTTAAATTTTTTTGTAATTTACAAAAATATAGAATAATTTCAAATTTGAATAATAATAAAAAAGCCCATTCTAAATTGATCAGAATGGGCTTGAATAATATTATAATTTATGTTAGGCAGCTTTTTGTACTCGACCTTGTTTAATGCAGGTTGTACAAACACGCATCCTTTTTGAACGTCCATTTACTTGAACTCGGATGCTCTGAAGATTTGGCAGCCAACGTCGTTTTGTTCTATTATGAGCGTGGCTGATATTATGTCCACTTACTGGTTTTTTTCCACAAATTTCACAAATTTTTGCCATTGTTTCCTCGAAAAAAATTTTTTATTGTTAAAAATATACAAAAAAGTTTAATAGTATGCAATAGACCGTATTTACTTATCTAATCAAATGTCTGACTTACCCGCAAACTCGATTCCCCCTAAAAAGTGGGCTGTAATTATCGTTCTCAAAATTTTCTTCTTTAAATAATAATAGTTTTAATACCTAAACCACACTCTCGGTACAAAATTTTTTTAAACGATCATTGTTCGTTGGCTCATTTAGTTCCCAAATGGATTTTGAGAACCAGATAATTTTTGTTACTACCAACAATATCGAACACAGGATTTCTAATAATTTTTATCAAGTGAGCAAATGCACAATATCAAAAAAACCAATCTTAACTCCTTATAATTGAAATAGTTACGATAATGCTAATATTCGTAAATATTTGGATTTTTTAAATATCATATATAACCTCTTCTGTAATTAGTTACACTTACATTTAAGGAAAGGGATTGGAATAAAATGTTGTACGAAATAAAAAGTAATTCCCACCGATTAATTAGGCGAGTACAAAATTTTATTACAAACGATTTACATATATCTCCGGTTCATCAGTATTGTGCAAAGGGATAAGGCGGTTTTTTAGTATTAATCTAAACAATGAAATGAAAGAAAAAATATTTGGAGGAAAAACCATTTTAAACATGAAACTCTTTATGTTTTTATTATCTATTGGATTATTAATACCAATAAAAGTGTTCGCACAAACAATATAAGATAACATCTGGATACCAAATGGTCCGGTTTATGCCGTGATTCGTTCTGGAAATACAATTCACATTGATAGAGCGTTTAAATATGTTGGACTTTCAACTGGATATGGTGTATTAAATTTTTTTCCATAATAAAATCGTTTTGGTCTCTAAGGTCATTAAACAAGTCAATGAACTGAAAGAATAAATTTTATGATTTTACAATAATTATTATTGGGTTTGCTTCTGGTAGATTTTGGTTGCAGAGAAAAAATTAATCCTCCAACTATAGAAGAAAAGCCGACATGGAAAGTCGTGCCTGAATTGGCGTCACTTGATGTGAGATATATGATTCAACATAACGATGTACTGTATCTCACTGCCGTCGACCCTAACGTGAAAGATACGTGTATATCTTCTGGCAACTGTTTTTATCGGGGCGATATAAGTGTGGTGTACAAAACAGCGGGTGCAGTTGTATGGACAAAGATAAAGGGATTTCTCGTTACAATAGGATCGATGACATTTCATGACGACACACTTTATTGCTTGTGGAACGACAGTATTTACACGATGCTGCCTGACGGTGTGTAGCGGGCTGCATTCCCAACACCAGAAAGTTTACGGGATACCTCAGCGGATGGAGATATTGTATTTATAAGAGATACACTCTACGGCATGCAGACCTTATTTGGCAATGCTGTAGAGATTTATCGTGTTCATCCAGATGGTTCTTATGAGGAAGTGCCAGGACCAGACGGTTACCTTCATTATGCCGGAGCGAAATATATCAAGAAAATTTCCGGTGGTACTGAATTAGTTTATTTACGACCCCACTGGTTGGCAGGCGTTCTCTTCCGATTTAATGGTTACACCTATACTCATTTAGAGAATGGGTTCTCCTCAATGGAATTATAGTCTTCCACCCCGAATGCCATGGCTTTAAAGAACGATACGCTTTTTGCAGGTTTTGGCGGGCAGCAAGCTATCCCCCAGCTGTAATTAAAATTCTCATTAACGATCAGTGGGTGCTATATCACGATAAGATTCCATCTTCTCGCTCCGCATACTTAGTTACTCCAACGCTATACGCACAACTCACTGCTATTGCATTCGCTGGAAAAAGAATGTTTATTGCAATAAATTATCAGGGTGTGAAGGAGTGGAAAGAAAAGGAAGGGTGGGTTCACATGTCAGATGGATCGAAGCTGGGCCATATTCTAAACTCAGAAGAACCAGACTTGCGATACCCTTTGCCTTTTTTAAAATACTTCAAGGGTAAATTATTCGCTGCGCACGGAACACCTAGATACACTCCATAGGGTGGCGTTGGTGTGTACACATATGATTTGTAATAAACGAAAGGAATTTTATGCATGTAGACTGTAAATATGAAATCAGTTGAAAGGAAAATAAAGACAAAGTAACAGAAAATGGTAGTAGAAGCGCCACTACCCTCGTAACGCAAACAAAAATTCGAAGCTGGTCACCTCAGGCATTCCTCTTCTGCAAGAGACTTGTGTCGTTTTTATTTGCATATATAATCTAATTAACGAAAAACAATTAAATAACTTCTCATAAAAGGAGAAAAAGTTACGAACCAGTTTCTACAACATACAAAGAAGATTTTCTTCTTTGCAACATTGCTGATACTCGATTCGCTGCATAATGCAGCTGGGCAAGACCCAAACACTAATCCAAATGGGGATTGGCGAGCAGGAGATAACCCTGGTGACGTTTATCTAGGAAGTGAATATACTATTTACATTGGCTAACCCGTTGTTGCTGTCAACATCAAGTCGCCATGGGCACAATTTAACGCTCCAGATGTGAGGTGAAGAAAATGATTTTAGTAAGATAAATAAAAACAAAAGTCCGACTTCTTGCCGAGAGATTCTTAGAGAGAAGTCGGACTTCTATTTTTTATAATCTCATATTCTGCTTAAAGCTTGAATGAAGTCGTTAATCAAATCATCTACCTCCTCTACACCAACCGATATGCGAATCATTCCTTGAGCTACTCCATGTTTTTTTAATTCCTCTTCACTCATATTGATGTGAGATGAATAAACGGGTATACTTACGAGTGTTTCAACGCCGCCAAGCGACATAGCATTTACTGCAATTTTTAATGAGTCGCAAACTTTAACGGCACTTTTTACTCCACCCTTCACTTCGATTGTTACCATACCTCCAAATCCCATCATTTGCTTCTTGGCTAAATTATATTGTGGATGAGAGGGCAAGCCCGGATATATTACTCGAAGTACTTTAGGATGCTTTTCAAGCTCACGTGCCAATATGATGGCATTCTCATTCTGTTTTTGGATTCTTAAAATAAATGTCTTTAAACTTCTATCCAATAAAAATGCCGCAAACGGATCGGCACATCCTCCTAAGTGTTTAGCTAAAGTTTTTACTTGATTAATTAATTTCTTCTTACCTATAATAACCCCTCCCATTAAATCTGTATGACCTCCTAAATATTTAGTAGAACTTTCGACTATTACATCTACACCAAAATCGAACGGTTTTTGATTAAATATGGTTGCAAATGTATTGTCAATTATAATTGTAATCTTTTTACCAAATTTCAGTTCCATTTTCCGCGTAAGCTTTACCAACTTCTTTATGTCAACAATGCTGAGAGTTGGATTTGTTGGTGTTTCAAAATAAACTACTCTGGTCTTTGGAGTTATAAGATATAATAAATCTTCGAGTGAATTTGAATCCACATACTTCACTGTTATTTTATAATTTGGAAGCGAATCTCTGAAAAATCTATAAGTACCTCCATAAAGTTTTGGTGTGCTTACTATCTCATCTCCACTCTT
>JBBIRP010000002.1:0-1437 GCA_037441745.1 Ignavibacteriales bacterium
TCTTGTTTGGGTTAACAGGTGCAATAGATGTTTACGGAATTAACCAAGTCTTGAAGACGGGGAATATAAATGCGGTTCCACTAATTATTGCAAGTATTTTAATTATAGTCGGTTTTGGATATAAAATATCTGCAGTGCCATTCCACTTCTGGACGCCGGATGTTTATGAAGGGGCACCTATAACAATAACAGCTTTTCTTTCAGTTGCATCAAAGGCGGCAGGTTTTGCAATGATGATGCGCTTCTTTAAAATATCATTTATTGATCCAGCTGTTGGACCTGCCGTAGGTTCGTGGGCTATTTTAAAAGGTTTCGATTGGAATTACATAATTGCAGCATTGTCGGTTCTAACAATGACAATCGGAAATTTAGTAGCAATCTGGCAAAGTAATCTCAAGCGACTTCTTGCATATTCAAGCATTGCACATGCGGGCTATATGCTGATGGGAGTTGTGGTTCTTAGTAATGAAGGTTTTTCAGCAATTATGATTTACTTCGTGGTTTACCTTTTCATGAATCTCGGTGCCTTTTATACTGTAATGATAGTTGCTGATAAAATTGGAAGTGAAGATATCGAAGATTATAAAGGACTTGGGTATAGAGCTCCATTAGTAGGTGTTGCCATGACAATTTTCTTGTTATCACTAACAGGCATTCCACCAACTGCAGGATTTATTGGTAAACTTTATATCTTTGCAGCACTTATTAATGCAAAATGGTTTTGGTTAGCAATCGTTGGGGTTCTAAATAGCGTGGTTTCATTATATTATTATGTAAGAATTTTCAGAAACATGTTTCTTCGCGAACAAAGCGCAAATGATCAACCAATAAAATTTTCTGTACCTCAAGTTATCATACTCCTCGTTCTGGTTATACCTACACTTTTGATCGGTTTATATTTTAGTCCACTTGTCGATTATGCACAAGCATCTGTAGATATGTTTAATATACCGTAATTGAAGAATATAATTGTTTTTTTACATAGTGAATTTTAATAATTAATAAACAATAAAATATATATTCGCTTGGTGGGTAATATGAAACGTTATATACAATGTTCATTATTAAGTGTTTTAATTTGTGTTAATGTTGTTCTATCTCAAAAGATTAGTGGAAGGTTGTCGTCGTCTGTCTATGGATGGGAAAGATACGATACGGTTGGTCAGTCAAATATAATCACTCGTGTTTTCCAAACGGTTCAATTAGAGGGTGAATATAAGGACTTGAGTCTTCATACATCAGTGAACGGTGCGATTGGGAGTGCTGGAAAATTCTCGAATGACGGTCAAATTAGAATTTATAATCTTTATTTAGATTGGAAAAACGTAGCTAATTTGTTCGACGTCCGAATTGGCAGAATACCAATCTTCGCGGGTATGGGGAATGGTATCGTAGATGGAGCTAAATTAAGAGCGAATCTAATGGAAGATAAAATCA
>JBBIRP010000002.1:1463-2381 GCA_037441745.1 Ignavibacteriales bacterium
ATGTTCCGTCCGATTTGAGAGTTAGCGATCTATCTGATCTTGATAGGAATATTTTCATTGGTGGTCAATTGATCGGTAATTTTTCTGATAACAGTAAAATTAGTCTAAGCTACATGAACCGTCAACGAAGTTTAGTCGGATACACTGCAAAGCGACCAGATGTTGATTTCAACCCAATCTCAATGCAAGTTCCATCTGGTATCCGTAAGGAACAAATCATCGGAGGAGATATTAGGTATGTTTTCAATAAAAAGTATACTATGTACGGGCGTCTCGACTATGATCTGAATTCAAAAGTTGTTCTACGAGGTGAAATAGACGGCCATTTTAATGTTTCTCATAACTTTGCATTGACAGGAACGTATATTTATCGCAAACCGAGGATCCCATACAACTCATTCTTTTCCATTTTTAAAGTTGAAGCTACATCAGAGTATGAAGCTGGAGTTGAATATTCTTTATCCCAAAATGTTAAAACGTTTAGTAGATTTGCATTTGTCCAATATGATAATGATAATAGCAAGAGATATACTGTTGGTATAAATACAAAATATGGGAGTTGTTCATATTCAGGTAGTGATGGTTATGCGGGTGAATTAAATTCATTTACAATCGAAGGTGAATATCCTCTAATTAACAGACAGCTGATCCCAACCATTTCAGTATCATTAACTAATTATCGTCTGGAAAAAACTTCGTCTAATGAAAATACATACTCAAGCTCAATCGGAGCAATAATTAATTTGATTAAATCATTTTCGTTTGATGTGCAAGTTCAGTGGCTTAAAAATAGGATTGTAGAAAATGATGTGAGGGTATTTGGCAGTGTAAATTATTGGTTTAACCATAATTTCTATTCCGAGAAAGGTACGGGTAAGTAATATGCGATATATTTTATTAAATTTTTTGCTCGTAATC
>JBBIRP010000002.1:2397-7480 GCA_037441745.1 Ignavibacteriales bacterium
TAGCAATGCAAAGTTCTTTGGATCGAAGCTGGAAAGAGGAAGATCATTCACGATTTATTAAATTCTCTCATAAACTACATGTTCAAGAAGTTGGTGTGATGTGCACTGATTGTCATTATGATGCCGAGAAGAGTAAATTATCGTCCGATAATTTGCTTGGTGATCATGAAAGTTGTAAAACATGCCATGAAGATAAACTGTCTGAAGAGTGTGGCTTTTGCCATATCGATCCAGAAAATATAATCGCAATTGAAAATCCTATTCGAGATATTACATTTTCACATGAGAAGCATTTAACCAAAGAAATAAAATGTGAAACTTGTCATGAAAATGTTTCTCAAGTAACTTATGCAACATCAGCTAATATGCCAGGTATGACTACTTGCACAAACTGTCATAATCAAAAAAATATTACCACACAATGTGAAACATGCCATAACGATTTGGCAAGCTTAATTCCTGGAGATCATCTCTCTGGTAATTTTAAAAAAGATCATAAAAGATTAACTCGAATTGGAGAATTGAATGTTTCGTGCTCTACATGTCATACAGAAAGTTTTTGTCAAGGTTGTCATTCGGGAATAGAATTGAAAGGCTTTGGTTCTTATAAGGACTTAATGAGTGATCCAAGTCCGAAATTGAAACTCAAGGATACTCCAAATGAATTAAAATTGAGTCAAGTCCATGAATTGAATTACCGTTTCAATCATGCTATCGATGCCAGGGTTAAACGATATGATTGTTATTCATGTCATGATCAGCAAAGATTTTGTACTGAATGCCATCAGGCTGGCGGCAATATAAACCAAGGAAGGATACGCCCAAGGAATCATGACGAGGCTGGATTTAAGACGATCGGGAAAGGATCTGGTGGCGGTTTGCACGCACGGCTTGCTAAAAGAGATATTGAGTCTTGTATGTCATGTCATGATGTTGAGGGCGCGGATCCCGTTTGTATGATCTGCCATACTGAGAATGGAGGTGTGAGATAATGAAAATCCAATACATTCTTAAATTGATATTAGTCGGTTTTCTTCTGATGCTGGAAAGCTGTACCGATTTGAAGAAGGATTTACCTGTTGCAACCAGTGGCGAAGTAAAGATTCATGAGAAAGGTTGGTCAGATACTACTGATTTAAATTTTCACGGTAAGTATCTTAAAACGAAAAACTGGGAAACAGCTGAATGTAAAACGTGTCATGGTTCAACGTATGATGGTGGAACGAGTGGTAAATCTTGTTTCAATTGTCATTCACCATTTCCTCATGAGGTAAAATTTGTAAATGGAATATCTCATAAAGATTTCATGATTAGTAATAATTTCCCATTAGAACAATGTAAACCTTGTCACGGTATTTCATACACAGGTGGCATAAGGGTTGACAAATCGTGTTCGAGTCCAGAGTGCCATGCAACAGTAGATAGTGTTGCAAAAAGCCCGGATGCGTGCAACACATGCCATGGTGTGTTTCGAGCAGCTCCTGATGATATAACATCTTTTGCGCCACCGAGAGGAATAAATGGCGATACACTTGAATCATCCCGAGGTGTGGGCGCGCATCAAAAACATTTGTTAACAGGAACACTTGGAAAATCAGTAAAATGTTCAGAATGCCATATTGTCCCTTCATCTGTTTCAGAGGCTGGTCATATAGATGTGCCATATAATGTGTCCGTTCTTTTCAACGATACACTTGCAAATACCCCATCGGCAGATGGTTTACCAAATCCCTCATATCATTATGATTCGTTAAAATGTAGCAACACATTTTGTCATGGGAATTGGAAGTTGAGTAAATCAAAATCTAGCAATCAATTTATATATTCTGATACTGTTATTGTAGGCAATAAATTTTCACCACTTTGGACAAAAGGCTCATCACAGGTAGAATGTGGAACCACATGCCATAATTTGCCACCCGTGGGTCACATTACTTATACTATCTCCTTGTGTTCAAGTTGTCATACTGGAATTATAGACAATACCGGTAAAATCATCGACAAATCGAAACATATTAACGGGAAAATAAACGTTTTCGGTACTGAGCTATCTTTTTAATAATAATTTTCAATATGACTAATTTAAAATGATCCCATGTATTTATCGTACATGGGATTTTTTTTAGAAATGCAGAATTTTTATATTAGGTCGGTGATGTTCATATACCTAAAGAAAGAAATAAAAATAGCATTGAGTCTGATTTGAAAGGATGATTTATGATTCTTTACATTTCCCAAGAAGAAGGTCAATTATTAATCTCATTATTAACCTCAGCAATAGCTGATACGAAAGAAGAAATTTACAAGACAGAGAAATATGAATTTAAGGAAGAACTAAAGAATGAAAAATGGTAATGGAAAAAATTCTAACCAAATTGCTTGGATCGTCTGTTGCAGAGCAGAAACCGTTTGAATCAATCAAATAATTTTGACACATTTAACTATTAATTTATGGCACATTATAAGATAGCTTGGCTTCCAGGGGATGGAATTGGAATCGAAGTGCTCGAAGCTGCAAAAATTGTTTTAAATAAACTCCAACTCGATGCAGAATATATTCACGGCGACATCGGATGGAAATTTTGGTGTAAGGAAGGTGACGCATTTCCTCAACGGACGATCGACCTTCTTAAAAATGTCGACGCTGCAATGTTCGGAGCGATAACGTCGAAACCAGTGAAAGCAGCAGAAGCCGAATTGGTTCCTGAACTGAGAGGGAAAGGATTGATTTATCGTTCTCCTATTGTTAGGATGCGGCAAATGTTTGATCTTTATATTTGCCTACGACCATGTAAAGCATACCCAGGCAATCCACTTAATTATAAAGAGAATATCGATCTTGTAGTTTTTAGAGAGAACACGGAAGACCTTTATTCGGGCGTAGAATTCTATCCCGTACCCAATGAGTTGACAAATACATTATTGAAATTATCAAAACCATTTTCTGCATTCAAAGATTATCAAAAAGATGAATTTGCAATTTCTTGCAAAATTAATACTCGAAAAGGTTCAGAAAGAATTATACATTCAGCTTTCAAATTTGCGAAGGAGTTCAATAGAAAAAAGGTGACAATTATTCACAAAGCAAATGTCGTTCGTGCATCTGATGGCTTGTTCTTCGAGATAGCTAAAGAAGTGGCAAGGAGTTATCCAGAAATTCAAATGGACGATGCAAATATTGATGCCGCAACAATGTGGCTTCTAAAAAATCCACACAATTATGATGTGTTGGTAGCTCCTAATCTTTATGGAGATATTATCTCTGACCTCTGTGCTCAAATGGTTGGTGGTTTGGGATTTGGTTGTTCAGGAAATATTGGTGAAAAACTTGCTGTATTTGAACCGACTCACGGCTCAGCACCAAAGTATGCTGGACAATATAAAGTAAATCCCATAGCAACAATTCTCGCTGCAAAGATGATGCTTGATTGGTTGGGTGAAAAAGAAAAAGGAAATAAGTTAGAAAATGCTGTAGCTCAAGTGATAAAGGAAGGCAAAGTTCGAACATACGATATGGGCGGAAGCAGTAAAACTCTCGAGATGGCTGAAGCGATAGCGGAGAAGTTATAAATCACAAAATTTTTTTATGAAAAAAATAATTATACACGAAGTTAGCCTTCGTGATGGCTTGCAGATGGAAAAGCAAATCGTTCCGATCGAACAAAAGCTAAAGTGGATTTATCAAATTATGGATTCTGGTATAGATATAATTCAGCTTGGTTCATTTGTCCATCCCGAAAAAGTTCCGCAGATGGCTGATACGGATAAAATTTTTAAACAGATAAAAAAGGACAAAAAAAGTAAAACTATTTTCTCAGGGCTTATTCTGAACGAGAAAGGATTGGAGCGAGGTGAGAGGTGTGGTGTTGAAATGTATTGTATGGGTGTTTCTGCCAGTGAAACGCACAGCCAGAAGAACACTGGCATGAGTACGGCGGAAGCGACGATGCGCATCGTCGCGACCGCGAAGCAGGCGGTTGCGGCAGGGAAGCGCGTACAGGTCTCGGTGCAGTCGGCGTTCGGGTGCGGATTCGAGGGACCGGTACCGCAAGAGCGAGTCCTCGGCATCGTGCAGAAGTACCTCGAAGCGGGATTGAAAAACATCAGTCTTGCCGACACGGCAGGGCACGCCTATCCAGATCAGGTGGAACAACTGTACGAAGCAATCTTCACACTCGACAGCACGGTCGAAGCGGCGTGCCATTTCCACAACACGTACGGGCTTGGACTGGCGAACGTATTTGCAGCGATGCGCGTTGGTGTGCTGAACTACGAGTCGTCTGTTGCCGGACTTGGCGGTTGCCCGTTCACGAAAGTTGCCGCCGGAAATGTTTGCACTGAAGATTTTATCTATGCACTTCAACGGATAGGATATCGTAAGGAAATTCAGTTGATGAAGTTAATCGATCTCGCAAAAGATTTTGCAAAGTTCTTCAAACGTGAGATGCCGGGACTAGTCTATAAAGTAGAACCACTTACATTAACATAATATATTTGAATAGACCTATAGAGAACCTAGAAATGAAATTATTATCAAACATCCGAGTTCTCGATCTGACAAACGTTCTATCGGGACCATTTGCAACACTTCACTTAGCGCTTCTCGGTGCGGAAGTCATTAAAATCGAAAACCCGACCGGCGGCGATCTTGCCCGCGCATTAGGTTGTCTCCCTGATCTTAATAAAAAACAAATGGGTACAAGTTTCCTTGCACAAAATGCTAATAAAAAGTCGGTAACACTCAATCTGAAATTTCCTGAGGGTAAAGAAATCTTTAAAAAATTAGTGAAAACAGCAGATGTTGTTGTGGAAAATTTCCGTCCCGATGTGATGGACCGGCTTGGACTTGGTTATAGCGTTTTAAAAGAAATCAATCCCCAAATTATCTATTGCGGAATATCTGGTTTCGGCAAAGATGGTCCGGATGCAATGAAACCAGCTTACGACCAGATTATTCAAGGACTCAGTGGTGAAATGGCAATAAATGGTGACGAGCGATTAAATCCACTGCGTGCTGGTTTTCCGGTTTGCGACACGGTTGGTGGACTTAACGCTGCATTTGCCATCATGGCAGCGCTCTATT
>JBBIRP010000002.1:7572-8715 GCA_037441745.1 Ignavibacteriales bacterium
CAACAACCAGTTTTAATGGGTAACGACAATTTCACAGCAGCACCTTCGGGTGTATTTAAAACAAAAGATGGTTACATCAATATTGCAGCTAATAAGCAAGAACAATGGGAAGCAGTTGCCGACGTTCTCGGTGTTCCCGAATTAAAAACCGATCCGCGCTTTCAGGAACGCGACACGCGCAAGAAGAATCGTAAACTTCTTACACCGCTGCTCGAAGAAAAATTAATGCAGAAAGAAACGAAGTATTGGGTTGAAATACTTAATCAACATGATGTACCGTCGGGCGAAATATTAAGCTTGGAAGATGCATTGAATCAACCTCAAATAAAACATAGAGGGACTATTTCTACGATACATTGTGATGGAATTGGAGATTTAAAACTTTTCAATCTTACGGCTAAGTTTGAAAAAACACCAGGCAAAGTAGAAACGCCGCCACCTCGATTATCTCAACATACAGAAGGAATCTTGAAAAGCATAGGTTACACCGAAGGAGACATAAAAAGTTTTAAAGAAAAGAAAATCATTTAATGATAATCTGAAATACTAAACAGGTTTAAGTATTAAAAACACGAAGTCTGAAAAATATTGATTCTAAAGGCAAGCATTTTTGTTTTTCATCTTATTTTGAAAATTCAGGTTTCGTATTTAATTAAAAGAGTAAAAGGAGCTATATAATTTTATGTCAATGACGTTAGTAGAAAAAATATTGGCAAAAGCAACGAACCAGCATTCAGTAAAAGTTGGTGATGTACTTGAACCAAAAGTTGATTTGGCAATGTCGCACGAAAATGCTGCTTTGGTTATAAACCAATTCACCGAAATTTATAAGGACACAGGAATTCCACTTAAGGTTTGGGACCCAACAAAGATAGCGATAATCTTTGATCACCGAGTTCCAGCTGAGAGCTCAAAAACAGCTACAAATCAGAAGAGGGTCAGAGATTTTGTTAAACAACAAGGAATAATGAAGTTTCATGATATTCGTGGCGATGAAGGCGGAATTTGTCACCAGATTTTGCCAGAGAATGGATATGTGCTTCCCGGTTCAGTCATTGTTGGGACCGATAGTCACACGACAAGTCATGGTGCATTGGGTGCGTTTGCATTTGGTATCGGTGCTACAGAAATGGCGAGCGTCTG
>JBBIRP010000002.1:8735-10307 GCA_037441745.1 Ignavibacteriales bacterium
GGAACAGTTTTAAACGTGGAAGTACCAGGAACGATAAAAGTGATTGTAAATGGAAAATTTCCTAAAGGTGTTTATCCAAAAGATTTAATCCTTTACTTAATTGGAAAACTCACTTCTGAAGGAGCAAACTTTAAAGTACTTGAGTTCCACGGCGAAGCAATTAGAAATATGAGTACATCGGGACGGCTTACGTTATCAAATATGTCGGTAGAAGCTGGAGCGACATCGGGAATTATTCCACCTGATGAAGAAACCCTCAGGTATCTTAAAGAAGAAGCAGGAGTTGACTTTAAAGGTGAACTGTTGAAACCAGACGCAGATGCAAAGTACGATCAACTTATCGAAGTTGACGCTTCGAAACTCGTACCTCAGATTGCCTGTCCTCATACTGTCGATAATGTAAAACCAATTACTGATCTTAAAGATATTAAAGTAAATCAAGTAGTCATTGGATCTTGCACAAATGGAAGATTGGATGATTTAGAAGTAGCGGCAAAAATACTCAAAGGGAAAAAAGTTGCAAAGGATGTACGAATGCTTATATTTCCAGCTTCGTGGAAAATTTACAAGAATGCATTGAAACTTGGATACATTGCTGATTTAGTTGAAGCCGGCGCAATCATTATGAATCCCAACTGTGGTTGTTGTTTAGGAGTCCATCAAGGTGCATTGGCGGATGGTGATATTGCACTTTCGACGACCAATAGAAATTTTAAGGGTAGAATGGGTAATCCAAATTCTGAAGTTTATCTTTGTTCTGCTTCCGTTGCAGCTGCTAGTGCAATAACGGGAATCATAACTAATCCAATAGAAATTTTGTAAATAAAGTAATTTTAACTCCGTTAGGAGTGGTACATACAAAGATATATCGTCCTTACGGGACTTATTAATTCGAGAAAGGAATTTTATTCTATGCCTAACACATCAAAAGTTGTAGCAGTTATGGGAAATGATATTTCTACAGACATAATTTATCCAGGTAGATTCATGGCGACAGTTCTTCCAAATGAGACACCTCAATACTGCTTTGCAGATATGCCGGGATTGAACAAACGTTTGAAGGATAAAGAAATTTCACCTGGCAGTGTAATAGTTGCAGGTACAAACTTTGGCTGCGGCTCATCTCGCGAACAAGCTGTTTCTACAATAAAAGGTCACGAGATTGTCATAATTGCAAAAGGATTTGCGAGGATATTTTTACAAAACTCCGTGAATTTGGGTTTGAGAACAATCGTCTGTCCAACAATCGAAGCAAATGAGGGAGATGAGTTAGAAATATTTTCTGATAAAGTTGTTAACCACACTAGTGGTAAATCATTTCCAATCGTACCGTTACCGAAAGCCCGTCAAGCAATAGTGGAGGCTGGTGGTTTAATTGCATATACTAGGAAAAGACTACTGGAAAAAGTAAGCAAGAGATAATTAATTTAAAAAATAATTACTCTTTTCAATGTTAAAATCATTTTATGTTTTGGTTCTATTATGTACTGCACAATTTATATTAGGACAAGATAAAGATTTCTACCGGTATGAAGCTGAGAAATATTTTGCAAACCTGGACATAAGGAGTGT
>JBBIRP010000002.1:10317-27291 GCA_037441745.1 Ignavibacteriales bacterium
GGTTTGATGTTTCATATTATAAACTGAATCTTACTATAAGTACAGCCCAACAAATTATCGATGGGTGCGTCACGATCAGAGGTGTTTGCAAAGAAACCGCCTCCACTTCATTGATATTCGATTTAATGAATTCGATGCGCGTTGATTCTGTCGCAGTTAATAACGTCTTGCATACTTTTATTCAAGACCAATCATCAATAATAATCAATATTGATACCCTTATAAACCAGGGACAATGGTTAACAGCCAAAATATATTACAGAGGATTTCCGATTAGTACTGGTTTTGGGAGCTTCGAATTTGGAGCGCATAATGGAACGCCTTGGGTTTGGTCGTTGAGTGAACCTTATGGTGCACGCGATTGGTTCCCCTGCAAAGATCATCCATCGGATAAAGCAGACTCGGTAGATATAATTATTACCTGTGATTCTTCGTTTAAGGTTGGATCCAATGGGAAGCTTATCTCGGTGATAAATAATGGTGATGGTACGAAAACTCACTTTTGGCACGAGAGCTATCCGATCGCATCATATCTGATTTCTGTCGCGTTTACAAATTATGAACAATTTTCGAATTGGTTTCGTTATTCACCCACTGATTCTATGGAGGTGTTAAATTATGTTCTTCCCGAAAATTTTTATTTTGCGAAAGAAAACCTCCCTCGTGTAATCGGTATGCTTGAGATATTTTCCAACTTGTTTGGATTGTACCCATTTATCAAAGAAAAGTATGGCCATGCAGATTTCGGTAGTGGTGGAGCGATGGAACACCAGACGATGACATCGACGACTACATATAATGAAAATACGATTGCCCATGAGCTTGCACACCAATGGTTCGGCGATATGATTACCTGCCGAACTTGGTCTGACCTCTGGCTTAACGAAGGTTTTGCACAATACACAACTGCGTTGTATTTAGAAAATAAATATGGAAAATCAGCATATCAGAGTTATATGAAAAATCAAATGAATAATGCACGTCATGCCGTTGGTTCTTTGTATGTTATTGATACTTCAGATGTTCGTAATCTATTTAATGTAAATAGAGTATATTCAAAAGGTGCATCTGTATTGCATATGCTACGTTATGTGTTAGGTGATTCTTTATTTTTTAAATCACTTTATAATTACGCCAACAATAATGATCTTAAATACAGCACAGCTTCAACTCGGGATTTTCAAAATGTATGTGAATCGACAAGCGGAAGGGATCTAAAATATTTTTTTGACCAATGGGTTTTTGGTGAAGGGTATCCGCGCTACTCGTTCAAATGGGAACTATCAAATTCTAATTATCAGTATTTGATAAATTTAAATCTATCCCAGATTGGGGATAATACGAACCCTCTTTTTTTTGTAATGCCGATCGAATTTAAATTCATTGGCAATGGATGGGATACAACTATATCGGTAATTCATTCAAGTAAGGATCAATCATATTCATTTCAAATTAACCATTATGTCAAATATGTCCAGCTTGATCCTGACGGATGGATTCTCAAAGATGTGATCGAAGAATATTATCATCCATTTTATTTATTCCAATGTTATCCAAACCCAGTCGAAATAAAAACAAATGTGATTTATCAAATCCCTTCGAGGATGTATCTTGAGATAAGCATCTTCAATACACTTGGGCAAAAAGTCAAGACTTTATTTGAAGGCACGCAGCAAGCGGGGATACACGAAATAACATGGGATGATATTAATCGTTTCCCGATAGGTGTATATTTTTATCAGCTAAAGACTCCAACACAAATCCAGACTAAAAAGTTGATTCTCATTAAGCATTGATTATATAAATTAAACCTACATCAATATAGCGCTATAGCTTTCTCATTAATGAGATTCCAGAGTCAAAATATTTTCATGAGTGATAAGAAAAACTGATGGATAATATTTGCATAAGAATAGTAATGGTCAAAAGGGATTAATTTATTTTAAATTAAAAATTCGATGGCACAACAATTGATGTTAATTATTCATATCAAATAATACTGACAATAATTTCTTGGAGAGAAATGGCTTCGATTAATAAGGTCACGATAATAAGAGATCCGTTAGATGTGTTCCGTGATGAACATACTCAAGGTCTGATAGAATTAGATAAAATGGCTCAAATTGCAAAGAACATTCAAAATGATGGATTTACAGTTAATGCATTCCAACAAATTCTTTCTTCAATTCGATTTATCGAAACGGAAATGCTAAAACACCATGAGAAGGAAGAGCATTGTTTGTTTCCATTACTGGATAAACATTTATATGAATCACCAAATTCTATCCGTCATGAGCGGAGAGAAATGTGGCAAAAGTTTCACGAACTATCAGCTATTGTGAAAGATGTTGAAGATGGTAAAATACATAGTACAACCATACATGAGCTTATTGATTTAACCTGTGTTGTGGTTGAGCAGTTTAAAAAACATATTACTAGAGAAAATAATATTATTATTCCAATGGTAAAATCTTTACTAACTCCAAGTGAATATGAATCACTCAAAGAATGTGTTGCAAATTTTACTAATCCACCAAATAAGTTAGGTTAGTTCAGATAAAAATATTATATTGTGTAAATAAATTTTGGAGATTTAATGTTTTCGATTGTAAAAAAAGAAATTTTATCACCAACTATTACAAGATACGAAATAAAAGCTCCCTATATTGCTAAAAAACGAAGAGCTGGTAACTTTATCATGCTTAGAATTGAAGAAAACGGTGAACGTATACCTATCACAATTGTCGACAGTGACCTTTCTAAAGGTACGATAACAATCATCGTTCAATCAATAGGTAAAACTACGAAACTTCTTGCGACAAAGAGAGTAGGAGATGCCATTTTAGATGTTGTTGGACCTCTTGGAACACCGACTCCCATAGAGTTCTTTGGGGATATTGTGTGTATAGGTGGTGGCGTTGGGACTGCAGAAGTTTATCCAATTGCACGCGCTTTAAAAGATGTTGGAAATACAATATATAGTATTATTGGTGCTCGTTCAAAAGATTTGATCATTCTTGAAGAAGAAATGTCAGCGATATCGAAAGAATGCTATATTACTACCGATGATGGTTCTTATGGTCGGAAAGGCATTGTAACTGATCAGTTGAAAGATATTCTCGACTCGAACAAAAATATTAAAGCAGTATATGCAATCGGTCCACTTCCTATGATGAAAGCAGTTTCGAATTTAACTAAGTCTTACGGTGTCAAGACACTTGTAAGTTTAAACGCTATTATGGTAGATGGAACAGGTATGTGTGGTGGATGTAGAGTTACGATTGGTGGGAAAATGAAGTTTGCCTGTGTTGATGGGCCAGAATTTGATGGACATCTCGTCGATTTTGATGAGCTAATTAAAAGAAATAGAACATACATCGACCTTGAAAGAATTTCTGATGAACGATGCAAGCTGGAGCCGATTATGGATGCAGTGACTGGGGGTGCAAAATGAATACAGTAAATTTAATGAAACCTTCTGAGAGGATGAAAATCCCACGTCAGGAATCGATTGAACAAACTGCAGAAGTAAGGAATAAAAATTTTTTAGAAGTATCATCCGGACTTAATGAAGAACGTGCTCTAATGGAAGCATCAAGATGCTTGGAGTGTAAAAATCCGGTTTGTATTGAGGGATGTCCGGTTTCTATCGATATTCGTACATTTATCCAATTAATTTATCAGAAAGATTATATTGGTGCAGTTAATAAAATTCGCGAAGCTAACTATCTGCCAGCAATTTGTGGACGTGTTTGTCCTCAAGAAAGCCAATGCGAAAGCGTCTGTACTCTTGGGAAAAAATATGAACCCGTTGCTATTGGTAAATTGGAAAGATTTGTTGCTGATTATGAAATGCTAAATAATTTGTTTGTTCCGCCGATAGTAACTGAACACCGAAAACAAAAAGTCGCCGTGGTTGGTTCAGGACCTGCTGGACTCACTTGCGCAGCTGAACTTGCAAAGAAAGGGTATAAAGTTACGATTTTTGAAGCACTTCATGCCGTTGGTGGTGTTTTGAGATATGGTATTCCAGAATTTCGTCTACCACGAAATATTCTTGATATGGAAACCAATCGTATCAGATCATTAGGGGTAGAGATATTTACAAATTTTGTCATCGGTCGTACCGCAACTATTGACGAATTATTTAATGAGTGGGGTTTTAGTGCAATATTTTTAGGAACAGGTGCCGGGACTCCATCATTTATGAATATTCCAGGTGAAAATTTAAGTGGTGTTTATTCAGCAAACGAATATCTTACGCGTGTTAATCTAATGAAGGCTTATAAATTTCCAGTTGCTGATACACCAATAAAAGTTGGTAAAGAAGTTGCTGTCATAGGTGGTGGTAATACAGCGATGGATGCTGTACGTACATCTCTTAGATTGGGTGCTAAAAAAGCTTATCTTATCTATCGAAGGTCACGCAATGAAATGCCAGCTCGAGAAGAAGAAATTCATCATGCCGAACAAGAAGGTGTTGAATTTGTCTTACTGACTAATCCAACTCGCATAATTGGTGATGAAAATGGATGGGTGAAAGGAATTGAATGTCAGAAGATGGAGCTTGGTGAACCCGATGCATCGGGCCGCCGCAAACCTATACCAATAGTTGGTTCGGAATATATCATTTCTGTTCAAACTGTTATCGAAGCAATTGGGCAAAAACCAAATCCAATTATTCAAGCAACTACACCTGGTCTTGCGGTTAGCGATCGTGGAACTGTTGTTGTGAATGAAGTTCAATTGACAAGTCGTGAAGGAATATTCGCAGGTGGCGATTTGGCTCGTGGTGGTGCAACTGTTATACTCGCTATGCGAGATGGAAAAATTGCTGCGGAAAATATTCATAAATATTTATTATCAAAAACAGATGGTGAGGGGGATAGAAAATCATCTGTCACTGCTAAGCAGGAGATACAAACGGTGTAATTAATGCAACATAAGTTTACAATTCTTGTTGTAAACCCCGGATCAACTTCCACTAAGTTGGCTATATACCAAGATGGAAAGTTGATTGATGAAACAAGGATTAATCATCATGTTGATGTACTAAAGAGGTTTAGGGGGATTTGGGATCAGTACCCCTTTAGAATGGCTGCAATAAAGAATTGGGTTAATGAAAATCTGAAGCAATGTTCAGCTGTAGCTGCAATGGGAGGTTTGATAAAACCAGTCGAAGGCGGTATTTACAGAATAAACCAAAATATGATCAATGATGCACGAGCGAATTATCAGGGTGAACATGCATCAAATCTTGGTTGTGCGATGGCTGACGAAATTGCCAAAACTTTTAAATGTCCTTCTTATGTTGTTGATCCCGTTTCTGTCAACGAGTTTGAACCTCTCGCATTCTATTCAGGACATCCCGAAATAAAAAGAAAACCATTATCACACGCACTTAACATACATGCAACTGCTCGACGCGCTGCTGCTGAATTGAAAATATCCTATGAGGATTCCTCATTTATTATATGTCACCTAGGTGGGGGAATCTCTATTGCACCTGTTCGAAATGGCAAAATCATTGATGTTAACGATGCCTCGAGTGATGGACCATTTTCACCAGAGCGTACTGGTGGATTACCCTTACAACAATTCATAAAATTATGCTTCTCTGGTAAATACTCCGAGATTGATATGAGAAAATTTGTGATGGGACAAGGTGGCTTGATAGCATACCTTGGTACAAATTCTATTGAAGAAGTTGAAAAGAAAATAAATGATGGCGACAATTACGCAAAAGAGGTCTATGAAGCAATGGCGTACCAGATTGCAAAAGAAATTGGGGCAATGTCAACGGTACTTTATGGTAAAATAGATGCAATTGTATTAACAGGGGGTATCGCAAACTCTAAGATGTTAACTTCTTGGATAGTAGAACGAGTTAGTTTCATTGCACCCCTTATAATTTATCCTGGTGAAGATGAAATGCGGTCACTTGCTGAAGCAGCTTTACGAGCTCTAAAAGGTGAGGAACACTTGAAGGAATACAAAGATGATTAAAAATTTTGAAGAATTAGTTCTTGAGGCTCAAAAAATTCAAGAGAAAAAAGTCATTGTTATTTTACCGAATAACGAAGAAACATTTTCAACAATATCTCAATCTTGCGAAAATAGATTAGCCGAATTTATTCTCATCGGTAACGAAAAAATAATACCTAAGTTCGATAAGTACAGAAAAATGATCGAGATTATTCATGAACCCAATATTAACCGAGCATTGCGATCTGCTATTGAACTGATTAAATTGAAAAGAGGGCATATCTTACTTAAAGGAGGAATAGATACTTCGACGATGATGAAAACTTTGCTCGGCGAAGATGCTGGAGTTCGTATTGGTAGATTACTCTCGGATATATTCATATTTGAGTATCCCACACGGAAAGATAATAAGTTTGTGATGGTGACCGATGGTGGGTTAACATTAGCCCCAAGTTTAAAAGATAAAATTGAACTTATATACAACGCTGTCGAAGTTGCACATGCGCTTGGCAACCTAAATCCTAAAGTAGCTCTCCTTTCCGCGTCAGAATTTATCAATCCAAATTTGTCTTCGAGCATTGATGCAGCGATAATATCAAAAATGAATGAGCGTGGACAAATAAAGGGATGCACTGTGGATGGACCGCTTGCTTTAGATAATGCAATATCTTCTGAAGCTGCTGAGGAGAAAAAAATTTCATCGAAAGTTGCTGGGAATGCAGAAATTCTTGTATTCCCAAGTATAGAAGCTGCAAATATATTTGCTAAAGGAACTACCTATTTAGCTGGTTACCGTCTTGCTCATGTAATAATTGGTGGAAGCATCCCAATATTGATACCGTCGAGAGCTGATAAAAGCGATGCTAAATTCCTTTCTATCGCTTTAGGTAAACTAATGTCCGATTATTATGATCGAAGTAAAATCAAATAAGTTGACTTTCATTATTTTCTAAATTATATTATATCATCTTGGGGACAGAAGGGGGAAGAAATCCTGAACTAATGCTGTTCCAAAGATTGCGAAGATAGTAACTGATGAATGTATCCATGAATTTTTTAGATGGTTCAGGATTAATCAAGCTATTTGCTTGATGAATAAAATATATCTTGATATTCGTAGTGACGTTAATTAGAACCAATGGAGGGAAATATAAATGCAAAAAAAGAGTCAGAAAGATCGTCAAGCATTTGAATTCAATATTAAAAAGACCCGATTAAATCAACCCTACAATAAAAATTATTCGATATCGGTAATGCAGCGTAGGATTCAAAAGCTGGAACGTATTCTTGCACAACGTGAAAATGAGGTCTGGACGCTGAAACAACTTCTGTTATACCGTTAGTTGATCTTAAAAACACACGTCAGATGTAACAACGTAGTTAGAAAATCTACGTATAAAGTTTTTTATTATTTTTAATTAGTGAAATGCGTGTCCACCGCGGATATGCCCCACCTTAACACTCTGAACAACTCGAATATTTTTTGTCGTATCAATGTTCCGTCTCTTCTTCTTTTCTGATTTCTCTATTTTTCTCCATAATTCTTTTTCCTCCCTTGAGTCCTTTAAAGGTATAGATGCTTGCTTCACCATAATATCCTCCTTTTAATATCCTTATAAATTATCTCTCTTATTTTAATAATAATAAGTATTCTTTTAAATATCAAGTTAGTATGTGATGATACAGTAAATTTATCTATTATTGGTCCTGTTCGAAATCTTATCTTCGAAGCATCATATCGATTTTTTCTATTACTTTATCCACTATTATTTCGTTTATATTGATTCTTGAAAGAAAACGAAATTCTTCAGTCAACTTTTCAAAGTTAATAAAATTGTTTTCGATGTAAGGAGGGTATATGTAAGTTCCTTTGATGTCTATTTCTCTTGGATATGGGTTAAATCGACCGAAGTGCTTTCCGTTTGAAATACAGATGAATGGAGTGTTGACTGCTGCTGCAAAATGTACAGCACTAGTGTCGTTAGTGATAATTAGTTCTGATTTCGAAATTAACTTGGCAAGCTGGCCTAAATTGGTTTTACCTGTTAAATCAATTATCCTTTTGGAACTAATTTCTTTTGTAATTTTATTGGCTAATTCAGAATCATCATGTGAACCAACTATGTATATATTATATTCGTAACGCCTAAGGACATAATGTATAACTGTGATGATATTTTTGATATTCCAACGTCTCGATTTTTCTTGAGCTCCAGGAGCCACTATAATGAAAGAATTTTTTACGGGTAAATTAAGATTTATTTGTGAAACATCAATTGATGGTTTTTCGATATGAATATATGTTCCTAAGAGTTTCTGTATAAATTCTTTATTTCTATAAAATTCGAAAATGTTTTTCTCATCTAAAGGAATTAATTTTGTATAAAATTTATCCGAAAACAATCTTCTTTTCCAACGAGAATAATTTTCAGGACTACCCGTTGAACCGATTCTTTGCTCTGCTTTCGATGCTTTGATAATTATATCACCGAAAAGAATTTCTCTTGAATATGTAGATTCGATGGCAATCTCAAATCCGATATGATAAATCTTCTTTAAAATTTGGTATTTGTAAAATGGATTTATCCTAAACTTTCGTCGGTCAATCCAAATAAAAGTCTCAAGATTATTTGAGTCAAATGTTTCAGCCAAATCTTTCCATCTAATATTTCCACAAAGTATGATTTTATATTCAGAATATTTACTGTAAGATTTAATTACCGAAAGGAAATTCCTAAAAAGAATATAATCGCCAATAGAATCCAATCTTATTAATAATAATGTTTTATCTTTAATGATTGTCTTTCTGAGATGTATTATTTTTATTAGTAATATGCTAAAAATAAAATCGAATAGATTTGCAAATTTAATACATACTTTTTTAATGCGTTGCATCATCAAGATTGCCGGATAATTCTATTGTCAACTTCAGTTAATGATTTCATTCTTGATTTGACTAAGTAATACAATCCGTATCGGGCTGTATTATTGAAGAGCAGTCTTAATTTCAGGTAATTGAATTTTTTCTTTGTCATTAGAAAAAGGTTGTTGAATATGTAAAAATTCATTTCAAAATATGTTGCAATTGTTTTCAATGTGCATTCGGAATAGAATGAAATATGCTGCCCATGTTCAAACCCATAATACCACCAGTTTGTTTTTGGAATCGCCTCTGGTAAAATAATTGTAGAGAATATTATATTTTTTGATTTGGAAAGCATTTTTTCTATTTCAACCTTAGGATTAGTGAAATGTTCAAGTACTTCGAAAGCAGTAAGTAACTCATACATACCATGTTCGGTTCGCATTTCAAAACCGCGAGCGATAAGATTTTCAGTAAAATCATCATACCAATAATAATCAAATCCGATATCACGCATCAAACGGGTAAAAATTCCGTACCCACCAGCGTAATCAAGGAACTTTGCATCTTTATCTAAACAAAAATAAATAAAAGCCGATACAATTTTGGAGAAATAAATGTTTCTTGTCATTATTCCAGTATCGTAAATATTTATTGGGGTTTTATATGCTTCATTTAACCAGAAAGGTTCTTCAGTGAAGAGGAAGCCGCAAGTTCTACATTTAAAATATTTCACATCATATTTATTCATTACTTTTGATATAAATGCCATAGAAGCTGCTTCACCGCAAATTTTGCATTTCATTTGTTCCATAACCCTGTTGCTTTTCCTGAAATTATTTTACGATACTGAATTGGCATTATAATGGAACCAAATATCAGACAAATATCTGTCGCAATTATGACTCCAGTGATACCGATATTAAAATATTTTGCTAAGATTATTGACAGAGGAATGTTAATTATTGCAATTATGATCGCATAATAAAATTGCAGTCGTATTTTTCCTGAACCGTTAATGAAAAAAGTGAATATGTTGTTCCAATTATTTATCATGATAAAGATTCCCATCGCAATTGAAAGTGAGAAAGGTATTTTGATGATTTCGCCGACCCATATTCGATATGCGAAATCAGAAAATATGATCATAAGTAATATTCCAAAAGACGATATTGCCCAAATCTGAGCCAGTCTTTTGATTGAATTCTGGATCCATAAAAATTCTCTTTTTACATATGCCTCAGTAAATGCACTCCAAAATGGAGTTAAGAATACGTTAAAAACAAGGACAACAAAATAAAAATATTTGCAAGCAACATTATAAATTGTTACTTGAGTAGGATCATATAGGTGGGTGATGATTAAGTTGTCGGTTGAATAAACAATTATTCCGGCAACTTGCAGAACAAAAAATTGTACGCTTAGCACTACCAAATCATTTGAGTCTCTGTAATTAACGAATTTTAATGAAGGAGAAATAATCTTGTACTTTGTTTTAAATAGAACATATGAGGCAATTGTCAAAACAATGAGTGGTATAATCGTAATGACGATACCATAAGTGAACAACGATAAAATAGAAATCTTATAGAACACATAGATAGTAACTAAAGTCAAAATGTTGATACATAAAGTAATAAAACCATTTATCGCAGGTTTTTGATCTGCCATTATGATCGATGTTAAAAGTCTAAGCAAAAATTGAAATGCAAAGAAAACGAAAACAATTAAAACAAAGCCATTTAACGAAGGAAAGTTTGTGTGTTTTATATTTAAAATGTTTTCCCAGTTGATAAATGGATGAATGATAATGTAAACTAAAAGAAAAATACCAATTCCAATCGCAAAGATAATGTAAGCAGTACTTAGATGAGTTTTTGCCTTAATAAAATCTCCTTTTGCAAAAGATTCAGCGAGTTTGTTTCTTAAACCGTTACCGATGCCGAAATCGAGATTAGCAAGCCACATAAATATGGATGATAATGTGAGCCAAATACCGTAATCGTTGGTTCCGAGATAGCTGATGCTGAGGGGAACAATAACTAATAAAGTTAAAAAATTGAAGGTATGAATTACAAAGAGAACAATAATGTTTTTCTTTGCTTTAGCTGTACGTGAACCGCTACCGATGTCAATTATATCTTTTAAATCGTTGAACAGTGTCATTTATATTTATTAAAGGTTTTTTTATTATTCCACTTAAGTTTTCGCCAGGTTTTAACAATCCAATTTAAATTCGATTTATTGAGTAACAGTTTTACTGAGGTTCTTATAATCCTTAATTTATAATGCCGCCAAGCTTTAGTATCCCAAAGATTATGACATTTGAGTGCATTTTTTGTTTCACGAATGGCTTCAATTTCTTTTTGCCACGAAGCGCCACCGGCTTTCATAACCACTAATGGTTCACCGCTGATATATGAACTAATGTTGTTTGGATTATATATTTTGTAAATTCGACAAACCCATTCGAAGTCCATAGCATATCCATAGTTTTTATTGAACGTTCCGATCTCATCAAATAATTCTTTCTTAACAAACATGGTCGGGTGATTAAATGGGAACCCAATTTTAATATCGCACATCAATGGTTTTCTTATATTAGTTCCATAGGTTTCGTCTATAAAAAGAATATTTCCATGTACAAAAAGAACATTGTCGTTTGATAGAGCTTCAATGACTTTATTGAAAACTTTCTCTGAAAAATATTTATCATCTCCATTGAGTATGGTTATGACATCCCCAGTGGCATTTTTAATACCTTTATTGAAAGCATCTGCAATTCCATTATCTTTCTCAGAAATTAATATTAGTTTCTCTGAAATTTTACTTTTTGAATATAAATCCTTAACTATTTTTATTGTGGCATCACTGCTGCAGTTATCAATTATGATCTGTTCGAATTGTTTATACGATTGTGAAATGACGGAAATTATATTCTCAGCTATCGTTTTCTCGGAATTATAAGTTGGGGTAATAACGCTAATTTTCATCAATTATTTAAATTAATTAGATTGAAAATAATAATAAAAATGTTAAGTTTGAAATTTTTTCAGATAATGAAAAGATTTAATCTAATGATAGATATAACATTTAAAATGAAGATACCTCTTTGAACTTCAAAATCTTAGAACTCCAAATCGTGGGCTATCAATATATCATGATTATATACCGTTTCAAGAATGGTTCCCAGTCAGTTTTATTTGTGTGTTTTATTTAGAGCATTACAGTTATTTTCTAGCAAATATAAACAAATCCTTCGATTTGTTCTTAATAAATTTCTCACTCATAATATTCCCAAACGATTCTATTTTCTTGAATCCTATTTTCTTGAGCAATTCAACGATTTCTTTTTGCCTAATTGGCCTAAGCGTTGTGGTTTGTAATTTATATTGAAGTATTCCATCTTTACGCTCTAATTTTATTATGTTGAAATTGATATGCTTATCTGTGAAACCGTAGAAACGAATGTACACTTTACCGTCACTTTCTTTAATATTTTGAATTATTTCTTTTCTTGAGATGATTCTATCGTAATTTAGAATTTGTATGAATAATAATCCGGAAGGATTTAATACTTCGTAGAAATTATATAGAATTTTAAACAGTTCTCTTTGTGTTTTCGCATGAACCAATGAATTACCCAAACAGAAGACAGCATCAAATTTATTATTTATTTTTTTCTGGATATCTAAAAAATTAGCATTAATTGTATTGAGATTAATATGTTGTTTTTTAGCATGAGTAGAAAGATGTTTGATCATTTTCTGAGAGATATCAACAGCAGTTACTTTTACACCAAAGCTTGCCAGTAAAAGTGAATGCAACCCAGTCCCACAACCTGCATCAAGCGCAGTTTTTATTTCGTATTTTTCAACAAGTGAACGGTATAATACTTTCTCTTTAATTGATCGCTGATTGCAGGACGTCATTGAATCATAATCATCAGCTAAATTGTTGTAAAATGTTTTAACATCGTTCATTTTTAATCATGTTTTTGAAGTGGTTGAATGCTGTGTCTACCAATAATATTACCTTGAATACCTATTATGACTACATCGATCTGTAAATTTAAATTTGCTTTTATCGAAGATTGATGAGCGATTTGTACAAGCCCCGAACAGCATGGGACTTCCATTACAGCTACCTTAATGCTTTTTGGTTGAGAGATTCTGAATATCTCTGTTACTTTTGAGAGATACTCATGCACATCATCTAACTTTGGACAACCGATAGCAATAGCGTTTCCAGGTAAAATATCGGAATGAAAATTGGAATAAGCAAAAGGTACACAATCGGCGACCAAATAAATGTCTGCATTCTTAAAATATGCCGCTGAAGGAGGAACTAAATGAAGCTGGATAGGCCATTGGCGGAGCTGCGAAGAAGCTCGGAAAGTTTCATCTGATTCAGGAGATTCATCATATTGAATTACACGGGAAGACGGACATCCTTCAAAGTGTAATTTTTGTGGATGTTTACTTAGCTCGTTTTTATGTAAATTCATGTGTTCGATATGCAGGCGGAGTTTATCGGGTGAATTTGTTTTGATGTATTGAATAATACCCGACTCATCATATTCTTCTGTGTTTGTCTCAACGATTTTGAGGGCTCCTTGTGGACAATTTCCAAGACAAGCCCCGAGTCCATCGCAGAAACTTTCCTTAACAAGCTTTGCTTTACCATCTAAGATTTGTAATGCACCTTCAGGGCATGAAGGAATGCAAAGTGCACAACCATCGCAAGAAGATTCATCAATTTTAATAATTTTACGTTTAATAATCATAATTATTCCAATCTTTAAATTTAATTATCTTTAATCATTAGGTCCATATTTAGGCACCTTTCCTTGAAAATGTTGATATGGCGGTTGGTCTATTTCTTTAAATCGTTTTAAATACTCTTCCTTTGATATTTTGTTTTGCCAATTTCCGGTAAACATTGCGAATCCCGTTATAGCAACGAAGATACCGATTATCAAGCATCCAAACACCCAATTTGGAATAAGCGTTTTAGTATATGAAATACGAACATCAAGTGTATTCTTAACCGGGCATACCTGAACGCATTTCAAACACGCTGTACATTCGTCACTTATTACGCGCTTCGTTTTATGAACATTAATGTTTGAAGGACAAATTTTTGTGCATAATTCACAATCAATACAAGTGGTTTTATTGCGTGTAATTTTAAAGGGACTTATTAAACTTAAAAAACCAAGCAATGCACCATAGGGGCATAAATATCGGCACCAGAAATTTTTAATAAATATAGAGAAAACCATTAAGGTGATAATCACCCATAGTGAGAAAGTTGAAATGTTTGCAAAGAACAAGTACATCTTTATATCGGCGACTTTATTATAAGGGCTATATATGAATGCTCTGAGAGATGGAACATCCATCTGCCAAATTGACCACACAAAGAAAAATAAAATTAGATATTTCAATGAACGGAGGGGATAATCTAGCCATCTATTTATATGTAAGTTCTTGCCGAATATTCTTTTACCAAACATCCAGAGAGATTCACTAATGGTTCCGATAGGGCATAGCCAACTGCAAAATGCTTTCTTTAATAAAAATCCGATAGCAAGAATTGCTATCAGTGTGAACAACCCTGATGGATGTACTTCGTTAATGATGCCGGTGTATAACCAGTACTTCAAACTAATTAATGCACTGATTGGTAGAAAACCTTCGACACCAGGGGGGCGAGGGTAATAGTGAGCCTCGCCGTTTGAGATTCCCCATTTCATAAAAAAGTAAAATTCAATTCCAATCCAGATACAAAGTAAGGCGAATGTGATTTGAATTGTCGTGCGAAGTAGTTGCGAATTTTCCATTAATCGAAAAAGGATTCGTTTATAAAATTTGGATTCCGGTAAGAGATTTATTTTTTCTTTTCTAAGATAAGAGGGTAATTTTTTTAGACGAATTTGCTGCGTTTTCATCTTTGTATCTAATTTATTTTTTTTCACATTATCTCTGAGAGGATTATTTATTAACATATTTATCGGATAAAATTATCTGAATTATATTTAAAAAAATATTTTAATCTAACATATTATATTTATTTAAAGTACTGAGGTTTCTTTGTATCTTCTGCCATTTTTAAAATACTGTTTGATGCAAGCATTTGATGGATTACTTCACGTATCTCACCCCACTTTTTATGGACAGCACAAGGTTTATCATTTGAACATTCAGGAAAACCTAATACACAATTGTTCATGAATGATAGACCGTCGATTGCCTCAATTATTTGAAGAATTGTAATTTCATTAGCTGATTTCTTTAAACCAAAACCACCCGCAGGCCCTTTATGAGAAATCAGTAAACCTTTCTTCGTGAGGTCTTGTAAAATTTTTGATACAAAATGATATGGTATTTCAAGTTTCTCAGTCAACTCACGTATGGAAGTTAATTTGTCTTGCGGTTTAAGTGCAAGATATAAAACTGCTTGTAACGCATACTCACATTGGCGACTAAATAATATACTCATATTGTTTATATAATTTGTTTATAACTATGGAGTGATTTCATGTAATTTGCTCTTTCAAAAGCTGCTGGGTCAGCAACGGATTTTTGACTCATGCTTCCTTTCATTTGTTGTACTGAAATATATTCATTTTCGACCATCCATCGTTCTAAATCTTTGAGTACTTTTGTAATGTGTTGATGCCCATTTTTAAGAAGGGCAGAGCACATCATAGTAACGTCTGCACCAGCCATTAACATTTTCAGAACATCTTCTGCGGTATAAATACCACTTGTTGCTGCAAAACTAAGTTTGACTTTTCCAAACAATATTGCAATCCAACGCATTGGCAAACGCATTGCATTCGGTGTGCTTAAGATTACATTTGGTCGAACCTCTAAATTCTCTAAATCTATATCGGGTTGGTAAAATCTGTTGAATAGAACTAAACCATTTGCCCCAACTTTTTCGAAACGAAGTGCCATATTTGCCATTGAACTAAAAAATGGACTTAATTTGATTGCAACTGGGATGCTTACCGTTTTTTTTATTATTCTAACTAATTCTATATATCTATCTTCAATTTCTTCTCCTTTGACCTCTGGATCTGTGGGAATATAGTAAATATTTAATTCGATTGCATCGGCACCTGCTTCCTCAATTTTTTTTGCATAATCAATCCATCCACTAATCGAAACTCCATTTAGACTACCTATCACTGGTATTTCCAAAGAATCTTTAGCTTTATGAAGAAGCTCTAAATAATCTTCAGGTGCTAAGTTGTATTGATGAACTTCGGGGAAATATGATAGCGCTTCAGCGTAACTTTCCGTACCTCGAGTTAGGTGATTAAATAGTTCAGATTGCTCATGAGCAATCTGTTCTTCGAAAAGTGAATACATCACGATTGCTGCTGCACCTGCATCCTCCAATCGCTTCATGCTGTCTAATGAATAGGAAAGAGGAGAAGCTGATGGTACGATTGGATTTTTTAACTTTAGTCCAAGATAATTAGTTGATAGATCCATACTTTTCCTTTGCTTAATTTAGTTTGATTCTTTTGGATTGCCATTATCATCGACACGAGCCAGGCGTTCATACATTTTCCATCGGGCATAAACGTCGTTTTGGGCAAGATCTCCCAATTCTTTTGCTCGTGCAGGGTAACTCTTTTGTAACATTTTGAAACGAGTTTCTAATTCTGTAAATTCTTTTAACGGGCGACTTGGTGCTTTTGAATCTAATTTGAGTGGATTTTTTCCTTCCTTTGCTAATAATGGATTGAAACGGTACAGTTGCCAATAGCCGGTATCGACTGCAAGTTTTTGGTTTTGCATTCCTTTAGTCATATCGATACCGTGTGCAATGCAATGGCTATATGCAATGATTATCGAAGGTCCATCATAAGCTTCGGCTTCAAGAAATGCACGCAGGGTTTGTAAGTCGTTAGCACCCATCGCAACGGATGCTACATAGACGTTACCGTAAGTCATCACTAACATTCCTAAGTCTTTCTTTGCAGTTGGTTTTCCAGATGCGGCAAATTTGGCGATTGCTGATCGTGCGGTTGCTTTCGACATCTGGCCACCTGTGTTTGAATAAACTTCTGTGTCGAGGACTAAAATGTTCACATTTCTCCCGGACGC
>JBBIRP010000002.1:27317-32375 GCA_037441745.1 Ignavibacteriales bacterium
CCAATGTCATATGCCCACCCATCACCACCAATAATCCAGATACTGCGTTTTATGAGATTGTCAGCAAGACTTAATAAACTTCTTGCTTCTGGCGTATTAAGTCCTTTTATTTTCTCCTTTAACTGCTTAACTCGTTGCCGCTGGTCATAAATCCCAGCTTCGTTAGATTGATCTGCGTTCAATATCGTTTGAGCGAGTTCATTGCCGATGGTTCCTGAAAGTTTCTGTACTAATTCTTTTGCCATCTCAGTATGTTTATCTATTGTCAAACGCATTCCTAAACCAAATTCGGCGTTGTCTTCGAATAGTGAATTTGACCATGTTGGTCCACGTCCGTTTTCATCAACACAGTATGGTGTAGTTGGTAGATTTCCTCCATATATGGAAGAACATCCAGTAGCGTTTGCAATGATCGCACGATCTCCAAATAATTGGGTAACTAACTTTATGTAGGGTGTTTCGCCGCAACCTGAACAAGCACCAGAATATTCAAAAAGTGGTCTAAAGAATTGTGAGCCCTTGATTGTGTCTATTTTAACTGTTCGTCTATCGACATCAGGTATTTGCAAGAAGAATTCGTAGTTCATTCGTTCTTGTTCTCTAATCGGTGGTTGTGGTTTCATATTTATTGCTTTTACCCTTACCTCAGATTTGCTCTTTGCAGGACAAACATCGACGCATAAACCGCATCCCGTACAATCTTCTGGTGCTATTTGAATCGTATATTTCCAACCCTTGTATTCTGTCCCTTTAAAGTCAGTAGATTTGAATTTTTGTGGAGCGGTATCCAAATACTTCTGTTCATAAACTTTTGCGCGGATTGCTGCATGTGGACATACCATAACGCACTTATTGCATTGAATACAAATTTCTTCTACCCAAACTGGAATTTCTAAAGCAATATTTCTTTTTTCCCATTGTGCAGTAGCAGTCGGGTAAGTACCATCTGCTGGCATTGCACTTACTGGAAGACTGTCACCATTGTTTGCAATGATTTTTGCTAAAACTTCTTTTACGTACTTTGGAGCTTTATCTGATACCGTTGGAGGCATCTCTATAGTGCTTGTTATTTTATTCGGTACTTTAACTTCAAAAAGATTAGCAAGTGTTTTATCTACAGCTTCAAAATTTTGTTTTACAACATCAACCCCCTTTTTACCATAAGTCTTTTCAATCGATTTTTTAATTGCTGCGATTGCTTCGTCTTTTGGCAACACTCCCGATATCGCAAAGAAACATGTTTGCATGATGGTATTTATCCTTCCACCCATACCCGTTTCACGTGCGACCTTATATGCATCAATTACATAAAACTTAACTTTTTTATTTATAATTTCTTCTTGAATAATTCTGGGTAACCTATCCCATATCTCTTCATGACTATAAATACTGTTTAAAAGAAATGTTGCACTGGAGGTAGCAGATTTTAAAACATTATATCTTTCTAAGAAGAACCATTGATGGCATGCAATAAAACTTGCCTTATCAATTAAATAACTAGAATGAATTGGTCGAGGACCAAAGCGTAAATGTGAAATAGTCGTTGAACCGGATTTCTTTGAATCGTATACAAAGTAACCTTGAGCATAAAAATCAGTATCTTCACCAATTATCTTTATTGAATTTTTATTAGCACTCACCGTGCCATCAGCACCTAAACCATAGAAGATAGCACGAACAACATCGTTGGGTTCTGTAGTGAATGATGGATCGTAATCGATACTTGTTTTTGTAACATCATCATTTATTCCAACTGTGAAGTGATTCTTTGGTTGGGACTTTTTCATTTCGTCGAATACACCTTTGACCATTGCCGGTGTAAATTCTTTTGATGATAAACCATAACGACCGCCAATTATTTTAGGAAATGATCTTAGATGTAATTTACCATTAATAAACGTTTCACTTATTGCAGTGACAACATCGTTATACAACGGTTCTCCACTTGCCCCAGGTTCTTTTGTTCGATCAAGGACTGCAATGGTTTTGACAGTTTGTGGGATAACTTTAATGAAATGTTCGATAGAAAATGGTCTGTAAAGACGTACTTTTAATAAGCCAACTTTTTCACCGTGTGAGTTTAGATATTCTACAGTTTCTTGTGCAGTTTCAGCCCCTGAGCCCATTATCACAATTATTCGTTCTGCATCTTCAGCTCCAGTATATTGGAAGAGTGAATATTTTCTGCCGACAATTTTTTCGAACTTATCCATTACTTTCTGAACTATACCTGGGCATGCGTTGTAGTATGGATTTATAGTTTCCCGCGCTTGGAAGAAAACATCAGGATTTTGTGCCGTTCCACGCAATACTGGTCGCTCAGGAGATAATGCGCGCGCTCTGTGAGCAAGAATGAGTTCATCGTTTATCATTTCACGCATATCGTCTTCGTTTAATTGCCCAATTTTCATAACTTCATGTGATGATCTAAAACCATCGAAAAAGTGTATAAAAGGAACACGTGCTTCGAGTGTTGCGGCTGTTGATATAAGTGCAAAATCCATAATTTCCTGGATTGAATTTGATGCAAGCATTGCAAATCCAGTTGAGCGTGCAGCCATAACATCGCTGTGATCTCCGAAAATTGAAAGTGCATGTGTAGCAACTGTTCTTGCTGCTACATGGAATACTGTTGATGTTAACTCACCTGCAATTTTGAACATGTTCGGAATCATCAAAAGTAGACCTTGAGATGATGTAAATGTAGTTGATAGAGCTCCAGCTTGTAATGCACCATGCACCGCACCTGCTGCGCCACCTTCACTTTGCATTTCGATAACTTGTGGAATTGTTCCCCAAAGATTTTTCTTTCCAAGTGCTGACCATTCATCCGACCATTCACCCATTGGCGAAGACGGAGTTATCGGATATATCGCTATTACTTCATTAAGTTTGTGTGCCACGTACGCAGCGGCTTCATTGCCGTCAATTGTGACCATCACACGTTTATTTTTCTTTTCCATGATTTATACTTTTCTAAATTTATTGTTAAAAAAACATATTAATTAAAATTGCAATAACCGTTCCATTCATTCAAATTAATAATTGTGAAAAATTAAAGATAATAATGTATTTCAAACTCAACATTCTCATTTCTGAAATATAATTCAAAGAATTTTGCAAGTTTGAGATGTGGGAGAATTTTCACTTTTATAAAGATAAGAAAATATTTTTACAATATTTACAATATTTATTGACAGTGATCAAAGCAATTATACGTTAAAAAATTTTTAAAGATCTTTATTAATCGTGAACTATCTTAGAAAAAATTCGGATACAACTTTCTGCCAATTTACATTTGACAGTTCTTCAATTTGACCTATGTAAATCTGATCTTCAGCTATGTACTCTCCTTCTCGTTTTTCTGATTTCGATAAGTCGTTGATAAGTACTTTACATTTTTCGATGTCGTTTTGGTAAAATGTTATCGCAGATTTACCAATGTACATTTCTTTTATTTCTTCATCTATGTTTTCAGTATCGAGAGCACAAATCCAGTTTCTATCATAAGGTGTTACCTCGAGTTTGGAAGGGTTTTCCTTCAGTAGTGAATTTATTTGTGACACTTTCCCTGTTATTGGGGAATTAAAGGGAATGCTTCTATTACCCTGTTTAATTGTAAAAAGAGGCTGGCCTTTTTTTATTTGCATTCCAAGATTTGGAAATTCTATAAACTCGATTTTACCAATAATTTTTTTAGCGAAATCATCTATACCAATTCTCGCAATACCTTCTTGATCCATGCTCAACCAAGAATGATTTTTAGCAATAAAAATACCCCCTGGAATTGAAAACTCACCTTTAATAAAATCATAAGTGACAGGCAGATGAGTAATATGAACTTTCGGCTTTAACTGCTTCTGTAACCTGTCTTGCCGTTTGATTACTAATTTCTTTACGAATTCAATTAATTCATCTTCTGTAAATGGTTTTTGTACATAGTCCATTGCCCCGAATTTCATCGTTTCAACTGCAGTTTCTACTGAAGCGTAACCTGTAATTATGATAACATCGATATCAGGTCTTATGTGTTTAACAGCTTTTGTGACCTCGACACCATCCATTTCAGGCATTTTAAGATCAGTGAATACGAAGTCATAATGATGCTTTTGAATTAGTCCCAGTGCTTCTTTTCCTGTTTCAACTGTATCAACAGAATACCCATCGAGTACGAGAATTTTCCTAAAGCTGTCAAGAATTATTGCCTCGTCATCTACACATAGGATCTTTGCCTTTGGATTTTTCACCTCAGCACGCTTAAGTGTTTTTGCTTCGCTCGAAAAATCAAGTCTTAAACTTTCTTGCAAAACCTTTTCACGCTCTTTCTTGGCTTTCTTTTCAGTTACTTTTTTATACAGGATTCTAATTGTAACATCTGCTATAATGAAGATAATCACTGCAAGTATGAATAATGCCATTTTATTTCTCCTAATAATTTAAATTTATCTTTTTAAAAACCTGTAACAATACATTTATAACATGTCTGAACTACAAGGGATTAAATGTTTAATTTCAAAGTCAAAATCTTTTGGAATAACGCGATAAACCCAACCTTCAAAATAAGGATCTTTTTCGATTAGGTTAGGATTCATTTTAAGGTTTTGATTTATCTCTATAATTCTTCCAGAGATCGGTGCATGAATTTTATGTACTCTCTCGCTATCAGATTTGATTGTGAGACAACACATACCTTGAGCGATTTTATCTTCGGGCTCAAATAGCTCTAATTCTTTTACTGATTTAATAGTTTTTAATAATATATCGCATACACCTATTAACACGTTACCATCTTTTTCTTGCAATATCCAGCTTGAGTAACCAAGGCGATAATATTTAGCAGGACACGTCACATAAAGAAGTTTATGTGCAGTTACTTTAGGAGAAAACTCTTCTTGTTTTTTTATAATTTCTTGGTAGTTACTTGCTCGGGATAGTGAACTAAGGAGTTCATCGACTGTAAATGGTTTTGGAATAAAGTCAATCGCACCTTGGTAAAGCGACTTCACTGCGTTCTCGACTGTTGAATACCCCGTCATCATTATTACAGCGCTGTCAAGG
>JBBIRP010000002.1:32385-41484 GCA_037441745.1 Ignavibacteriales bacterium
TTCGAACTTCTTCAAGAACTTGGAATCCATCACCGTCTTGCATCATTATGTCGCATATGATTATGTGGTAATAATTTTTTTTAATTTTTTGAATTGCGGTATTAATACTTAAAGTGTAATCCACCGAATAATTCTCCAGCGAGCAAGCTTTTAATAACGCGTCGATTATCACTTGCTCATCGTCTATTGCTAAGATTTTTTTTATTGGATTCATTTTATGTTTTTGAATTAATCGGAAGTCGGATTGAAAAAGTTGTTCCTTTCCCAACCTCACTTTCAACGTTAATCGTGCCATCGTGGTTGTCAATAATTCCCCATATCACGGCTAATCCTAATCCGGTTCCCTTCTGCCCCTTCGTTGTATAAAAAGGTTCGAAAATTTTTGGGATATCTTCTTTGCTTATACCGCATCCTGTGTCTGCAACTTTTATTTCAATGTATTCTTTCAAACCGGAGGAGTCAATGAAATCCCATCTGTCCCAATTGCTGTTTTGGGATGAACAAACCTCGTAAGAACCCTGACCATCTATCTGAAAAATTAGTATGGGAGAACCACAATTAGGGCAAACCTCGTCTGATTTTATAAGCGAAATTCCACATTCTGGGCAAACAAATTTTGTACGCTGATCAATTGAAAAATGAACATTAAAATCATTATCATATTTCCCGTAAATTGGATCAAGGTGAACAATACCTTCTTTATCGCCAGAAATCACTTTAACCTTTATTGATGGATAACCATGGATCTTGAATTCGTTATCAATTAAACTATGACGTTTCTGACATGATGCTTTTTTAACTTGAACTACACCGAGGGGTGATAATGACAGATGTTTAGTAGCAACGGTGATAGTACCCCCATTCTTACCGATTGCATCGGAAGCATTTACAAAAAGGTTAATAAAAACTTGCTGGATTTGGTTTTCATCAACTTGAGCCTTTGGTAAATTATTCTCAAATTGTTTGTTGATCTTAATTTTATTAACCGCTAATTGTTTTTCAACTACACTGAACGCTCTTTCTATGATTTGATTGATATCAGCATTTCTTTTTTTAGGAACTATTTGGCGAGCAAAATCTAATAAGTTTTTTACGATTTCTCTGCTCCGTAAGGTCTCCCTGACAATTATGTTTAAATCCTCCTGAAGTTCAGGATTATCCTTTGCCCTTTTTAATAAATAACTGCTATAAGTTAAAACACCGGTTAAAGGATTATTGATTTCATGAGCAACACCTGCTGCTAATCTACCTAATGATGCCATTTTATCAGATTGAAAAAGTTGTATGCGCGCTTCGGAAAGTTTTTTAGTCATGTTATTAAATGAATCTCCAAGTTTACCGATTTCATTGTCTCCAAGATTTTTAATGGTATAGTTCAAATTCCCTTGACTAATTTGTTGGGTTGCAGTCAGGAGTTCGTTAACCGGTTTGGAGATCCATTGTTTGACAAATAATGCTATTAGTAAACCTAATGCCGCGATTGCGACGAGTGCAAAAATCGCAACATGCCATTCTCTTCGTGTGATCTCTTTATCAACTTCTGCGAGTGAAATTGAAACATCTAAAACCCCAAGTACCTTTTGATCTTGTGGATGTGCGTGGCAATCAGATCTCCAGCAGGATTTTTCATTGTAGATTGGGGAAATAATTCCAATAACACGATTTGAATCCGGATGGACTCTGAATATTCTTGTTCTCTCTGTAATAGAAATTTGTTCAAGTGGTTTATCTTCTGCATGGCAGGCGTAACAGCTTTCTGCTTTTTTATCCACCATCTTATTAATCGAAGTAGAATCTGAGGAATAAATAATTTCACCGACTTTATTAATAATTCTTACATCTCTTATTTGTGGTTGAGTTCCGATAGAATTAATAGTTTGTTGTATTCTTTCACGTTGGTTGAGCATCATATCATAACGGGTGCTTGAAATTACAGTTTCAGAAAGTTGATTTGCATGTCGCTCAACTTCTGATATCAAACTACTACTTTGTGATTTAACATTAAAGTATGCAAAAACACCAATGATGATTAGAGATGTTAAAGCCACAACAAATATTAATCGGAAGCCAATTTTCTTAAACATATTATAAAGATATATTCTTTGATTTTAAAGTCATTTAATGCTCTCGAGAACAAATTCATTAGATTGCTTCGCTCCCAATTCGCCGAGGCGAATCGCTCGCAATGACATTCAATTACTATTTTCCAACCAACTTACCCGGTTTTTGTTTTGGGAACGAATAATTTTCATGACAGTTATCACAGCTTGGTTTAACTGCAAAGTTTTTATCAATATGGCAGTCTTCACAACTGAGACCTGCATGAGTTTCGTTAAGCTTTAAACCGGTTACTGAATGTTTAAATGTTTCGTTATTCCAGTTTTGATGACAACCAATACATTTATTATCAAGTTTTTTATATGGGATTTTATCACCGTGACATTTTGTACAGTTTAAGTTAATATGAAATCTATTTAATGCCCAACTAGTTGTCTTTGCATGATCAAAAGGTTTAGAAACTTTATTTTGATGACATGTAGTACAATTGTCTTCTTTATGACATCCAAAACATTTTTTATGATGTTCACCTAAACTTTTTGCTACAGTAATATTTTTGATTTTAGTATTTGAATTTTTAGTTGCATCGTGACACTTTGTACAGCTTTCCTGTTTATGACAGGTAATACAGCTTATCCCAAATTTCTTTGTATGATCATCATGAAAGAAAGTAACAATTTTACCTTTGTCTGATTTAGTTTCAAAAACAATTTTAGTTTGTTCTAAACCAACTGGGTGAGATTTTTCAGCATATTTCTTTTTTATATCTTCAGGTTTAAGATTCTTCAAATCTTTTTTCAAGGTATGACAGGTATTACATCCATTTTCATGACTCCATTCGCGATGACAATCCATACACTGCCTGTGAAAAGCACCCCTCAAATCGGGCAAACTGATATCCTCACGCTGCCTTGAAGCTGGATGACAGCTATTGCATTGTAAAATCGGACCTGAGGTATTATGATGATGACAAGTTTCACACCTTCCTGACATTGTTGACATCTGAGCGTGAATTCTATGTGAAAAATAAACTGGTCCATATTTATCACTTAGCTGATCAAGAACTATCATTGCAGGTGTTTGCTCAGGTTTTTGATAAACCGTAGCTATTTTTTCTCTGGGACAAACGACAAGACAAGGTTCACTTTTTGTTGGAACCTCGCAAGTGTGGCAGGTCTTACAATTGATATTGAGCTTAAAGTGATCCTTATCCGGATTTTGCTGAGCATTTATTCTGAACGCTATAAGTAAAAACAATACTGTGGTTAAAATATTTTTCATGATTGCCCTCCTCTTATGGTATACTTAGCCGGAGGAGCGGTCTGTTGGCCAGAGACACTTATTACAGGGAAATTTATAGCAAAAAATCTATAAGCAAGAATTAACATAGCGGCAAAACCTATTGTTACTGAAAATTCTCCGAATGATGGTATGTAAGATTTAACTGAGTATGGTGGATTATAAGCGACAATAAAATTATTTATTCTGTTCAGTAAAACGCCAAATACAACTAACGCTGATGCGATAAATAAAAACATCGGAGATCTTAAAACTTTTGGTGAAAGAAACATTCTTAATGGAATTATCACGCCAAATAAAAGTTCAATAGTAAACATTACACTTGCGGTATTCAATTCAGTTAAGTAAATAAAAGTTTCGCGTATAAACATATCACCAATTTTAAATGCAAGATAAATTCCAAGAAGCGGTGCAATCATAGAACCTAATCTTGAAAGGATATGCATTTCTGGTTTTAATCCAAATGAGCGTGATGCAATTATAGATTCAAAAACCACCATCGGAAAGCCGACAGAAATTGCTGATAGAAGAAATAGTAATGGAAGGACCGGTGTTTGCCATAACGGATGCATTTTGGGCCCGGCAATAATCATCAAGGTTCCTAATGAAGATTGATGCAAAGTTGAAAGTACAACTCCTGCGATAATAAAAATAAACATCGTTTTTGAAAGACCGCGATCAAGTGCTCTTAATAATTTATCAATTGGTTTGTTTAATCCTGAAAGTAATCCAGGCAGATTAACTTTTCCTATAAATCTTTCAGTTACGATTGGAAGAAATTCAATGTATAGAACAATTAAATAAATCATTACACAGATACCAACTTCAAATAAAGCTGAGCTGCCATTCCACATAATTAATGGATGCCAAATAAAATACCATCTACCAATATCTACAAACACACCTATCGCAACAAAAGTGTAGCCGAGCATTGCAGTTAAAAGCGCAGGTCGGACGATTGCATGATATTCTTCTCTGTGCATAACATGACCAAGTGCGGCAGTTGTAAAACCACCGGCAGCTAATGCTACACCAGCAGCCACATCAACACCTATCCATAATCCCCATGGGTATTGATTATTTAAATTTGTAACAGCACTAAGTCCATAGAAAAATCTTCCCATTAAAAATACTAAACCAGTTAGGGCTATAATTATCAGTACGAAAACACCAGGAGTGAAAAACTTTTGTTTAATTGGTATATGATTTATATTTTTGTGACTCATAATTTATCCTCCTCCTCCTCTAATTCTTTTCTACGTTTTGAAATCCACATAATTCCACTAAGAAGTGCGTATAAAGAAACCGGTGGAACAAAATATGCAAATATTCCATGTTGAATAGATTCTGAAACACCGGGGGCTGGTTTTTCACCAAGCTTCGGAAAATCTAACTCAGAGAATTCTTTGCTTGATAAATACATCCAGGATGTTCCACCAACTTCATATTCACCTAGAATGTGATCAACATATCGATCTGGATTTCTTTTTATACGATCGCGGGCAATTTTAACTAATTCAGTTCTTGGCCCGTAAGTAAGTGCTTCAACAGGGCAGATTTCTACGCAAGCCGGAAGCTTACCTTCCTTAGTTCGTTCAAAACAAAAATCGCATTTCATTATTAAAGGATTAAGTGCTTTATCAAATTGGAAAGCCGGAACTTGCCATGGGCAGGCAACCATACAGTATCGGCAGCCGATACATTTACTTGTATCCCAGGTTACAGTTCCATTCTCATGTTTTTCAAAAGCCCCAACAATACAAGCAGAAACACATGCAGGATGATCACAGTGCATACATTGAACTTTAACATCCACAGGAAGATTAGAATTTTTTCCGGGTGAATATTCGTTTACAACTGTAAGTGCAGTTTCATCAGGTCTTCTTTTAGTTTGGAAGACTGAGCGATCTTCATAAGATTCCAAATTACCAGAGGGCAGATTATGAGATTCCTTACAAGCCCATTCACAATTTCGGCAGCCGATACAAACAGTCGTATCAACTAATACTCCCTTCCTGTCTTCGGATAAAATATTTTTCGGACCCGCTTTTGCAGTTGATGAAAGCCCAGCAACTCCAGCTCCGATCAAAGCAGATGTTTTAAGGAAATCACGACGGCTTTTACCAGACATTTTTAATACCTTTTAAAAATTTAATTGAATTTTTATAATCTTAAGGATCCATTTTGAGCAGTGCGATCTATCCAACAGTTGACTTATATCAAAATTTCGCTTCAATGAGTATTTCAGATATCTTTATAACTTTAAGTCAAGATAATAAAAAACCCGGCCAAGAGACCGGGTTTTTCGTACTTTTATTTTAATAAAGACATTTTCCTGACAGCGGAATATGTGCCAGCTCGAATACGTGAGAAATATATCCCACTTGCAACACGTTTACCATTGTTGTCTTTCCCATCCCATTCAACACTAAACGTCCCGGGTCCATACTGTTGTGAGCTTATCAATGTTCTTATCTCGCGCCCATGTACATCAAAAATTGAGATTTGTACGTTTTCTTGAATGGGAAGTTTAAATTGAATTTTTGTTGAGGGATTAAATGGATTTGGATAGTTTTGTAAAAGTTCATACGTAGAACCAACCGCACTTACCATCTCTACTGCTCCTGACCCGTGTGGATTGCCATGACACTGGGTGCACTCTATTTTAGCCGCGACATTATTCAATACTGTCGGTCCATGGCAAGCCATGCAACTTGCAATCGTTGATGGTGGTGTATAAGTTGGAGTGAAAGTTCCAGCTAACTTTTCGTTTAATATTTTTACTGCAAATGCAGCAACATCTCCTGTTAATCTTGCGCAGCGCTCTTTACGTTCTGTACTCGTAGCTGAAAAACTCGAAGCTTTGCACCATTCTGTGACAGAAACATGACACAATGGAGAACCGCTTATGTTCTGTGGTAGCACTTTATCATACCTTTGATCGTTAAATGAATGATCAACTGCATAGCTGTTACTCGTATCTGTTGGTAGCGGGGTTGTTGTGTACCAGCCAAGCATTTCGTTGACAAGTTCAAATGTCGTAGCTTTGTCATGAAGGAGTGATATAGCTGCAGCTGCACCATTAGGTGCTCCACACAATGTACCCCATTCAGCGGAACCACCAGCACCATAAACCATTATTTCTGTAGGTAAAGTTGTATAAGGATCACCAATTTTATCTCTTAATGCCTGAATGATTGCGTGGAAAGCGCCATAAGCACAGCCTTTTCCTGTCCAGAAACTATCGTGGCCTAATATTCTTAATTTTTCTATGTCCAACTCTTCAAATGGCCACGGCCAATCAATCATTACGGATGATGCATGGGTAGTTTCTTTTGAGAGAAGATTTATGGTTCCTATTCCTGCTGCCATCCCAGCGGCGTATTTTGTTGTATCTCTCAAGAATTGTTTACGCGTTAAACGATTATACATAAGATTATCTCCTATTTTATTAATTTTATGGGTTTGTTTTTTGGCATTAATAATTCTTATTATCAAATTTTGATACTAGCAAGGATATCATTAAAAAAATTCGTTAATTTTTACTATTTTTACATTTTATTGGAATACCCTGCTTAATTATCAAATGGCAATTATCATACCAAACGAGTGTTGGCTTTTTTATGAATAATAGATTATTTTTTTATAAATATTGATATTCTTATTTATCATTAATGATAAATTTTTTTTAACAATAAATGTGCCTTTCAATGTTTCAAGTATTAGTTCAATACAATCTTAAGGTAATTTAACTTACCGTCCATTTTTTCATAGCATCTCTCAGTTTTTCCATAGCGAATATAACTGAGTCATCAGCACCTTGTGGAAGTAAACCTAATATTTCTTTGTGAGTATTAATATATATTTTATTAATTTCGTCTTGAATATTTTTACCGGCTGCTGTTAAGTTTAATTCCATTTTTCTACGATCTTTTAGGGCAGGTTCACGTATAACAAGCTCTTTTTCAACAAGCCCATCAAGAATTCTTGTAAGACGGCTATTAGAGAGGTCCATTCGTTTAGCAAGTTCACTTACAGATAATACCTGATCGTTTCGGAAACATCTTAAAAGTTTAAATTCTGCAACCGTTAGATTTAAATTTTTCGCCATCTGTTCTTGTTTGAAAGCGCATTGGTCTAATAATTCAAATGTCAGGTCAGCCATCTTCTCTGCTTTTTTATCTTTTTCAATATTTTCAATTTTCATAAAATCCTTTTTGTTTCAATATTTGTGGCTAACAATATATGATGTTATTGAATAAATATCAAGCAATAATTACTTACAGAAATAAAAAATGAAAATAATCTTCCGACTATTCTTAAGGTCTTAAAGTTTTTCAAACATATCTTTCCTTGCTTTGCAGCATGGGCATTTTTCAACCTTTTCTGTCGTTAAGATATATCCGCATGCTGTGCAAATTGTATATGGTAAATTTGGAAAATCATTCCCCTTAAATATAGCATATCGGATCAGCTCAGCGTGTTTTGCATCCACATCTTGGATTATCCGCAGTTGTTTAACGCAATCTTCATGTTTTTCTATTTCAGCACAGTGAATTATATTCGAATACAATGTAGAATACTCTATCTCTTCCATGCTTAGTGCCATTTTCAGTGTTTGCTGAGTTGTTCCAATGGGCACTAATTCTTCTTGCACTGGTTTTGGCTCAATACCAAAATTTTTCATCATATTCAGTATTATGCTTGACTGTATTTCTTCAGAGCGAACAAGTGCACGATAGAGGTTGGCAACTTCTTTCTTGCGTTCTTTTTCTGCTCGACTAATGAAGGCTTTATACACTTTTTGACGATTTATTTCTTTTGAGTATGCTATTTGGAGATTTTCCATGGTAAGAGCTGTCTTTGCTTGTTTTTCTTCAACATTTTTACATCCCAAGATTATCAAATTTATTATCATCGGTATGAGAAATCCTGGAGAAAGCAATTTACTCTTTAGTATCAAAGTGATTTTTTTTATGCTCATACTTTTATCCTTTCAATAAAATGTATGATAAAAATCTAACTTCGTTTTTTTAGTAGGTCTTTGTTATCTTATAGACCTACTTGAACATACAAACTCTGATTGAGAATATCAATTTCCATTCAAAAGTATAATTTTTAAACATCATTTTTATTAGGTTGCCATATTATGCCCCAATGTAAATTTTTAACTGCATTAAAAATAAATCAATCAAAAGGACTTTCTCATCGATATATCTTTTATCTTAGTGCATATCATGCATATGCGAAGCCGAGGAATGATCGGGCGTACCATGTATGATTAACATAATCCCCATGATAATTACTGTAAGTGCCGCAAGTTTTTCTCCAATATTTCTCAACCGTTTAGAAAAAAATGAGCTTGCTATACCGGTCAATATCAAAGACGGCGCAATTCCAACACCGAAGCTGAACATAATTAATGCGCCCGTTATTGGATTCATCGAACTTGCGGCCTTAATAAACATTGAATAGGATAAGCCGCAGGGGAGTAGGGGTGTTAGAAGTCCGATATAAAATTTTGATTCTACTGAAGGGGATGCGATTAAATTGACAAATATTGTTCTATAGATAATCGATAGGACCTTCCTATTTTGTTGTGATGTTATAAGGCTTGTTTGTAATTTGAAATTGGGAATAATCTTTAAAGAATAAATTCCAAGGATTATGAGAACCAAACCACCGATAAAGGAAAACCATTGAGCAGTTGCTTTGAGTCCAGAAATTCCGCCGCCAATAAAT
>JBBIRP010000003.1:0-920 GCA_037441745.1 Ignavibacteriales bacterium
GTTTATTATATTTCGTTCTAAAGGGTAAGACCCCAGAAATCCGACGAGATAAAGGCGAAAAATTTATAAACCACATAGCAAAGAAGGCTTATTCAATTACACTTGCTGTAAGTTTAGGGCATATTCGAACATTAATTGAACATCCAAGCTCTATGACTCATTCTGCAATCGAAATCAAAGATCAGATGAAAAGAGGATTGGATCCTGGGGGGATTAGACTTTCAATTGGGTTAGAAAAACCGAGCGATATTATATATGACCTCGCAAGAGCATTGGATAATTTAAAATGATGTTGTAGTTGCACTATTACCGAAGGGTTTCATCATACGGTAACTATTAAGGTTTATCCATTATACTTTAGTCAAAGGGAAATTAGGATTAACTTAGAAGTAACCTATCTTCAAGAATCAAATCGTACATTAATATGTTCACCTATCCTTATATTTTTATTATGTTGCATTTTTAATTAAATTCTTTGTATCTTCATTTAAAACTTTTATCCGTTCGGAATGAATTTAATGTGATAAATCAAATAAAAAAACATTATAACAACGTGGAATATATATGATCACAAATAATGTTCTAAATCATCGTGAATTGTATCGGTTGCCATGGAATTTATCAGACAACGCAATTTCATGGCTTGAACCTACGTCGGCTTGCAATCTGGCATGCGATGGTTGTTATCGTGAAAATGTTGCTAATAGTCATAAACCAATCGAAGTGGTCAAAGAGGAAATAGATACATTCCTACGCCTTCGCAACTCAGATGGCATCTCGATAGCAGGAGGTGATCCGCTGATGCATCCTCAAATCATCGAGATAGTAAAGATGATATCAGAAAAAGGTGTGAAGCCAATCATAAATACGAATGGTAATACTCTAACGATGGACTTACTACGTGAATTAAAGAAGGCAGG
>JBBIRP010000003.1:939-28798 GCA_037441745.1 Ignavibacteriales bacterium
TACATTTCACATCGATAGTAAACAGGGAAGACCAAAGTGGAAAAATAAAAATGAGGTTGAATTAAACGAGCTTCGTTTGAAATACGCTGAAATGTTAGCCGAGGTTGGAGATATTTCCTGTGCATTTAATTCTACTGTCTATGACGATACACTCCAATATGTTCCTGATTTAGTCGAATGGGCTGCGAAGCATATAAACATTGTTCAGGTTATGGTATTCATTTTATATCGTCAGGCAGTACCAAATTTACCATTTGATTGGTATGCAGGTGCAAAGAAAATTGATATGAATGCATTAGTTTATTCCGATACTGTGCAGCGAAAAGTGAATACGATGGCTCCCGAAGTTGTGGCAGAAATACGTAAACGTTTTCCCGATTTTAAACCATGTGCTTATCTGAATGGAACTGAGAAGCCAGATCATTTCAAATGGTTATTAACCGGTCGGATCGGAACTAAAGAAAGAATCTATGGATATGTCGGTCCAAAGTTTATGGAAATAATGCAAACGATGCATCATATAGGAACAGGAAAATATCTTGCTTATGAACGCCCGAAGCTTACACGAAAAGGTCGTTCGATGATGCTTCTTTCTCCGTTCGATAGTGGTATCAGAAAAATAACTACAAAATATATTTCTTCACTATTTTCTAACCCATTTAGATTGTTTAAAGGAATTCATTACCAATCTATCATGATTATTCAACCTGTCGATTTTATGCCAAACGGAGCTCAAAGTATGTGCGATGGATGCCCGGATATGACCGTTTGGAATGGTGAGCTTGTTTGGTCGTGTAGAATGGAAGAACTGAAGCACTTTGGTGTCTGGGTGCGAAGCATCCCAAAAGAAAACACGGTAAAGTGACGAAGTTAAACTGATTCACTCTTTAATTTAAACTTAAATATACAATAATTTGTTATAAATAAAGTGTGAACTCATTGCCAGAAAAAGATATTTATGATGCAGAAATTAAAAAATGTTAAGCCATTAAATTTATTAGAGAGAGGACGATGGGGGAAGATAACCGCTGTACCGCCTGGTATCCTGCGGGCACAGTTTGTTCGGTTGGGGATTCATGAAGGTGAAAGAGTAAAGTGCCTAGAACATTTACCCGGAGGTACAGTTGTTATTCAGAAGAATCGACAACAAATAGCTTTAGGTCATCAGCTTGCAAAAAAGATACAGGTGATCGAAATTGCATGAGTAAAAATATTATGGATGAACAGAAAGAAAAAAAACCGAACGGCCACTACGAGAAACATAAGCATCCCGATTTATCTTTCCTAGAGAAAGATGTAACTAAGTCTCGGATCGTTTTAGTTGGTAATCCGAATGTCGGTAAGTCGCTTATCTTCAATGAACTAAGTGGAATGAACGTTGAGGTTTCAAATTATCCCGGTACGACAGTAGAAATTACAAAAGGCAAGTATCAAAACTTTGAGGTATATGATACGCCAGGGATTTATGGGGTTTCTTCTTTCAATGATGAAGAACGTGTAGCCCGGGATGTTATCTTAGAAGCCGATGTTATTATAAATGTAGTTGATGGTGTACATTTAGAGCGCGACCTCTTCCTTACTCAGCAGTTAATTGATATGGGTAAGAAGCTTGTAGTATTGTTAAATTTTATGGACGATGTCAAGCGGCATCAAATAGAGATCGATATAAAGAGACTTTCGAATTTCTTGGGTGTTGATGTTATCCCGATAGTTGCAATTCACAAAATTGGATTTGATAAACTTGGATCTGCGATACTGAATGCGCATGAGGGAATACAAAGAGAAGAAATGCATTCTTATTTACATTCAATGCTAAAAATGGTTGGTTCTCAATCAGAAGCATTGCTGATTTTAGAAGGCGATGAATTTATTGCAAAAAGGCATGCTGTCCCTCCTGGAACTCAAAGAGACGAAATTTATATAAATAGGCGGAATCGAGTTAATTATATTGTTAACCAGGTTGTTAGAGATGCATCAACCAAGAAACGGTTATCAGTATCTTTTAGTCGCATTGTAATTCGACCATTAACTGGAATTCCAATATTTATTCTAACCCTTTATTTAGCTTATTTATTCATAGGAAAGTTATTTGCTAAAGAAATTGTTAACTTTACAGAAAATTTTATTGGCAAGGAACTCTGGGAACCCTGGATTCGGCAACTTGTTACAAATCTTATCCCTGAAACCTCTTGGCTTAACGCATTGTTGGTTGGTGAGTTTGGTGTCGTTACAATGACAACAACATATCTCTTATTTTTACTGCTTCCATTGGTTGCATCATTTTATTTTGCTTTATCGTTGATGGAGGATAGCGGATATTTACCTCGGCTGGCAACGATGGTTGATCATTCATTGAGTAAATTTGGACTTAATGGTAGGGCAGTAATCCCACTGATTCTCGGTTTTGGGTGTGTAACTTCTGCAACTATAACAACGAGATTACTTGGAACCGAAAGGGAGAAAACGATTGCCACAGCGTTGCTACAGTTTGGAATACCATGTTCAGCTCAATTAGCTGTTATTGCTGCTTTATTGGCAGGGGCTGGTTTTCTTCCGATGATAGTTTACACACTAACGATCTTAAGTGTTCTAATATTGTTAGGTACAGTCTTAAATAAATTGCTGAAAGGTGAATCTGCTCCTTTGCTCTTGGACCTTCCACCTATGAGATTGCCAAGATTGAATAATGTCGTCAGAAAGACGATGTTTCGTTCATATAATTTTATGAAGGAAGCATCGGGTTGGTTTTTCGTTGGTGCGCTTGCAGTCGGGATTGCACAGATTACAGGATTTTTAACATTCCTACAAAATCTTCTGATACCAATAACAACTCGTTGGCTACAACTACCATCAGATGCTTCTATTGCATTTATAATGGGCGTTGTACGTCGAGATTTTGGTGCTGCCGGACTTTATCATTTATCACTTACACCAATGCAAATCACGGTCGCGCTGATTACGATAACACTATTTGTTCCATGCATCGCTTCATTAATGGTAATGATGAAAGAACGCGGTTTTAAAGAAGGTTTGACTATTTGGATTGGGACATGGATAGTTGCGTTCTTGGTCGGTGGACTTGTATCCCAAACAGTAATATAATTCGTTCAAATATGAAGCGAACGTTCCAGGAACAATTGAAATCAGAAATACGTAAATGTCCTCACTGTCATTATCGAGTTGATAACCCCCTTATAGAGAAATGTCCAAGGTGTTTCTCATCATTGCCAAAGATAGAAATCGACTGCGAAGGGTGCATCCATAAATTTTTGTGTCCTATCCAAAAAAGTCGTAAATTAACAATTCAATAATAACGCCTTTTGTTTGGGAATATCTCAATTCCCTTAATTATAAACGTTTTTTTAAAAATCCATTCTAAAAATAAAAAGAGGAAAATATGAATCGCATCAAAGTTATCATCATGGGTGCTGCGGGACGTGATTTTCATAATTTTAATACAGTCTATAGAGACAATGAACTTTATGAAGTTGTAGCTTTTACTGCAACGCAAATTCCAAATATCGAGGGACGAAAATACCCAGCCGAATTAGCTGGGAAGCTATATCCTAAAGGAATTCCAATTTATCCAGAGTCACAACTAATCCAGTTAATAGAAAAGAATAATGTGGATGAGGTAGTATTCTCATACTCTGATGTATCGTTTAATTATGTTATGTCGAAAGCATCCGCAGTCATGGCAGCTGGTGCAGATTTTAAAGTACTTGGCGCCAAACCAACAATGTTGAAAAGCACTGTACCAGTCATAGCTGTAGTTGCAGTCCGAACTGGTTCGGGTAAAAGTCAGACCTCTCGAAAGGTTTGCAAATTGTTGAGAGATATGGGTAAACGTGTCGTCGCAGTAAGGCATCCGATGCCATACGGCGATTTGGTAAAGCAAAAAGTCCAAAGATACCAAACATTAAATGATTTGGTAAAATTTGAATGCACGGTCGAGGAAATGGAAGAATACGAACCACATATCGTAAATGGTACGATAATTTACGCTGGTGTTGATTATAACGCAATTCTACGCCAAGCTGAAAATGAAGCCGATGTTATTGTCTGGGATGGTGGGAATAATGACATGTCTTTCTATCAACCCGATCTTACGATAACAGTTGCTGATCCACATCGCCCAGGGCACGAAATAACTTATTTCCCAGGAGCAACAAATCTTTATCTTGCTGATGTTATTGTTATCAATAAAGTTGAATCTGCGACGAGAGAGAATATCGACATTGTAAGGAAAAATATTAGATCAGTTAATCCGAAGGCTACTGTTATTGAAGCAGCTTCCCCAATCAGTGTTGAAGATGAAAAAATCATCAGAGGAAAACGTGTATTGGTAGTTGAGGATGGACCAACATTAACACATGGAGAAATGTCGTATGGAGCCGGTGTAATAGCAGCTAAGAAGTATGGTGCATCAGAAATTGTAGACCCACGCCCTTGGGTTGTAAATTCGATCGCTGAAACTTTTGCAAAATATCCGAATATTGGAACACTCCTTCCTGCAATGGGTTACGGTGGAAAACAGATCAAAGATCTTGAAACGACAATTAATCGAGTTGAGTGTGATGCTGTAATTATTGGTACACCAATAGATTTGAGGAGAGTGATAAAAATTAATAAACCATCGGTTAGGGTTAAATATGAATTGGATGAGATAGCCAAACCTGATTTAAATGAAATTCTTATAAATTTTTTCAAAAAGTATAAAGGATAATTTCAAATGAAAAAGGATTTTTTAAGCATTGCTGATTGGTCCACCGATGAGTTATTTGAATTGATTGACCTATCAAAAAAAATTAAAATGAATCCTGAAGGGTATAGAAATGCACTTCAGGGTAAAACTATTGCAACAATTTTTGAAAAACAATCCCTGAGAACGCACGTAACTTTTGACGTTGGTATTCATCAACTTGGGGCTCATTCAATTTACTTGACACAGTCAGACATTAGTTTAGGAAAACGTGAATCTATATTTGACACAGGTAAAAACCTTGAACGATGGGTAGATGGGATTGTTATCAGGACTTATGCACATAAAACCTGCACTGATTTAGCGGAGGCTGTAAAGATACCAGTAATAAATGCTCTTACAGATTTTGAGCATCCTTGTCAGGCATTGGGAGATTTTCTAACCATTCACGAAAAAATGTGGAGCTTTAGTGGAAAGAAATTCGTATTTGTCGGGGATGGCAACAATGTTTGTCACTCATTGATGTTATTTGCAGGAAAAGTAGGGATGAATTTCTTTGCGTGTACTCCTAAAGGGTATGAGCCTGATAAAAAGGTTTTTAAAGCCGCTTCGGATGCCGCCAAGAAAATGGAGTCAAAAGTTGAAGTCATTCACGAACCCAAAGAAGCTGTGAAGGATGCAGATGTAATTTATACAGATGTTTGGGTAAGCATGGGGCAAGAAGCTGAGAAAGAGAAACGGATGATGGTTTTTAAAAATTATCAGGTAAATAAAAAACTTTTCTCCTTAGCGAAAAAGAGTACTATATTCATGCATTGCCTACCAGCGCACAGAGGTGAGGAAGTAACTGATGAAGTGATTGACTCGAAGAATTCGGTAATTTTTGATGAAGCAGAGAATCGTCTACATTCACAAAAAGCAATCATGATAAAACTAATTAAGGAGAATTGATCTGAAAGATTCAGTTCTTATTGCAGTCGGAGGTAATTCTCTCATTCGAGCGGGTCAGAAAGGTACAATACCGGAACAGTTTATAAACGCTCAAACAACTGCTGAAAATATAGCTGAGTTAGCTCGTCGTGGATTGCGAATAGCGATAACTCATGGCAATGGTCCTCAGGTTGGGGCTCAGCTTCTTCGTTCAGAATCCGGATCGTCTCAAACATATTCATTACCCCTTGATGTATGTGTCGCTATGACTCAAGGTGAAATTGGATATATATTACAAACATCACTTCAATCAATTTTAAAGAATAAAAATGTTCCAATCCATGTGGCAAGTCTTATTACACAAGTTTTGGTAGATAGGCATGACGAAGCTTTTTTAAAACCCACGAAACCGATTGGACCATTTTATTCAAAAGAAACTGCTGAAATGAAAAAAATAGAACTTGGATGGGACATTGTTGAAGACGCTGCACGTGGTTACCGCCGAGTAGTTCCATCGCCTAAACCTCTTGGAATCATCGAACTCGAAGTTATTAAAGATTGTCTGGAGAATGGAATTATCGTAATAGCTTCCGGTGGAGGTGGTATCCCCGTCAGTATCGAAAACGGAAAGATCGTTGGGGTTGAAGCTGTCATAGACAAAGACCGTGCTTCATCCCTGTTAGCAAGTCAACTTGGGATCGAGAAATTTATTATATCAACAGAGGTTGAGCAGGTTTTTATAAATTTTAAAAAACCAAATCAGGAAGCAATAAAGAATGCCGACCTGGATATGATTAAACGATATCTTGATGAAGGACATTTTTTAGAAGGTAGTATGAAGCCAAAAATTGAAGCCGCTATTGAATTTTTAGAAAATGGTGGGAAGGAAGTTATCATAACAAACCCAGAGCATATCGTTCGTGCAGTTGACGGTTTAACTGGAACACACATCATAGAAAGGAGAACATTATGAAACTTCAACATATAATCGAATCACAACAGTTTACACTCCCAATGCTCGTCGAATTATTTGAACTTGCAGGACAAATGGAACGAGTGCTTGCTCGCGGCGGTACAATGGATTATAATAATAAAATAATGGCATCGTTATTCTATGAACATTCAACGAGGACACGATTTTCTTTCGAATCAGCCATGTACAGGCTTGGAGGCAAGGTTATAACAACTGAACGTGCTCATTCATTTTCTTCGGTTGCAGCAGGTGAAACTTTAGAAGACACAATTCGCGTTGTTGGTAATTACGCAGATGTAATTGTCTTAAGGCATAACGAGGTGGGGGGTGCGCAACGTGCAGCTGGTGTATCGAGTGTTCCCATTATCAATGCAGGTGATGGAAAAGGTGGACAGCATCCTACTCAAGCTTTATTAGATTTGTACACAATCTATAAGGGTGTCAAAACAATAGAGGGTGTTAAAGTTGCTCTGGTGGGAAACCTTACAGATGGTAGAACAGTTCGTTCGCTTGCTTATCTTTTAGGGAAATTTGAAAGGGTAAAATTATATTTTGTTGCACCTGAATCATTCCAGATTAAACAAGACATTTTGGATTATCTTACTAAACATAATGTCTGGTTCACATTAGAAAGTGATTTGAGAAAAGTACTACCAGAGGTTGATGTCGTTTATAGTACTCGGATAGAACCAGAATTGTTGACACAAAGAGGGGAAAGGCTTGAGACAATTTCGAAATATTTCATAGATGATACTTTATTAAAATTACTCCCCGCCCATGCATTGGTTATGCATCCATTGCCGAGACTCCATGAGATATCCCCATCGGTCGATTTGGATTCGAGAGCAGCATATTTTAAACAAACTCGTAATGGTGTACTTATTCGTATGGCATTATTAGTTTCTGTATTGGATTAAACCATTGGATAAATTCTCAAAATTCTAATTCAACTTACTTATCTAATTGAATCGATAATTCATCTAAAATTAAATTGTTTTAATGTGCATTAAATGAATTGATTTTATTGAATTAAAAAAGTATATTTATGTTGAAGTGATTTTTAGGTAATGAAGGTTTCGATGAATTTAGAGCGAAGAAAAACGATATTATTTTTTGAAGATGAAGAAGAATTTTTATAAACATTAAGTGATTTACTCAAAGAACAAGGTTATATGGTTATGGAGGTCATTAGTGCGGAACATGCATTCGATAAATTCTTAAAAGTTACACCAAATTTAATAGTCGCAGATATAACACTACCATGTCTTAATGGGTTTGATTTTTTTAATGAAATCAGAAAGAATGATAAATATAGAGGGATTCCATTCATATATTTGACAGCATTTAATAATTTACAAGCTGCGACGAAAGCTAATGCTGATGGTGCCGCTGATTATATAACAAAACCATTGGAATTAGAATATTTAAGTGTTCGTATTAAAGAATTATTCCCACCTAGAATAAGGTGTGTTCAAATTTGATGTACTTACTTTATTTTTTCATGCTTAAAGTGATTGTGATCACCATTTGTGAGTTTGAAGTGAACTATTTTGAAATAAAAAAAAGGATATTTTTCAAATAATTATGGAAGAAGATAGAGGTTCGACAAAAATACTTAAGTGGGTTGGCATCCTTGCATTGATTGCTGTACCCATATTAGTACTATTTAAAAAAGATAAATCTCATTCGTTAACTGGAGATGGGGACGAGTTTGATATATACTCTTCAGAGGTAGAAGAATAATTTACATTATTAGAAGTTAGTCGGATTTTTCGATTCTTCTAATTCACGCCAATTTATTATGTTGTGCTTTGTGCACTCACCGGGTAAATATTTTTTATTAAATATTTCGGTTTCCTTTTCGGGACAAAATTTCGTAGCAATTTTTTTCGTTTCCACACAAATTGTATCTATTTCAACTCCTTCAGGTTGTCTAAAATATTCTAACGGTAAACCAATGTTTGGGTCATCATAGACGTATTTCATAAAACGTCCCCAAATTGGTGCCGCTGCTCTGCCGCCCTGCCCATCACTTGTTGTGAAATGTACTGATTTATTATCGAAACCCACCCAAACACCCGCAGTTATTTGTGGTGTAAAACCTACAAACCATGCATCGGCATACTCTTGTGTTGTGCCGGTTTTGCCCGCTGCGGGGCGAACAAAATAATTTCTTACTCTTGCACCTGTTCCACCATTAACCGTACCTTCTAACATGTTTGTCATTATATATGAAGTTTCCTTGCTAAGGACTTCTTTTTTAGTAGGATTGTTCTCTTCAATTACGTTGCCATTTTTATCTTCAATGCGAAGTATTGAAATTGGTTCAACGTAAACTCCCTCATTCGGAAAAACACCATATGCAGCGACGAACTCTAAAGGTTGAACCTCGCCTGTACCAATTGCTAACGATTCATAAGGTGGTAGTTCAGATTTTATCCCCATCTGATGAGCGTACTTGATAACAGTTTTAACTGGTGCAATTTCCATTATTGCGCGAATTGCAATTAGGTTAATCGAATGTTTTATTGCTTCGCGAATAGTATATTTTCCCCCGATGCTGTGATCAAAATTTTCTGGTGCCCATCTAGCTCCATTTGCCATTACCATCGTTACAGGCTGATTTAGTAGTTCGTAACACGGTGCGTAACCGTTATCAATTGCAACTGTGTAAACGAATGGTTTGAACGCAGAACCAGGCTGTCGTTTTATTTGTGTCACGTGGTTTAAACCATATTTAAAATTTTTAAATTCTGAACCGCCAACCATCGCTAAAATATTCCCGTTACTATGATCAATTGCAACAAATCCAACTTCAATTCGTGATGCAATTTTTTTAACTGAATCGATAAATGAACGATTTTTCTTCAAAGCTCGTGCGATACTGTCTCGCTGGTTATCGTCTTTACAACTTTGATAGATTTCAGATGTTCTGATCGCCATAGAGATTGCTTGTTTTAATTCTTCTTGATGATATTTCCAGTTCCACTGTTTATTGAACATTGCTTGATATTCAGCAAGGTGTTCTTCAACTGCTCGATTTGCGTAACGCTGCATTCTACTATCGAGGGTTGTAAACACGGATAAACCATCGCGATAAATATCGAACCCATATTTATCTGCTTTTTGACTCAGCTGTTGTCTAATCATCTCTACAAAATGTGGTGCGATACCCGCTTTAAGTTGTTCTTCTGGTAATACGAAGTGAAGTTTTTCATTTTTAGCTTTTTCTTGTTCTTGATCGGTGATATAATCATATTTATTCATTTGACTGAGGACAACATTTCTTCTAAAAAGTGCTCGGTCGAGATGCCGGATTGGATCGTATGTTCCCGGACCTTTCAGTAATCCTATTAAAAGTGCACTTTCTGAAAGGGTTAGCTCAGATGGATTTTTCCCAAAATATATTTGTGAAGCAGAGGCGATGCCATATGCACTCCGACCAAAGAATGCAACGTTCAAGTACATCTCCAAAATCTCTTCCTTAGTATAATTTCGTTCTATTTGTACTGCAGTGATGAATTCTCTTAACTTTCTTGTCATCAGTGAGAAGATAGATTCACGTCTCCCTTTAAGTTCATATAGATTACGAGAAAGTTGTTGTGTGATTGTACTTGCTCCCGGCCCTGTCCAGAATTTGAAGGTAAACACGTTCTTAATCATTGCCCGAACAAACCTTGGCAAATCAACGCCCCAATGCTTGTAAAAATTTTTATCTTCTGTAGCTATAAGTGCATTGACCAAATGAGGTGGAAGTTGACTTAATGTTATTGATACTCTATTCTTAATATAAAATTGGTCGAGTACTTCTCCATCGATTGAATATACCCTTGTAGCAAGTTCAGGTTTAGGATTCTCTAATTGTTCAAGTGAGGGTAAACCAGAAATTAGATATGCTATGTAAATTGCGGTTAGGCAAAGAATAACTAAAAGTGTTAATATCCATACTTTCTTATTTTTTTGATTTAAAAATTTCTTCTTCATTTATCTAATTTCCATTCTTGAAGGGCAATTGAACCATTTTCAAACATTGCATATCTGTTGTAAATGATCCAATCTCCAAGATTTATGTACGTTCCTTTACCGATTTTAACTTCGATAGGTACGTGACGATGTCCCATTATTACATAATCAGTCCCTTCACCGATTATTTTTTCTGCATATTTCAACATACCATCTCCATCACCGTAATGTTTGTTTGATGAATAACCTCGACTTGTTCTGGATGAAGCCTTTGCGATTCTTAATCCTATATCTGGATGTATCCACGTGAATAACCATATTGAGAATTTATTACGAACAATTTTTCTTAAAATTCTATAACCAGTATCATTTTTTGCTAATCCATCTCCATGGTGAAGGTAGATTTTTTTCCCATCTAAATTTATATAGAATGGTGATTGGTGAGTTATGATGCCAATTTCATTTTGGAAATAATCTCGATACCAACAGTCGTGATTGCCTGCGAGAAAATGTACAATAATCCCCCTTGATGTTAATTCATCCATCTTTGCAAGTATTCTGTGAAAACCTTTTGGTATAACAGTCCGATATTCGATCCATGCATCGAACAAATCACCAAGGATGTACAATTGGTGTGCATCTTTTTTTATATAATCGAGAAATGAAATTAGCCGATTTTCTTTCATCCTCTCGGCGTCTTGCCTCCCCAAACCCAAATGTGCATCGGAAATGAAATATGCTTTTGCCATAAATAATTTATTTTATTCTAATGTCAAGTTCAAACGGTTGTTTAAATCTGCTGCACCATCCTTCAGTATTTGAACAATAAAAATAAGTGAGCATTCCTTTTATTTTATGTTTACCTGATGTGATATTTCTTGGAATAAAAAATTTTTGTTTTACAGGTTTTGACACATCAAGATATTCTGTTTCATCCTCCTTCTTGAAAAAAGACTTTCCGGATGCTCTGACGCTTGCTTGACTGTCTAAATTTATGGAGATAGGTGGATCAAGGTTGATGTGAATTCCATTTTTAGGTTTGAATTTTATAATTATCTCCCCAAACGTACCGGCTTTAAATATTTTTTTGTCGGTTAAAATATCAACCTGCACGTATTCATTAATTTTGTTGTTATTACCTGATTTTACTGTAATGGTTGATAATAATATTGTTGAAATGAGAATACTAAAATAGCATTTCATATTGCATTGAGTAAATTCATATTTTTAATAAGTTATAAAAAATAACTGTAATCTAAAAGTATTATCAACCGATGGCTTGATCAGATTGATGCTCTGGTTCAACTACGCCTCGTAGTATTATTAATCCGATGATAAAGAATAAACCAATAGCAAGGGCAGCGAATCTTTCATTGGTTAAATCTGAAATGAGACCGTAAACAATTGGACCTATTACAGCCGATGCTTTACCACAAAGTCCATCATAAAACCCAAAAAATTCTGCTGAACGCTTTTTAGGTACAAGAAGTGCCATCAAACTTCTACTTGAAGATTGAGATGAACCAATTGCAGCACCCGCCGCCATAGCAACTATGTAAAAGGAAAACGCCGTTTCTACGAAGTATGCTCCAATCGAAATCGCAATCCAAATTACGAGTGTAATGTTGATTGTCTTTTTAGGCCCAATTTTGTCTGTAATAATTCCAAAGATAAAAGAGCCAAAAACTGCACTGGTTTGTACTATTGCAAAAAAAACTATGATTGATTTATCATCCATTCTCAGAATGTGTTGTGCAAATATCGCTGCGAAAGCAATGACAGTAATTATTCCATCGTTATAAATAAAAAATGCAAATAAAAACCGCGCAATATTAGGATATTCTTTATTTATGAAAAGCGATTTAAATGTTTTCTTCGCTTGCTGAAATCCACTCGTGAAATATTTAAAATTATTTGGTATAATGTTTTCAGGCTCTTGAACAAAAAAGAATAGTGGAAGTGAGAAAATAAAGAAAAAGCTAGCGGCTACAACAAAAGATATCCTGACGAAATACAAATATTCTGGGTGTGTAATTTCTGGAAGCATATAATTGACAATTACTAAAACCGCCAATGCTCCTAAGTATCCCATTGCAAAACCGTATCCTGATATTCTGCCATAAGATGATTTGGAGGTGATGTTTGGAAGAAATGAATCATAAAAAACCAAGCCACCCTCGAATCCAATATTTGCTAAAATGAATAATAACATACCCCAAAAAATCATCCCTTCTTGAATGAAGAAGAGCAATCCTGTACATACGATGGATGTCAATGTGAAAAAAAGGAGAAATTTTTTTCTACTATGTGAAGAATCTGCGGCTGCACCTAAAGGAGGAGAAAGAATAGCAGCAAGTATCATCGAAAGTGATACTGAAAGCCCCCAAAGCCATCGTTTACCTCCACTAACAACATCTGTAAAGTAACGTGAATAAATGACTGTTACAATGATAACAGAGAAAGCCGTGTTTGCAAAATCGAATAAAGTCCAAGCAAATAATTTTGTTCGCTGTGGATGTATTTCTTCCGATGTCATTCTATGTTTTTGTTGGGATTCTTTATTCGGGATGTTTCATCGTGTTGAATTGTAGTATCGATTAGTCCCCGCCCCGATTTATGCAGCAGATTAGATTTTTTAAAATCATTTAGTATTGCATCGAGTACACCATTGATAAATTTGCTACTCTGTGCAGTGCTAAATAATTTTGCGATCTCGATTAGTTCGTTTATTGTAACTTTTGGAGGAATGTCTGAAAAATATAGAAACTCGCATATTCCCATTCTTAGCAAGATTTTATCGATGAAAGCAATCCTATCAAATTCCCAGTGTGCAACTTTGTTTTTAATGATTTTCTCAATCTCTTCTTCATTTTGAACAACCTGATTTATCAATTCTTTTGCAAACTTAAAGTCATCATGTGAATTTTTTAGATCACCGAGTATGTTTTCGATTACATTTGTGATAGGTTCTTTCGACATTTCATAAGCATACAACGCCTGAAGTACTTTCTCCCTCACGAATCTTCTTTTAAACGTCGTCATAATTGATATTAATGTATGCAAAATTTAAGATGTTTTCAAAAAATGATAAATAGCAATACATATCAAATTTTGAAGTCCAATCATTTCTAACGAATTGATGTTATTTGTCCTGCAGTTTTTTTAAAAAGTTATGTAAGGTTGAACTCCCATCTTAGAATTATTTCTAATAAGCCAAAAGTCTTTTTGAATTTATTTTGAGATTATCATTCGTTTTGTTTGAACATGATTCCTTGATTTCAATTGATAAAAATATATTCCACTCGATTTGTTTTCAGCATTCCATTCAGTACTATATGTGCCACGTTGTTTTACTTCGTTAATAAGTGTTGCAACCTCTTGACCTAATAAGTTATATACCTTTAAAGTTACTAATTCCGTTACTGGGATTGAAAACGTTATTTCAGTTTTTGGGTTGAAAGGGTTTGGGTAGTTTTGATGAAGAATAAATTCATCGTTCATTGGATCACTTTTATATTTCACGTCAGTAGGTTGTAAAACAGTTATAGTTCCTTTCATTCCGAACGATGCATGTGGCTGGCAAACGTAGTAGTATTTTTTAATTTCTGAAAGTACAACTTTTCCCCCACCAAATGGTAATACGAAGCCACCATTTGAGGTTGATTGATTTGCATTCCAAGTTGCTTCACTTACCTCCACGACGTTGTGAATAGATTCAAGTACAAACTTGACGGTATCTCCAAGATTGATATTAATTGTGGATGGAACGAACGTTGTACCAGAATTGACAATAGTGTGAGTTGTAGGATAGCAAAACTTAGTGCTGAGGGCGAATAAAAGAAAAGGAATAAATATATGTTTCATAGGATTTCACCATTGGTAGTTTTATTTTATTAATACGAGTTTACTTATATATTTAACACTAAATGTGAAAATTTAGTGCCGCAATGTTTTTTACTTTTAATTGTCATGATTTTTTAATCATAATGAGGTTTGAAAGATGAATCTCACAAATCAGAGAGCGATTAGTTTTGGATTTAGAACACGGGGGTGCATCTGATTTTGACAATCCTGTTCTAATACTTGGAATTGATGAATAGTGTTAAAAACAAATTTTAATTCACTTAGGACGAATAAATTGATTTACACGATTATTATGTTTTTCGTTAATCTAAGCGTTTGGTTCTCGACAAAAAGCTCAGCGATCTGAACTCTTATCAATAAATTCTCTAATAATGAAGCAATTGTTAATTTTTATTTTATGTAACATGATATTAATTCGATTGCTGAATTCATTTCTTTTGTCAAATGTACTTAGATCTTATATTTACTTTTATCCATCGACTATCTCCATCTAAAATTCAATCTATACTTCTATGCACTATCTCAAGTCTTTTTGCACACGCAGAAATAAAAAAGTATATTAATGTAATTAAATAAAATAATTTAAAAATGGAGAAATTTTTGTCTGAAAATAATCAAAAAATAAAATTTGACCCTAATAAACCACTACAAGTTGGCGGACAAGCAGTTATTGAAGGTGTGATGATGCGAGCACCTGGGAAAATAGCTACTGCAGTTCGGCGGACTAACGGTGATATAATTGTCAGGGAGCGAGAATTCAAATCATTAAGTGAGCGCTATAAAATATTCAAACTTCCAATCCTACGTGGAGCTGTCGGTTTAATCGAGATGATGTTCGTTGGGATAGAAACATTGAACTTCTCAGCCGATGTTGCAATGCACGATCTTCAACTTAAGGATCGAAAGAATGGACAAGACATAACGAAGAAAAAGCCAGTCAGTAATTTCAGATTGGCATTTACAGTCATATTTGCATTAATTTTAGGAATAGCGATTTTCTTCATTACACCACTTGTTGTTACCACGAAATTTTTCAATGTTGAGCAGAAAGCTTATTGGTTTAATATAATTGCAGGTGCAGTAAGATTCGGTATTTTGCTTGTGTATCTAATAGGTATTTCTATGATGAAGGATGTAAAGCGTTTGTTTGAGTATCATGGCGGTGAACATAAAGCAGTTATGGCGTTTGAATTAAGCAAACAACTTACACTTGAAGCTGCAATGTCCTCAACAAGGTTTCATCCTCGATGTGGAACAAGTTTTATACTCATTGTCGCACTCGTTTCTGTGATCTTGTTTTCCGTCTTGGATGTTTTAATGATTCTCTGGATAGGTAAATTAACTTTACTGATAAGGTTGATGACTCATTTGCCATTGATCCCATTGGTTGGTTGTATTGCCTATGAATTTATTCGTTGGTCTTCGAAGAAAACAGGAACATTACTTGGTAAAATATTAGTTGCACCCGGACTATGCATGCAGAGGATCACTACAAAAGAACCAGACTCTTCAAAGGTTGAAATTGCACTTATCGCATTGAGATGTGCGCTTGGAATAGAGGAACGAGAACTTGTTAAGTACATTCAGAATGTTTCAGAATTAATAAAGAATTGATTTAGCATTGATAGAATGATATGTTTGATAAACTTGAAAAATTAGTTGCTCGGCACGAAGAAGTTACAAATCTACTTACCGATCCGAATGTTATTTCGAATCAGGAGATATATCGTGAATTAAGTAAAGAACATAGCGAGCTATCCGAGATTGTAAGAAAGTATAAAGAATATAAAAAGGTTCAATCTGATGTCGAGAATCTCAGACATCTAATTGATTCCGAGTCAGATGCTGAGATGCGAGAATTAGCCGCTGTAGAACTCAATGAAACATCAACAAAGTTAAAGAGGATTGAAGAAGACTTGAGAGTCTTAATTGTTCCAAAGGATCCAAATGATGATAAAGATTGCATCGTAGAGATACGTGCTGGTACGGGTGGGGAAGAGGCGGCATTGTTTGCAGCAGATTTATATCGTATGTATACGCGGTATGCTGAGCGAGCTGGTTGGAAGACCGAGTTAATTGATTGGAATGATACAGGGATTGGAGGTTTTAAAGAAGTAATTTTTTCATTAAAAGGTGAAGGTGCTTACGGAAAATTGAAGTATGAAAGTGGTGTTCATCGTGTTCAGCGTGTACCAGAGACAGAATCTCAAGGACGTGTCCATACCTCAGCTGCAACTGTCGCAGTTTTACCAGAAGTCGAGGATGTTGAGATAGAAATTAATCCTGCAGATTTACAATTCGATACTTATCGTGCAGGGGGCAAGGGCGGACAAAACGTCAATAAAGTTGAAACAGCAGTAAGAATTACGCACAAACCGACAGGAATAGTAGTAGCCTGCCAGCAGGAACGATCTCAGTTTCAGAATCGTGAACGAGCGATGAAAATGCTTCGTGCGAAATTGTACGAAATGAAAATTCAGGAACAAACGGCTAACATAACAGCACAACGTCGGTCGATGGTCAAAAGCGGAGATCGGAGTGATAAAATTAGAACATATAATTTTCCACAAAATCGGTTGACAGACCACCGAATCGGGTTGACTCTTTATAATTTAAACGAGATTATAGATGGTAAATTAGACGAAGTAATAGATCAACTGAAACTTGCCGATAGAGCAGAGAAGCTTAAGGAAAGTGGGGGGTGAGATGTCTTATAAAAGATTTACATAAGATTATTGAAAATATTGAGAAAAAAATAGAATCGTTCATAATTATTTAATCGCAAGATAATTTTCGTCATTCATGTAAATCAGGATATTCTTGTTTGATTGAAAAAACCTGTGAGGAGTGAGCGACATTTTTCTTCTAATATTCCGCCCACTGTATGTACACGATGATTTAACCGTGTATCGTTCGTAATTGTATATAATGTTGAACATGCCCCTGCTTTTGGATCGTAAGCACCAAAGATAAGTGTCGAAATACGCGCAAGGACGATAGCGCCTGCACACATCGGACACGGTTCAAGTGTTACATACATCGTGCATTCTTCTAACCTTCGGCTACTTAAATACGATGCAGCTGCAGTTATAGCAATTATTTCTGCATGGGCAGTAGGGTCTTGAAGTAATTCAATCTGATTATAGCCTTTTCCTATAACCATTCCATTTCTAACTACGATTGCACCAATTGGGACTTCCTTTAGTCTATAAGCAACTTCTGCTTCTTTTAGTGCAACTTCCATCCAATGTTCATGTTGTTTGTAGATTTTCATTTAAATCTCTTGAGTAATCTTATGAAATTATAATAAAATTTTAGGAAGTGGGCAATTGAGACTTCTATCACATCTGGAACAAACCTTATCTTGTTTATTGTTATAAATTTTAGTATTTTTTAATCAAATATATATCGTAATTTGTTAGAGTAGTTTAAAAATGAGAAACCGTCTCCCAGCAGTTCTCACACTTTTGATAGTGTGTATTTCATTTTCTAATATATTCGCTCAACTCAATCCTTACGCCCTCGTTACTACGAATTATGATACAATTAAAATTGCCTCCTATAACCTGTTAAATTATCCAAATGCATCATCGACAAGGGATCCATATTTTCGACGAGTAATTCACTCAATTAAACCTGACATCCTCGTAGTTCAAGAAATGACATCATCCGCGGGAGTGAGTGGATTTCTGAGTAATGTACTAAATTATTATCAATCTGGTTTATATTCTACCATTACCTTTCACGATGGACCTGATACTGATAATCATCTATACTTTAAATCGAGTAAAGTAGATTTTATAAGTGCATCATACATTCCTACAGCACTCAGAGATATAGCGGAATATCTTGTAAGAATTTTAGATACAAAAGACACGATTCGACTTTACTCACTTCATCTAAAAGCGAGCCAGGGTTACGAAAATGATCGACTTGCAGAGGTGACAATACTCCGTAATTATTTAAACAATCTACCTGTTGGTACAAAGTTTATAATAGTTGGAGATTATAATATTTATACAAGTTCAGAACCAGCATTTCAAAAATTAATTGGCAGCGAAGCTGATAATGACGGAAGATGTAAAGACCCGTTAAATGCAATAGGTACATGGAACAACAATAGTGCATTTAAATCAATACACACACAATCAACTCGTATGCGAAATTTATCTGATGGTGGTTCAACGGGTGGTATGGATGATCGTTTTGACATAATACTCACTTCATATTCATCTTTGGATAATAATATAATTGTTTCGAGCTATACTGCTTTTGGTAATGATGGAAATCATTTCAATGATAGTATTAATAGGTTACCTAATTATGCTGTACCAGATAGTGTAGCGATAGGTTTGCATTATAGTTCTGATCATATCCCGGTGTTCTGTAATTTTAAATTTGAGAAAACAACAAGTCCATTCGTTTTGATATCACCAATCAATAATGCAATTAATCAAACAACATCAGGAACATTGGGTTGGCAATCATCAGCTAATGCATCATCGTATGATGTTTACTTGGATACTATCGATCCACCCACAAACTTGGTTAGTTCCAATCAGGCAGACACATTTTATAATTATACAAATTTAAACGAAGGGACAACCTATTATTGGAAAGTTATTGCTAAGAATGGAAGTAATACAACTGAGTCGGGAAATTCTCCATGGCATTTTACCACTCTCTATAATTCAGCTTTGGGTACTTTCTATAAAATATCACCTCCAAATGGAGTAATAAACCAATCTGTCAGTGGTTCTCTTGTGTGGAGTAGTTCTAAAAACGCAATTGGTTATGATGTTTATTTAGATACATTAAATCCACCAGTAAATAAAGTAAATTCAGAACAATTTGATACTTCATATAACTACACGGGATTGCAGAATAGTAAGACATATTATTGGGAAATCGTTGCCAAAGGTCTAGTCGATTCATTAGTCTCGATTGATTCGGTTTGGAGTTTTAAGACTATCACTCCAGTTCCGAGTCCTTTTCTCTTAATATCACCTTCAGATGGTGCTTTGGATCAACCTATTGGGGGAACATTATCATGGGATTCGTCGTCATCAGCTGATTCGTATGATGTATACCTTGATACAATCAATCCCCCGGTCGAGAAAGTTGCTACAAATTCGACTGAATTATTCTATATTTACAACAATCTTCGAGGCGGTACAACTTATTACTGGAAAATTATAGCAAAGAATATAGCTGGTGAAATTACAGCTTCAAATTCACCAAGATATTTTACAACCATAGATGTACCATCATCACCTTCGAATATATCATATTCTAATATTACTACGCATTCTGTGCAATTGACTTGGGAGGATCGTGCTTCCAATGAACTAGGATACCGAGTATATCGTGCTGATTCTGCAGGTGAACCATATCTAAAAGTAAGTGGTGATCTTCCTCAAAACAGCACAACTTTAACTGATACTGGCCTTTCTGTTAATCATAAGTATTTTTACCATATTGTACCTTTTAATAGTGCGGGTGAAGGTAGTTATGCAGAGATTATTCTTTCGACTTTGGCAAATGTTCCAAGCAAACCTGAACTTATATATATCAACGGTCGGTCAGTCAAAGTAAAAATTAAGCAGGGTGGTAACCCCGAAAACACGGAGTATGCAATAATCGGGAATGGTAATGAGACTGATTTATTTGTTCAACAAGATGGTACATTACAAAATAATATATTATGGCAAACATACACAGAATGGGGTGGAACAAGCGGTATAATTGTAAAAAATCTTACACCATGCGCTGCGTATTCTTTTAGTGTAAAAGCTCGGAACCAGGATAATATTGAAACTGAACCTAGTGATACTTCGATGGTAGAGCTCGTTTGCAATTCTTTAAATTTCCAAACCTTAGCAGGATGGAATTTAATTTCTATCCCATTTTTACTTGAAGATACTCGGAAGTCTACTTTATTCCCAAATAGTATATCTAACGCATTCGCATTCGAAGGATCATATGTCCAAAGCGACACTTTGGAATTTGGAAAAGGGTATTGGTTGAAATTTAGTGACTTGGAAAATATAAATTTAACGGGTATCCCGACATTTAACGATACATTCTTTCTTAAACCTGGTTGGAATCTTATAGGATCAGTATCGATTCCAATAAGCGTAAACTCAATTACATCGATACCGGCAGATAATGTATCCTCCAGCTATTATCATTACAATGGAGTATATCAGATAAGCGATTCTTTATATCCAACGTATGGTTATTGGGTGAAAGCGAAGGAACCTGGTAAAATTGTTATTACATCATCTTCGATAGTTCCTAAAAATATTTATAACGCAATAATATCGCCTAAACCGAGCGAATTAGGTTCATTAATTTTTGAAGACATGGATGGTCATCGGCAAACTCTTTATTTAATTGAGAAATTAGATGATGAAGTGTCACAATTTAATCTTCCGCCATTACCACCTGATAATTCATTTGATGTTAGATTTGAATCACAGTCGCTTGCCGAGTTTATTAATCAGAACAACTTTGAACAAAGATTTCGTATACTTATTCAAACACAATCTCCCGTTGTGATGAGATTGAATACTTTATCTCCCGAGTACAAAGTCGAAATGATAGATAATGGGAGTGTTTACGATCTTAAGAACATAAATCAATTTAGAATGGATAAAGGAAGCAATGATTTATTATTAAGTGTAAAATACAATGGACCAACTACTCAAATAAAGGATTTCAACCTCTTTCAGAATTATCCAAACCCTTTTAATCCTTCAACAACTATTGCCTATCAGGTTCCGAAAAAATCTCAAATCAAAATTACAATTTATAATGCTATCGGTTCAAACATATTAGTATTGGATGAAGGTATTAAAGAGGGTGGATATTATAGTTTTAAATGGTCTCCTGAAATAGCGGGAGGAATCTATTTTGTTCGCTTGGATGCAATACCATTAGATCATCCTGAAGAAAACTATCATATTATTAAGAAGTTAACATACCTCAAATAAGAATTATCTTCATAAGTTGGGTGTAATTACTTTTTTCTAGATAAGGCACCATTCACGAAAAATATTTTACGATCTAGGATTTTCATAAAACCCTTTATTTTTTTAAAAAATCCCTAAAAATACCTGTGCCAATTTATCAGCTGTTAGTATTTAGTAAAGATTTGCATCACATTCACTTGACAATTTCAAAAAATTTAATTAAATTATGCCCTAAAAATATATAAACAATCGAGAAAAATGAGTAAACATTATAAATTAACAAAATTAGGGGGTTTCATGAAATTCTTTTTAAAATTTTTTCCAATTACTATTCTTTTTACACTAATACTTCTATCCGGGGCATTTGCTCAAAATGCAGGAGATTTCCAAACTATTCAATCTGGTTACTGGGATGATACAAATACATGGCAAATGTACGGCGGATCGAGCTGGGTCCCGGCATCATACACACCAACAAATGCGGATGGTATAATTACAATTCAGAGTGGTCATATAGTCGATGTAATAACAGATGTTACTGTAGATGAGGTTGTAGTTGATGGTGATTTGGTAATAAATAGTGGCGCAATTTTGCAGATGGCTTCTGATGCAGCAACGATTACGGGTGTAGGAACGTTTACGTTATCAGCGGGAGCGGGTTTAGGTATAACTTCGCCTGACGGTATAACAGCATCATCTGCTTCTGGTAATATTCAAACCGGAACAAGAGTATTTGATCCAGGTGCAAGTTATTTCTATAATGGGACATCTTCTCAAGTAACTGGTGATGGTTTACCGGCAAATGTAAATGAACTCACTATCAATAACGCAAGTGATGTGACATTGAGTGCGAATTTGACAATCGATGGAACACTTGATTTTATCCAAGGTAAACTTATAACCGGGACAAATATTATAACAATAGCTTCTACGGGTACAGTTACAAACGCAGGACCCGGACAATATGTGTATGGTTCTCTTCGAAAAGAATTCTCAACCGGACCACAATCTTTTACTTTCGATATTGGTCAATTATTGTATTATCGTCCTGTGGAGATATCATTCGATAGTGTAACTAATAGTGGGTATCTAACTGCACGTGTGAGTATGGGTGATCATTATGCGATAGCGACATCTCCAATCGATCCGACGAAAAGTGTTAATAATTTCTGGACGCTTACAAATTCTGGGATGACGTATACTAGTTATGATGTAACGTTTAATTATATTGCAACTGATGTTGATCCAGGTGCTAATCCAGATAGTTTTATAGTTGAAAGGTGGAATGGAACAAATTGGTTCCCAACAACGATAGGAACAAGGACAGCTACAAGTACTCAAGCGGTGGGTTTGACAGGAACAAGCGATTTTGCGATAGGGGAGCAATTGGAGCATATAATAACAGCAACTGCTGGTCCAAATGGCAACATTACCCCGTCTGGTTCTGTAAGTGTACTTAATGGTAATGACCAATCATTCAATATAACTCCAAATACAGGCTACCACGTAGATAGTTTATTCGTAGATGGTGTACATGTGGACTCGACAACGAGTTATACATTCTATAATGTAACAGATAATCATACCATTCATGCGACGTTTGCAATAGATCAATTTACCATAATGGCAAGCTCAAGTGCAGGTGGAACGATAAGTCCATCGGGTGCAGTTAGTGTAAGTTATGGAGGATCGCAACAATTCTTGATTGCACCAAGCACGGGTTATCACTTTGTAGATTTGTTTGTAGATGGGGTTCATGTAGACTCAACGACTAGTTACACGTTCTACAATGTGACCGCAAATCATACAATTCATGCAGATTTTGCAGCTGATCAATTTACTATAACGGCGAGTGCAAGTGCAGGTGGAACGATAAGTCCATCGGGTGCAGTTAGTGTAAGTTATGGAGGATCGCAACAATTCTTGATTGCTGCGAACACAGGATATCATCTCGATACATTGTTTGTAGATGGAGTTCGGGTAGATTCAACGACGAGCTACACGTTCTACAATGTAACTGCAAATCATACGATCCATGCTAAGTTTGCTATCAACACATATATAATAACCGCTACATCTGGACCGAATGGAAGTATTAGTCCGTCAGGAAACGTTGTGGTTAATTATGGTGCTGATCAGTCGTTTAACTTCATTCCGAATTCGGGTTACATCGTCGATAGTGTATTTGTAGATGGTTCGTTTGTTGGTTCGGATACAAGCTATACATTCTATAACATTACGGCTAATCACACAATATATGTTCAATTTAAATTGTGGGAAGGTATAAAGAATGTAGAACAGATACCAACAGAGTATGCTCTACGACAGAACTATCCAAATCCGTTCAACCCATCAACACGAATACAGTTTGATCTACCTGAACAGTCGACTGTAACTTTGAAGATTTACAATTTGATCGGGACTGAGGTAGTTACGTTATTTGATAATCAATCATTCACTGCAGGATATAAAGAGGTGACATTTGATGGAACCAACCTTGCATCAGGTATCTACTTCTATAGGTTGGTTGCAGTTGGTAGTGATGGTAACACATTTACTCAAATCAAACGAATGATGTTGATTAAGTAAACCGAATTACTTATTAGCGGTTTATAATAGCAAAGCCGATCCCAGAATTTTGGAATCGGCTTTGTTGTTTTATAAAGAAAATTTAAAGATGTTTTAACACACTTCGTAATTGTTCGACCGCGAAATTTACGTGTTCTCTTTGAATAATTAATGGAGGTAAGAATCGAAGTACATTATTGTTAGTGCAATTTATTAGTACACCTTTTTCACGAAGAGATGTCATAATCGATTCACTCTCTTGAGATATTTCCATACCAAGCATTAATCCCAGCCCTCTAACATCGAAAACGATAGATGGAAATTCTGACTTCAAATCGATGAGCTTTGATTTCATAATCTTACCCATCAACTCTGCATTCTTCATCAAACCACCTTCGATAATCTCGTTAAGTACTACTATCCCTGCAGCACAAGCAACAGGATTGCCACCAAATGTTGAGCCGTGGTCACCAGGTTGGAATACATCAGCGACCAAGTTGTTCCCCAGAATTCCTCCCAAAGGTAAACCACCTCCCAATGATTTTGCTGTTACAACAATATCAGGTGAAATATCATAATGCTGGAAAGAAAACAATTTTCCGGTTCTACCCAAACCTGATTGTATTTCATCGGCAATAATAAGGAATCCATATTCATCTTTCAATTTTTTCAACATTAAAACGAATTCCTCAGAAGCTTGGATAATGCCGCCTTCACCCTGAATAAATTCTATAACAACTGCCACCGTTTTATTGTTAACATTAAGCTTTAATGAATCAACATCATTGTATGGGATAAGAAAACAATCGGGTAAAAGAGGTTCAAATGTATCACGGTATTTTGACTGACCTGTTATTGATAATGCACCTAATGTTCTTCCATGAAAATCATTTGTGAACGAAATTATTCCCGATTTGTTATTTTGTTGTCCCCATTTACGTGCAATTTTAATTGCACCCTCAACAGCTTCCGTACCGCTATTACATAAAAACACTTTATGATAACCAGTGTACTTTATCAATAATTCAGCGAAATAGATTTGTTGTTCTTGAAGATAATAATTAGAAACATGTATGAATTTTTTAATTTGTTCAGAAATAGCTCTAATTATTTTTTGGTTTCCATATCCTAAAGCGTTTACTGCAAGTCCACCAAACATGTCCAAGTATTTCTTTCCATCTTTAGAAAAGAGATACATTCCCTCACCATGAGAAATCTCTATCGGTAAACGATTATATGTTTTGAAGAAATACTTTTCTTCCTTTTCTCTTATGTTCATGTCTCAAACAAAAAACCTGATCAAATTGATCAGGTGGTGATTTTATTTTTACGTTCTTATAATCTGTGCGCCCAGAGGGAGTTGAACCCCCAACCCTCAGATCCGAAGTCTGATGCTCTATCCAATTGAGCTATGGGCGCTGTTAGTTTTTATTTTGTTATAAATTTTACTAAATAATTGTCATTTTTCCAATTATGGCCTGCCGGGAGGGTATGGAAGTTCTATTGATTGTGTACCTGAACTTTTACTTTTACTTGTAAGTAGTACAACCAAACCTCCAATCGCGACAGCTCCGCCGGCAATATAATAAATTAGATTCGAACCTTCTTTAACTGGTTTTGCATCAATTTCGAAATAATATCCATCACCTTTGAATCCATTCGGATAATCAATTCTATAGTACCACTGAATCTCTCGATTTGTCCCTGCAAAGTTTCCAATACCAATATCTCCTTCAACAGTTGTTGGCACGACCGAGAAAGATGGATCCCCTCTGCGTTTCATTGTTACAATTACCTCATAATTTTTCTCAAGTGTACCGATGAGATCATAATTTATAATTATAACTTCTTCTTTAAACGTCCATTTTAAATTGGTTATTCTGGTTTCTTCGCCTGATTTTTCCTGTGCCAAACTCTTGACATTTGTAATGAAGCAAAATAGAATTGGCAAAATTCCAAAAATAATTTTATGCCTGTTGCAATACATTATATTTATGATCATAGTCGTACCTACTTTATCAATAACATTTTCTTTGTTTGAATTATATTTTCTCTATCCGTAAGTCGATAAATGTATACACCCGTTGCCAATGGTAGCTGATCATCGTCTTTACCGTCCCAGTTGAATGTATGTATACCAGCTGGAAGTTCACCTTTGAATAAAGTTTTTACTCTTTGTCCAATTGTATTATAAATCTCCAATTTGACATAGGAATTTTTTGGAAGTTTGATGCTAATAGAAGTTAGACTATTGAATGGGTTTGGATAATTCTGACCCAGCTCGTAACTCATCGGTAGTAATTTTTTAATTTCATTGTCAACAAATTCATTGTTACCTACGATAATTCTAAATTCCATTATTCTATTCACAGTTTGGAAAGTGTATTCATTTATGATTCGAAGATTTATCGGATTATAATTTAACAGATTTAAAAGAACAGCTTGATAATCCCTTGGTATTTGTTCGATTCCGATGAAATGAATTGTTCCGTTGGACATTCTGGGATTTGAAATTTCAAAATCCCAAACTTGACCTTCACCAAGAGTTTGCCTAATATCTGAGTTGAAGCGATAATACTCCTGATTCCATTCTCGTCTTGGAAAATATAAAAATCCCTGATCGAGGAATAACGGAGGTTTATATCCATCAAGTTCGTCGAATCCAGATTTTGCTATGGGTGAAATACCAATGAAATTATACTCATCTTTATTGATATCATTTTCGAATACTATTTGTACCTTCCAATTTGAAGGTATAGATTTTTTCTTTAGATTGACTTTTCCAAATGGGTAAGGCACTCTCAACGTTGTTAGGTTAGCATCATTGAAGAAATAATAAGCCTTGAATGGTTCAAGTATCAGACTGGTCATAAAAGTAGAGTTATACGAATATATTTTAGTTTCAGTTGGTAGTTCGTTAAGTCCAAGTATAACGTCCCAATTGATTGTTTTATCAAATGGATTTGTGATTATGTTCCATCCCGTATGTAATGAAATGCTGTAGGTTGCATCTTCATTGAGGGGTGGCATCTGCAGTTCGTACTGCGGTAACTCAAGATTGCCTTTCTTAATCAACCAGAATCCCTCACCAGTTTGGAATTTTGATTCACGTGAAAGCTCTACTAAGTAATTTTCTGCAGCTCCATTGTCGGCAAATATTCGCCAATCGTTTCGCTGAGTTCCAGCAATCAAATCACCGATTTTTATCGTGTCAACTGTTCCGGGCAACCCGAATAATTTGTATTCGGTTGATTTAGTCGGTTTTGGAGCGAAAGGTATTGATGTTAAAATTCGTACAGATTTTGGTAGTGTGCCCGGTACGATTGAGAATGCGTCAGTTTCTGCATAGATAATGTTGTTCAGGTAAGATTCTATACGAATCCTACAGCTATCAGCAGTATTCGAGAGCAATGTGTCGGATAATGTAATATTCGTAATTCCAATATTTGAAATGTTTTCTTTTAACATACGATAAGATCTTCCACTGTCAATTGAAATTTTAATATTTATGTTACCGCTTAAATCTATGGTGTTCCATTTCAGTTTATAAGTAAAACCAGTCGCCCAACTCATCAAGGGCGAAGATACATTGATTGTTGCTGTCTTAGTTGTAAATCTTCGTATGGGTGAATATAAAGTAATGTCAATACCGACTTTTGCATTAACTCTCCAGTAATATGTTCTGAGGTTTGCAAGTTGTGGTAGCGAAATTGATGTGTCAGATAAATTGTTCAGATTTATAATAAATTGGGTGCTATCCATGAATGTAGAATCTGTAGAGACTTGGATTCCGTAAGCTGTAGCATCTGGGTATGTATTCCAGCTTAGTATTGGACTTGTGGATATGCCGATTGCACCGTCAGGTATACCGCTTAGCTCAGGTGG
>JBBIRP010000004.1:0-27733 GCA_037441745.1 Ignavibacteriales bacterium
TAAAAACTTTAGCAAGACGATTAGCAGTGAAGATCAAAGTTGATTACTCCCTAATAACTGAAAATTTTCCCATAAATTTTTTATTACCAACATCAATAACATAAAAATACACACCAGTCGGGACGATATCACCATTAAAATTTCGGCCATCCCATTCTACTCTTGGTTCAAAATCAGGTGAAATAATTTCAAGTTCTTGTGTAACTATTTTATCCATGCTTAAACTAAATATATAAAGATTCACTTTCTTCTCAGAGTAAACAGACAATCTGAACGTTAAAGGAGTTGATTGATTCGGGTTAAAAGGATTTGGATATACACTTACTTCCTCCGAAAGTATAGATGGAACATCTTCTTGGGATACCCAATTTTCGGGGTCATTAGAATTCAATTTTATATATATATTATTCTTTAAAAGTGTATACCCGTCTCCCCCTTTTGGTGATAATTCATATGTGAAGTTGTATCGATAATTTTTCAAACCATTGAAGTTTAAATTAGATACTATTACCATCATCTGTGGGCTGTTATTGCAATTATCCGATGATGATTGCAATAAGCAAATCGGATGATAAGTCGAACTGAAGGCTTCTATGCTGTCGCTGAATGAACGATTTAAATTCAAATATTCTATGGGTAATCGATTTTCAAGTTTCGGATATTGTTTTCCCTCGGTATAATATCTGATAGTGTCACAATCAGGGCCTGTGTTGTTGTTCCAAATTGCCCATTCTAAAAATGCTTTTCTAAGGTTACTTCCAAAAAGAGTTAATGAATGATCGATTGCATTCAAACTACTTTCTCCACTACGTATATTTTCCCAAGCATTTCTAACAACATCTCTCGAGAATCGCTTTTCAACAAACTTCCCCCAAACAGCTCTGCTGTATGTAACAGTTGGGGCAGGCGAAGTAAATGAAATGTCAGGATACTTAAATTGCCCCCTGGGTAAATTAAGCCTTGATTTAATATACTGATAATAATCATTGATATCATTGTAGAGAAGATCTTCCATCCACGTTGATGTTATCTCATAAAAATAGATATCATTTGGTAAATATCCATAACTGCCAAGTTGGAATGCATGGTGAAGTTCATGCGCACAAGTAACTTTAAGCCCTGATATACCTTCACTGTTTAAATCTTTGAAATCGTTATCGATTCTCATATATGAAGTATATCGAGGTGGTTGAAATTTTCCATAAAGATCTTCCTGAGTAAAAACAGTTTCTCCATAAAGTTGAAATATCCCTAATTCTTCAATGATTACCTTGAAGTGGGTTTCTCCCTTTTGAAATGGTGGTGGTGAATAACCCAATGAATCAATAAAATAATGCCAAGTATAGTTCAGATAATATCCGACTGAATCAACAAATTTTTTTGCAGTTCCCGGTATTCTTTGTGATGAATCGTTTAGCAAGGCAGGAACATTATCACCAGTTGTATCATAATAGATGTGAAAATAGCCAATTATGGTATCGACTTGTAAAATCTTAGGAGAAAGTATTTCCAACAAATATTTTTTTTGTTGTAGCTCAAATTCGTTCCAATGCTGAGCTATCTGATAGGAAAGCCACAGACCGCACTTATTTTCTATTTCATCGAATTGATTTATTCTTAATTCATTCAATTTATTCGTATGTAGTTTTTCTGCCTTTTCAATAAAATCTTGAGGCTGAATGCGCTTATCGAGCAAATCTTGTGATTGAATTTTTCCAATCATAAAAAAATATATGATAATAAAGATATTATACAATATTTTCATTGATTAATACTGTAATTTTAAAACCTGAATGGTTCCATTTTTTTGATTGGTTATTACCAATTCAGGGTAATCGTCATTGTTCAAGTCTGTCATACAAAAATCTCCGATCTTACTAACACTTGCAATTTTAATTGGCGAAAAGAAGGTAGCGTTTTCATTTCCAATTCTAAGAAAAAGACTTTTGTTCAACCGATCCTGATAAACCATATCAAGGTTGTCATCTTTATTCACATCAAAGAATTTTAATTTGTTATTCGTTTCAAGATACATATCATTAATGATTATTGTATTTGCTAGATTAATTTTTAAATCATCTTGCATTATATAAATGTAAAGCTTATTCTCCGGTGTACCAACATACCAGATAATGTCATCACGTTTATCATTATTTAGATCTATTGATTTCAAGAAAGTATTTAATTTATCTAATGCATCTATCGAGAAAATCATTTTCCCATCAGTAAATTCATCAGTTGGAAGATATTGGGAAACAAATAATTCTTGTTTCTTAGTAATGTCATCGTATTGTGAGAAAAATAATTTTATTGATGATGTATCTTTAGTAATAGTAGCAGCAAGCAAAGGTACTTTTGTTTTAAGATTGTAATATTTTTGAACGAACCTATTCCCAATAATATGCTCATAATGAATCATCGTTGAAACATTATGTTCTCTATCTTGTTCAAGTGTAAATAATGATAAATCCTTATTCTTATTGACGGAAGAAATACTCAAAACATCCATGCTATTATAAGCGGGTAATTCGTAATATTTATGAGAATAATTCTCAGGATTTATTTCAATGACCGAAACATTATTTGATGTCATATTAGGTGTAATTATGATTTTCGTTGAATCGTCTTTTGAATAATAATACAAGGAAGAAGGTGATTGATTAATTTGAAAAACAATTTGACCTGTTAAATTCCCCGTCCCATTATTTAGAAGTATTGATATATTATTCGAGCCACTATTGGTGACAATAATATCATACCGTTTATCATTATTTATGTCAGCTGATATTATATTCGTCGGATTTACACCAACTCCGTATGTAAATTCTTTAAGCCGATAATTGTTACAATTTGAATTAAAAAAAATTTTAATCCGATTGTTTGCTGTGTCATTTACAGCAGCGTTAAGTAAATTATTTTTGCATGATTCAAAGAACTTCAGAGTTACGGGATTGATAGCCGCAAAAAAAGGAACATCCTCATTAATATTACCTTTACCATCGTTTAAGAGTACATGAAGTGTTTTTGTTTTATTAGATAAAATTCCTAAATCATTCGCACCATCATCATTCACATCACCAATCTCCATATCATCAATCAAATATTTTAAATTCAATTCTTGGGCTTGTTGAAAACTACCATAATCATCTCCAAAATAGGTTATTAATTTATTATCATCTTTAAGATAAACTAACAAGTCGATATTATCATCTTCATTCAGGTAAGCACATCTGATTAGGGTTGGTTCTGAAGAATATTGTATTGTAGTTGGGTCGCTATATTTAAATTTGCCATAATTCGAGAAGATAAGTATCTCATTTGAAATCCAATTACTTGCAATTATACTTGGTGCTCTCAAGTTATGTAAATTGGTAGTAATCATTGTATTGAAAGAATATTCTGGAAATAGAACGATTTTATCCCGGAATGTACCATTTCCATTACCAAGATAAACATCAATACCTAATGTTCTCTTCCCAAACATAATAATGTCAGTCTTTTTATCACCATCTATATCAGATGTCAATATATTTTCTGGGAAATAAGATATTCGTTTCTCTTCGAAAAGGTAAAACGCACCCTTTGATTTTACAATGTAAGATGCAATTGTGGGAGGGTTACCCAAGACAATAACTATATCTGTGATATTATCTCGATTTAATTTTGCAGAGATAGCAGTAATGATAGGTTGCTTTGTGAATAAAATGTCAGAAGAGAATGATAGTGAATCAGGATTTTGATAGAAGAAACGAATCTGGTCTCTACCAAATGATGCTATATCTTGGATGTTGTCACCGTTAAAATCCCCAACGATTAAACCAATTGAATATTTTTGAACTCTTAGATCAGTAACATATCCGAATGTAGTTAAATATTTTTGAGACGATAGAACAAATTCCGAAAATACTTGGATTAGAATGATGAAGGAAATTATAGTCTCCAGTGAAGATAGATATTGATTTATATAGGTTTTCACAAACAATATTGAAACTTATTTCTTGTTTGATTTGAGTCTTTTAAGCCTATTGGTACGTCGTACAAGCGCCTGTTTGTACCTTCTTTTCTCCTCCTTTGTTTCTGGAATGATCGGAGGTATCTGTACTGGTTTATTATTCTCGTCGACAGCAACAAAAGTAAGATATGCAGTATTTGTTATTTTTCGGTCACCAATTAATTGATTTTCTGCAATTACTTTAACCCCCACTTCCATCGAGGTTCCAAAAACACGATTCACTGATGCCCGTAGCGTAACAACCTCACCTAATTTAATTGGATGGTGAAACGAAAGTTCATCAACCGCTGCGGTGACACATACTCTATTTGAATGCCTTTGTGCAGCAATCGCTGCAGATATATCCATCCATTCCATTAATCGACCACCAAGAAGATTTCCTAGTTGATTAGTATCGTTAGGCAAAACTAATTGGGTCATTTCGACTTGTGAATTTCTTACATTTAATTTATGCTTTTTTTTCATTATAAAAATTTGATATAATTACATTTTCTTATCGATTATTTCTGATGTCTTCAATTGACTTTCGATTGCTGTACGTAAATCTTCAGCATCTTTTCTAAAATCACTATTTTGAAATTTATTTAAAAATTTATTTATATCGGTTTTCGCATCAGCATATTTTTTTCGCATAATTAACGATTTAATTTTACCTATCCATGCAGGCTCTGCATATTGAGTATCATAATATTTTTCTATTATAGTGTTGTAATAAAATGTTGCAGATTTATAATATTCTAAAATCATATATAGTTCAGCCGTGTCAAAAAGTTTCTTGGCTAATCTTGTATTTAATTCCCTTATTTTTGCCGAAGCATCAGCTGCTAACTCATTCGTGGGATAATATTCAACGAATGTCTGAAATTCGTCAATTGCTATAAATGTGTACTCTTGATCAAGGTATGATTTTGGAGCAATAAGATAATAGCAAAGGCCAATTTTGTATTGTGCTAATGGAACTAAGGAGCTCGCGGGAAAATTTCGCTTCAATGCTCGATATTCTTGCGCTGCTATTAAATACTCCTCTTTTTTAAAATGAGACTCAGCCAAATAGAATTGTGCATCATCTGCAACCGAGCTGCCAGGATATTGAAGTTTTACGATTTCAAATTCACTTATTGCTTCTAAATAGTCTTCATTATCAAATTTACTTTTACCTAATTCAAATCGTTCTTCTGCTGATAGGTTTTTAGTAATATCGGTTGAGCTACACGATGATAATAAGAGAATGGATGTTATAAAAAATATTATAATTAATAAATTTAGTATTTTCATTTGATAACTTATTTATTTTGATCGAACATGAAAGAACAAATAAACAACGGTACCGGTTACTCCTATGATAATAAACGGTTCAATTAATCTATCAATCATCGTATCTCCTGATATTTCAGCATGGGTAAATGGTATCGTCGGTGTTTCAAGATTTGGAATGTCACTCACGAAAATCGTATCAGATAATTGTGATTTAAATATTTCACCTAGTAATATTTCATTATTATCCATTTTGAGTAATTGCACATTCAATCTTGCGAAAACATTTCTTTTTGTCTTTTTTACCCCGAATAATCCTTCTCTGAAAATGTCTCCATAAGTTACTTTCAGTTCTGAATCATTTATATTGAGAAGGATGCCACTCGATAGTGAATCATTAGATAATTTAAAAACCCTAAAATCTTTTTCTTTCAACCTCGATGATACTGTCTCTTCTACTAACCAAAAGTTTTGATTAGTTGGTAAATGAAGATAAATATTTTTTAATGAATTATAACTGGTTTTAGCAATTATACTATCTGTAAGATCATTAATGAGTCTTCGCATTATTTCGAGATTAGAAGTATTTGACGTTGATTGTCCTCTTGACATTAGCTGAGAATCTAAGAACAATAAAGTAATGATGATTGATGCAAGACGAATGAATACCTTTGAGTAAGTGTTATGAAGAATCGAACGATTGTTTTTTATAAGACAAATCAAATTATAATCCATCAATTGCAATTTTTTGTAATCTTTCAATTCTTTCAGAAATTGGTGGATGAGTCATAAATAATTTAAAAACTCCACTACCACGTAGTGGATTCACGATAAAAAGATGTGCAGAAGAAGGTGATACTTTTATCATCGGTTTTCGCTCTACACCGCGTTCTAATTTTTGTAAAGCATTTGCAAGCGATAAAGGTCTACCAGAGATACGAGCAGAACCTTCATCAGCTGCAAATTCTCTTGATCTGGAAATTGCAAGTTGGATTAAAACTGCGGCGATTGGCGCTAAGATTATTAATAATAATTCGGCAAGCCCGTTTGATTCACGGCGATCATCACGCCCCCCTGTAAACATCAATGACCAACTAGCCATTCTAGCGATGAATGTTATAGTACCAACGAGAGTTGCTACTATTGTTCCAGTTAAAATATCTCTATGTTTGATATGCGCAAATTCATGTGCGATTACACCTTCTAATTCGTCATCACTTAATAATTTAAGGATACCTTCAGTTACAGCAACCGCGGCATGGTTGGGATTTCTACCAGTGGCAAAGGCATTTGGGGTTTCCTCAGGAATTAAATAAACGCGGGGCATCGGAAGATTAACCGCACTGGCAACTCTCGCAACGAGTGAATATAATTTTGGGGCCTCGGCTTCGGTTACCTCCTTAGCTCTGTAGATCGTTAATACAATTTTATCTGAGAACCAATATGAACCAAAATTCAAAATAAGTGAAAAAATAAAAGCCACAATCATACCTTGTTCACCACCAATAAGTGATCCGACAAGTATGAAAATCACCATTATCAATGTCATTAAAAATATAGTTTTCAGCGTATTCATTTCATTAAATCCTTGCTAATTTTTGTAGGGTTAATTTGATATAAAAAATATGGAAATATCGGCTAATTAACAAAAATGAATGAATCTCATCAAAATTATATTTTGTTCAAATTGTTTCTAAGACATTTTTTAGCTTTAATCTGATCTCCTCTGCAAGATGATGAATTTCCTCCTGATCATTCAGAGATTTTATAACATTTGGATCGAAAATCGATACATAAGTTTTCTTATCTTTCTCATAAACGATAATATTGCAGGGCAAAAGTAATCCTATTTGATCATCGATAGTTAAAGCTTTATACGCATAAGGAGGATTGCAAGCACCTAAAATAATATATTTCGGAAAATCAATGTTCAGTTTCTTCTTTATGGTCTCTTGAACATCGATAGTAGTCAGAATACCAAAGCCAAATTTTTGTAATTGTTCTTTGACTTTCTCTATAGCAGCCTCAAAAGAAAGATTTACAATCTTTGTCATTCCGTATATCATAAATAAAGCCCAATCATATTATTTTAAAAAATTTTACATAATAATGAGATGCTATGATCATTAACTTGGTTTCAAGCCTAAACTATTTTTTCATTAAAGAACGTAAAACATATTGCAAAATACCGTCGTTCTTATAATATTCGACTTCCATTGGAGTGTCTAATCGACATGTAACCGAAAACGTTATCTTATCTCCATTTATCCTTTTAGCATGCACTTTAATTTTCTTTCCCGGTACAAGGTTATCTGCAATTCCTTCGATATCATAAATTTCAAAACCTGTTAACCCAATATTTTCACGATTCTGTCCGATCTCGAATTGAAGTGGTAAAATTCCGAGACCAATCAGGTTGCTTCTGTGAATTCGTTCAAAACTTTCTGCAATAACTGCCTTTATACCGAGGAGTCTCGGTCCTTTTGCTGCCCAGTCACGCGAAGAGCCAGAACCATACTCTTTTCCTGCGATGATAATTATAGGTACTCCATCATTCTGGTACTTCATCGCTGCTTCGTAGATGCTAACAGGTTCTTTTGAAGATGGATGAATTGTAACGCCTCCTTCGATTCCTGGTACGAGTAAATTTTTTAATCTTACGTTTGCGAAAGTCCCACGCATCATTACTTCATGATTACCGCGACGTGCACCATAGGAATTGAAATCTTTTTGATCTATTCCAAGATTAATTAAATATTTCCCCGCGGGACTCTTTGGTGAAATTGACCCAGCGGGTGATATATGGTCGGTTGTAATCGAATCTCCAAATAATGCAAGCACGCGAGCATTTTTAATATCAGCCAACGGTCTTGGATTAATTGGCATGTCATCAAAGAAAGGCGCAGGTTTTATATATGTTGAATTTGAATCCCATGAATACAGATCGCCTGATGGAACTGAAAGACTTTTCCATAAATTATCCCCACTGAAAACATCAGAATATTCCTTTTTGAACATCTCGGCTTTAACAAATTTGTGAACAACCTCATTTACTTCATCAACAGATGGCCAAACATCTTTGAGATAAACAGGGTTTGCATCTCTATCGATACCAATTGGTTCTCTTTGAAAGTCAATGTTAATTGTACCTGCAAGAGCATACGCAACGACTAAAGGTGGAGAAGCCAAATAATTTGCTCGCACATTGGCATGGACACGTCCTTCAAAATTTCTATTCCCTGATAGAACAGAAACAACTACTAAATCTTTTTCTTGAATTACATTGACTATTGGTTCTGGAAGAGGTCCACTATTACCGATACAAGTTGTACAACCATAACCGACCAGGTTAAAACCAAGTTTGTTTAAGTAGTCCATTAGGTTGGCTTCTCTTAAGTAATCAGTCACAACCTTCGAACCTGGTGCGAGGCTTGTCTTTACCCAAGGTTTAGTTTCTAAACCTTTTTCAACTGCTTTCTTTGCAAGTAGCCCTGCGGCTATCATTACATAAGGATTGGATGTATTGGTGCAACTTGTAATCGCTGCAATGACAACCGTACCATCACCGATCTGATATTCCTTTCCATTAGATTTAATATCTGCGATTCTAAATTCACCATTTGTTTTTATCCCTTTTGATTCGAGCATTTTAAGAAACTCTCCTTTAAAGCTAGTCTTTACATTACCGATAGAAATTCTATCATGTGGTCTTCGCGGACCTGCTAAGCTTGGTTCGACTTTCGATAAATCCAATTCAAGTGTATCTGAGTATATAGGTACAGGGCTCTCTTTTGTTTTAAATATCTCTTGTTCTTTACAATAATTTTCGATCAATACAATTTGTTCATCGCTTCGGCCAGAGAACTTCAGGAATTTTAGTGTCTCTTCATCGATTGGGAAATATCCCATAGTTGCTCCATATTCTGGTGCCATATTAGCTATTGTTGCACGATCTGCGAGACTAAGTGAAGAAACGCCTTCGCCATAAAATTCTACAAATTTACCAACAACACCTTTTTTACGAAGCATTTGCGTTGCTGTAAGAACTACATCTGTTGCTGTGATACCTGTTTGAATCTTTCCGGCAAGCTTAAATCCCACTACCTGAGGAATTAACATTGAGCTTGGTTGACCAAGCATTGCGGCTTCTGCCTCGATTCCACCTACACCCCATCCAAGTACACCGAGTCCATTTATCATCGTTGTGTGTGAATCAGTACCTACAAGTGAATCGGGATAAGCAAATAATTCTCCATTAATATTTTCTGTGTATACAATTTGAGCAAGATATTCTAAATTTACTTGATGAATAATTCCTGTTTCAGGTGGTACCACGCGGAATTTTTTGAAAGCTTGTTGAGCCCATCTTAAAAAAACATAACGTTCTCTGTTGCGTTCATATTCTAGTTTCGTATTTAAAGAAAAAGCATCAGATGAACCAGCATAATCAACTTGAACAGAATGATCAATAATAAGGTCAACTTGCTGTAGAGGATTAATCTTATTGGGGTTTCCACCCATTCGCACCATTGCATCTCTCATCACTGCTAGATCAACTGCACATGGTACCCCTGTAAAATCTTGAAGTAATACTCGAGCAGGCATAAACGATATTTCTTTTTCTGCATGACCTTTTGGGTCCCAATGAATTAATGCATCTATATCGCTTTTCTTGACATTTACCCCATCCTCATGACGAAGTAAATTTTCAAGTAAAATTCTTAATGAAAATGGTAATCTTTCTATCAACTTTGGTTCAGGTAGTTTTTTAAGAGAAAAGAAAGAATACGTTCTATTTCCGACATTTAAAACTGATTTAGTGTGGTAACTATCTAAGTTTTTCATGAGGTTTTTTTCCTGATATGTATTTATAATATTTTCTTAAAATGTAAAAAAAATCTTTGTGTAATAAAAATTTTTAAATTATTCGGAATACCATTTTTTCCAAAAAAAAATACTTTGTTTTTCCCTACCGTTGTGCTTTGAATAATACATTCTTTGAAGTAAGCAATAGGTCATCAAATGTCTTAGCATTTTGAGAAGATGTTGAAATACCTATATCTTTATTCGTGTTAATATTATTTTGCCGGAAATGCTTTTTGCTCAATTTTATTTTATAAATTCTCAGCAATTATCATAGTTCCTGTTGATGGGGTTTTATCTAAAAGCTCTATTGACTCATCGAATCCATAACGTCCCACACTTGATAAATTACTACATAAAAAATATTTTTTAATTCAATGTTTGCAAAAATTTGACCATAAGTCCGATGATCAATTGCAAATTGTTTTACTCTGGTGAATTATTTCTGAAAGATATTGTAAAAAATGTTTGTTCTTTTATTCAACCTTAAATCTCCTCAATAATGTGTATAAAAACGTTTATTTTTATAAATAAACTAAATCAGAATCGTTACTAGAATAATTTCAATTTGGAAATTTGATAAATCCTGCATATTCTTTTATGTTTAGTTGTTACAATCATCGAATATCAAGGAACGTATATGGATTTATCTAATGAATTAAAAAGGAAAATAAAAGTTGGATTAGAGAAATGGGAAAAAAATACATATCAACCAGCTTTAGAAAAGTATACGGAACATGAAATAATTCAAAGGGTGAAACCTCTTTACACTCCCTCAGATTATGACAATGAAAATTATATCGATGAACTTGGTTTTCCTGGAGAATATCCTTTTACAAGAGGAATACAACCGACAATGTATCGAAGTAAATTCTGGACAATGCGACAATATGCTGGTTTTGGAACAGCTCGAGAATCAAATAAACGATATCACTACCTATTATCAAATGGGCAAACGGGGTTGTCGGTTGCATTTGATTTGCCAACTCAAATTGGATACGATAGCGATGCACCAATCGCAAATGGTGAGGTTGGAAAAGTAGGGGTTGCAATCGATACACTTGCAGATATGGAAATTTTATTCGACCGTATTCCACTTGATAAAGTATCAACATCAATGACTATAAATGCACCTGCTTCGATTCTCCTCGCTATGTATATAGCAGTTGCGGAAAAACAAGGGGTTAGGAAAGATCAAATAAGCGGAACAATACAGAACGATATTCTAAAAGAGTACATTGCTCGCGGAACTTATATATTTCCTCCTAAACAATCAATGAGATTAGTAACAGATATTTTTAAATACTGTTCAAAAGAAATTCCAAAATGGAATGCAATTTCGATTTCAGGTTATCATATTCGAGAAGCAGGATCGACATCTGTTCAAGAAGTTGGTTTCACACTTTCAGATGGTATAGCATACGTAGAAACAGCATTGAAAGCAGGACTTGACATTGATGATTTCGCAGGTCAGCTTTCATTTTTCTTTAATGCCCAGAATAATTTATTTGAAGAAGTTGCAAAATTCCGTGCTGCTCGACGGCTTTGGGCAAAAATTATGAAAGATCGGTTCAAAGCAAAGAAACCAAGATCAATGATGCTTCGATTTCATACTCAGACAGCAGGGTCCGCTTTAACAGCACAGCAAATCGATAACAATATAATTAGAGTTACGATCCAAGCTCTTGCTGCAGTTTTAGGGGGAACACAAAGCCTCCATACAAATTCACGCGATGAAGCATTGGCACTACCTTCAGAAGATTCAGTTCAGATCGCACTTCGTACACAACAAATAATTGCGTACGAAAGTGGAGTTATTGATACGATCGATCCACTTGCTGGATCTTACTATATTGAAACATTGACAAACCAAATAGAAAAAGAAGCCCAAGAATATATCGAGCGGATTGATGCTATGGGAGGAATGATTAGTGCGATAGAAAAAGGTTATGTTCAGAATGAAATTCAAAAGTCTGCTTATAGCTATCAACAAGAAATCGAAAGCTGCAGACGAATTATTGTTGGTGTCAACAAATTTCAAACAAATGAAATAAAACCGACAAATGTACTAAAAATCGATAATAAAATTCAACAGGAACAGATCAAACTTTTGAACAAAGTACGAGCAGAAAGAAACAACGAAGAAGTTAAATTAAAATTAAATAGAGTGAAATCAGTAGCTTCAACTTCTGAAAACCTAATGCCCCCTATTCTTGACGCCGTCCGTACTTATGCAAGCATCGGGGAAATCTGTAATGCACTACGAGAAGTATTTGGAGAATATAAGGAGAGCAATATTTTATGAAACTTTCTCATATCGAACATATTGGTATTGCAGTAAAAGATTTAAAAGCATCTATAAAGTTCTTCGAAGAGGTCTTAGGTTTGCATTGTTATAAGATTGAGATTATAAATGAACAAAAAGTAACAACTGCATTCTTTCAATTGCAAAGTACAAAGATTGAATTATTAGAACCGATCGATAGAGAGGGCCCAATTGCAAAATTTATCGAAAAAAGAGGTGAAGGAATTCATCATATTGCGTTTGCTGTCGATGATATTTATAATTCGCTGCGAGAGATTGAGTCTAAGGGCTTACAACTTATCGATAAACAACCACGGCAAGGTGCCGAGAAAATGAAAGCAGCATTTATACATCCAAAATCGACTGGTGGTATATTAATTGAATTTTGCGAACAAATATTTTAAAAAATCTTCTCAGAATAACTATTAAAGTGTCATACTAATACTGATGGCAATATTGGTGAAGAAATCAACTTACTAAATTCTTCCCACATCTTTTGAGGATTAGAGTAATTACCACCCCGTTTTTCTATATATTGTTTTACCAAATCCTGTCCAAGATTGTAATTAATTACGTAACTCCTGTATTTATCAAAAAAATGTGTACGTTGTTTTGCACGGTCAGGCGACATCAGCGCATATTTGACAAGCCACTCAATAGCTTGTTCGCGATTTAACTTACCATCAAGGTAACCACGTGCAGCTTCATTACCAGCATAAGCAAGTTTTAAGAAAAGATTATGAATCTTATAATACAAATCTGCTTCAGTGGCATCAATACTAGCTAAAGGGAATAAGACATTCTTCTCAAAATTGACTCTATCTTCGCCAGGGAAGGCTACCTCAATACCAAAGTTAGCAGTTCCTTCTGCAATCAATGACTGTGGACTGAAAAGAGCGTATACGGATGATTCAATCCAACCATATTCTCGATAAAGAATCGTTTCGAGCAATGAATTGTACACATGATGTCCGGGATAACCCTCATGAGCGGCGAGATCTATTGCACGATCTATATAAATAGGTAAATCTGTGTTTACTTGAATCAAACTGAAATTATTGCCTTTGTACCAATTATAACCGCTCCATGGTTTATCATTCACATATTCAATTACGAAATTTTCGTTATCTGGAAGTTGAATATACTTTTTTGTTCTATTTCGACATTCGTTTATTGCTGCCTTGAAAGTGGAATCTAATTTATCGATCGGAATAATAAATTTTTTCTTGAAATGTTCATATCTCTCACTTACTGTACCTTTCCCTGTTAAAAGATCATCTATCTCAGAAATAATTTTTTGAAAGTCATCTTCAGTGTATATCGGTGGTGAAACATCATACAATGCTTTTGCTTCTTCGTCAAATGTAAATACCTTCCCCAGCAGCATTTCTACTCGTGCAACAAGTGATTGTAATTGTTTTAATAAATATTGATAACGTAGTAAAATTAATCCATTTATTTCTTCAATATCAATAGATTTTAATTTCCTTATTACTTCCTCTCCCATAAATTTAATGTCTACGAGTGGTTTCTTATCTTGTTTTGCTTTTTCAGATAGTTGATTTGGTCCATAATAAGCATCAACGTAACTATTATCATGTTGACCAACAGACAAAACAAGATATACATAAATCTCAGCAATATGATTAAGTGTTTTATTGAATTCAGGATACATATTCTATTTTCCACCTACTGTCATCTCTGCAATTTTAATAGTCGGTCCAGTAATACGATCTCTGAATTTAAGATCGTTACCGATCAACTCGATGCTGTTCAAAATATTACCCAGGTTACCCGAGATTGTTATTTCGGCAACAGGGTATGATAATTCACCATTTTCGATCCAAATGCCGTAAGCCCCACGAGAAATGTCACCCGTTGATGGTACCAAACCGAAACCAATTGTGCCTGTCAGCAGTAGACCTTTTTTAACTGTTTTTACAATTTCTTCAGGAGTTGATTCACCCGGAACGAGATAAAAATTATTTGCACCTGATGCATTCCCGGTTGATTTCATATTTAATTTTCTTGCTGAATATGTATCCATCAGATAATTTTTTAGTAAACCATTCTCGATTACAACTGTTTTTCTTATTGGAACACCTTCTCCATCGAATGGTTTTGTACCGGCTGCACCAGGTATTAATCCATCATCAATTACAGTGACTAAATCGTTCCCAATTTTTTCTCCAAGCTTTCCTGCAAGAAAAGATTGTTTGAGATATATACTATTACCATTTATACAATTAAACAAGAAACTAAGAAGGTTTGCAGTCATTGGTGGTTCAAATACGACTGGAACATTTTGTGATTCAATTTTTTTACCACCTATTAATCTTGTGACACGATGGACCGCCTTATTTGCAATATCCTCTGGACTTTCTAGATTTGCCAGTGTTCTTGAAGAATCACTCCATCCTTCATCAAAAAGGTTCGGTTCTTCACCTGCCTGTAGATAAACACCCGCTGAACAGGATGTTCGTTTGTATGAACCACTAAATCCTTTTGAGTTAGCAAGAAATGTCTCACCAATATAAGTTCCATATGATGCACCAAGACTTTTTTTAACTCGTTTATCGGACAAACAAATCTTTTCAATCTTTTTAGCAACTGCTACTTTCTTTTCTGTTGTCAGTTCCAGTATTGTTGGATCCCATATCCTTAAATTATTAATATCGATGGTTATCTCTTCCTTTTCAGGCAGTCCTGAAAAAGGATCATCACTTGCAATTTTTGCACGCTCGATTGCATTCTCTATCAGTCTTTCTAAGGCATCATTATTAAAGTCAGATGAATTTGCGCGAGCCGTTTTCTTCTCAACAAAAAGACGTAGTGATAAACTTTTTGAGGTAGCTTCTACTAGTCTTTCAACTTCTGTATTCCTCACATCCACAGTGAATTCGCTACCTTCTCCTATTGAAACCTCGATCTCGTTTGCTCCTTTTTTCAGTCCGAAATCAACCAATTTTTCTGCTAATTCCAAGAGATTATTGGTATTCATTTTCTACCTCCTACCGTCATTTGACGAATTTTTAGAGTTGGTGTCCCCGCAGTAACAGCTGCAGATTGTCCATCCTTTCCACATGTGCCAAGGAAAAACTGTGTATCGTTTGAAATCATTTCGACCTCATTAAGTATCTGAACGTTTGTACCAATTAGCGTTGCATTTTTTACGGGTTTGGTTAATTCCCCATTTTCTATCAGATAACCCATATTCACTGAAAAAGTAAATTTACCTGAATCACTTACCTGTCCACCTTGATAAGTTTCAGCATAAAAACCTTTCTTAACGGTTTTTATTATATCTTCAGGTTTAGCATCTCCCGGTGCAAGAACAGTGTTTGCCATTCTTGGAATTGGATTGTACCGATAATTCATTCGTCGTCCATGACCATTTAATTCCATACCCATTATTTTTGCTGATAAACGATCTTGAAGATAACCGACAAGTTTTCCATTTTCAATAAGTATTGTCTTTTTAGGAATTGTCCCTTCGTCATCAATGTTAAAACTTCCACGAGAATACGGAATTGTTGGGTCATCATAAATGGTTACAACTGGATTTGCTACTTGCTTGTCTAATTTGTCCCACATTATCGAAGTCTTTTTTCTATTTCCATCAGCTTCGAGTGGATGACCAACCGCTTCATGAATCATAACCCCTGATTGATAAGAACTCAGTACTACTGGTTGCTCACCAGCGGGTGGGTCAATCGCTGATAAAAGGATAATTGCATCTTGTGCAGCTCTCTTTCCAACTTCTTTAGGAGGTATTGTGTTTTTATAATACCCAAGACCATAACGTCCACCTGCAGTTTTATAACCTGTGTTCCGAATTCCATTTTCTTCTGCTGTTGCAGAAACAGCCATCATAACTTGTGGTCTTATATCCGAAATAAGTAATCCTTCGCTATTAGCAATTGTGATATGTTGGATTTCGTCCATAAAATTTACTTGTGTCTTTACTATACGAGAATCGTACGATTTGGCTGCCTCATATGCTTCTCGAACGAGTTCTAGTTTCTCAGTTAATCTCATTTCATTTATTGGAGATTTTAGGTCATATACTTGTAAATCAATCGTTTTTTTAGTAAGATTTGCGATTAAAGATTTCGAACTACCAGAAGCGATCGAAGCAGCCGTTAGGGCAGTTTGTTTCATTTTTTCAAATGAAAGATCGTCAGTGTAACCGTAACCAGTTTTATCATCCTTTATTACTCTTATACCAACTCCGAATAAGATATTTTCACTTGAATCTTTGATAATATCTTCTTCCATTCGAACAGTGTTTGTAATTCTATGCTCGAAGAATAATTCAGCAAAATCTCCTCCCTTCGAAAGTGCAATTTCCAGTATTTTTTTCATGTCTTCTATGGAGACATTAAAATATTCTTCTAAAATAAGTGATGTCATCATGGGATATTTTTTATCATTGATTAGATTAAATAAAAATTGAGGTGCGATACCAGCAATTAATCCAACACTGCTTTTACGTAGAAAATCTCTACGATTTATCTCTTGCATTTATAATTCTCCTTGTCAATTAGTTTGAAATTTATCGTAATGAATAATATCAATTAATAAAATATTTTGAAATTCTATTAGTAAAACGACCTCAACAATTTCTTTTAATTTTCTCAATTCATCAGAAAATTCCTCGCTTGCTATTTTAAACGCATCCTGGACAGTTTTTGTTGGTCGCGAAGTTGAACCACTCAAATCATCTATTGCTTTGCTTACACGATCTCCGATAGACCATGGTGAGTTTTCATATCTAAAACGTATTGTTTGATCTCCTCTAAATCTTGTTATAATATCGTTAAGTCGTTTCTTGATAGATAACGATCTAATCACTAAGTAATCAACCGGAAATGATGTTTTATATAATGCTTGTTTAATCACGGCTAATCTATTTTTTAATTCAGTTGTCAATTGAGATGCGCCACTAAATGATCGTTGAAGTTTAGCCGCCTTTTGTTGGTATTCTACTAACAACTTTAAATCCGAAGAAATCATCTTTTCTCCATTTGGTACAAAGATATTAAAGGATTGAGTATCTGCAATTGAAGTAAGAACACAATTGATTTTTGCGGATATCTCAATTTCCTTGTAATACGGTTTATCCCTTTTAAATTGGTGCCGTTTAATTTTCGTATTACATGTTCTGAATCATCTGTAATCGTGATTAAAATAGTAGGTGTTTCTTTCTCATCTTCAGCCTTAAGTTCATCCCAAGTTGGGTATTTAATTGTATGATTTTTTTTCTCAGCTTCTTTTTCTGCTTCCTGACGGATCTCTTTCTTCGTTTCTAGAACTTCTCTCAAGTAATATGTAAGTGTTGCCCCAAAAGGTGGATTAGATGCTGTGTAAAACGATTCACCGTGAGTTGCTTTGTTTGAACTTCCAAGTGGGGTCGCTTGTATATACATCATTGCATCTCTTACTGGAAATATTGATCTCAGCGGCGAGTAATCATCGAGTATATAAAATCCTCTACCATATGTTACTAATACAAGGTCATTCTCTCTTTTTTGTATTGCAATCTCTCGGACTGCTATAGTCGGAAGACCAGCTTTAAGTTGAATCCATTTTCTTCCACCCTCAATAGTGAAATAGACACCAAATTCTGTCCCAACAAATAACAGGTTATTATTCATATGGTCTTCAGCAATGGCAAGTATTGGGCCGTTGGTAGATAAAGTTCCCTTAAGTGAAGTCCATGTTTTACCTACATCAGTGCTTTTTAAAATATATGGATTAAAATCAGCCATCTTATGATTATCAAATGAGGCATAAACTAAATTTGTGTCATGCTGAGATGTTAGAATTCTATTCACATAAATTCTCTCAGGAACATCTGGGAAACTTTCCAGTTTTTTTAATATTACTTTGAGATTAACATTTTAATCTTTATAATTTTGAGGTGTTTGTTTATCAGCTCATATCCATCATTCGTTTAAGCGGGATCAAGGCTCTACTCAGTAAATCATCCGATAAGATTATTTCAGGAGATTGATTTTTCATGCAAAGATAAACTTTTTCCATCGTGTTCAATTTCATGTAAGGACACTGATTGCATGCGCAACTTTCTTCTGGTGGAGCAGGAATAAATGATTTGTCTGGGCAATATTTCTCCATTTGATGAATTATTCCAGTTTCGGTTGCAACAATAAATTCTTTTTCAGAACTCTGTTGAACATATTTGAGCAAACCGCTTGTTGAACCAATAAAATCAGCTTGTTCAAGAATAACTTCTTCACATTCAGGATGTGCAATAAGTTTTGCTTTTGGATATAGATTTCTCAAATGAATTAATTTCTTAGCACTAAATGTTTCATGTACAATGCATGTTCCTTGCCATATTTCCATTTTCCTTCCTGTCTTTTTCATCAAATAATAACCAAGATTACGATCAGGAGCAAAAAGTAATGACTTACTTTCGGGAATCTGTCGGATGATTTTTTCTGCATTACTTGAAGTGCAAATAATATCGCTTAATGCTTTAACTTCTGCGGAACAATTTATGTACGTAATTGCCGTATAACCCGGATGCTCTTCTCTCCATTTTTTATAAATCGGTGCTGGACAACCTTCTGCTAATGAACAACCTGCATTTAAATCTGGGATTAAAACTTTTTTTGAGGGACTTAATATCTTTGCGGTTTCTGCCATAAAATGAACACCAGCAAAAACTATGACTTCCGCATCTGTCGAGGCAGCTTTCTTTGACAATTCGAGGCTGTCACCTACAAAATCGGCAATGTCTTGAATCTCCGATTCTTGATAATAATGGGCAAGTAAAATTGCATTCAATTCTTTCTTTAGCTTGAGAATTTCATCCTCAAGATTCAATGGAAATTCCTCGACTTGTGTGTTATTTGTTTGATTATTTCCATTAGTTTTATCCATACTAATTAAAGATAACGAACAAAATGAGGATAATCAAACTCTATAATTAACAAAGTCTCTAATCGGTACTTTGGATATCTTTGGAATGTTTCTCCCCTTTCTTATCGTCATCTTGATGAGTCTCCGAATCAGGTTTGTTCGTAATATCTTCAAACTCTGCTTCTTGGATCTTATCGAATGGAGGAGTATTTTCTTCAGATTGTTGACTTCTACTTTTGATAGCAAAAATTGTTCTGATGATTCTCCAGCCGAAATAAATTAATAGGAGAAATAATAGATAACGAAACATAAAATCACTTTCTCATACTTGCAGGATTATAATATTCAACTGGAGCTTTGTTTGGTCGAAATATTTCCTTTAATAAATCTTCAAATTCTACTTTGTTATTAACAAAATCTATTTCTGAAGCATTTACTATTAATAGATGAGATTTTTTATAACGGAAAAAGAAATAATTATATGCTTCATTTAGATCCCTAATGTATTGTTCCGACATATTACGTTCAAATTCTCGGCCTCTTCTTCTAATATTTTCCATTAAACGAGCTGTTGTGCATTGTAAGTAAACAACTAAATCAGGTGTCGGTATGTTATGCTCAATAGTAGTCAAAACACTTTCATACAATTTTAATTCATCATCTTCTAAATTTAAATACGCGAATATTTTATCCTTCTCAAAAATATAATCGGTGAAAAGAAATTTATGAAATAAATCAACCTGGAGCAGTTCTTGCTGCTGCTTATAACGATTAAGAAGGAAAAATATTTGTGTCTGAAAAGCATAGCGTTCAGGGTCTTCATAGAATTTTGGAAGGAATGGATTCTCTTCGAATTTTTCAAGAACAACTTTACCCGATAGACGTTCTTTTAAAAGTAACGCAAGCGTTGTTTTGCCGGCTCCAATAACTCCCTCGATAGCTATGTGTCTGAGGTCTGAATTCTCTATTAATGAATCTAATGATGATCTCACCGTCTTATCCGTTAATGAATTATTGATAGATCTACTTGATATTCTGTTTTTATAACTTTGTGATTGTCACGGCAGTTCCTTAAAAGAGTAGCAATCGTCTTTTCCAAAGATGGATGAACTGCGGTGGGGGCAATTTCGCACAAGGGCTCAAGGGCAAATCGTCTATTCTCAAGTTCCTTGTGTGGAACTTTCACCGTATTGTCTTCATACGCAAAACCACGATACATTAAGATATCGATATCGATTATCCTGGGTTCAAGATGGGCATGTTGTTTCCGGCTTAACTTTTTTTCAATCTTCTTTAATCTTGCTAAAAGTAATGGGGGATCGTCTTCCGTTCGGATAAGGATTGCCATGTTTAAAAAATTTTCACAGTTAGATATATCAACAGGTTCTGTTTCATAAATTGAAGAGACCGATTCTATTGTTGCTATAGATGCTATCTCTTCGATTGCACGTGATAAATTTTCTAATTTATTACCAAGATTAGAACCAATCCCTAAATATACTTGATACATTAATTATTCCCTCGTTTCTGTAATTTCAACTTCAACATAATCAACAACACCTCTAACAGGTGGATGCGGCTTCCTAGCAATGACTTTTACTTTATGTATTAGTGAAAATTCACCAATCAATCCTTTTGCAATTGTCTTTGCCAAAGTTTCAAGTAAATAATATTTCTTTTGTGTTACAATTTTTTTAATAATGCTATAAACCGATTCATAATCAATAGCTTTTTTAAGATTATCACTCCTAATAGCTTCTGAAAAATCACCAATTATTTCGACATCAATTTCGAACTTCCCCCCTAAATTTTGTTCATCGCTATCTACGCCATGATAAGCATAGAAAGATGCATTCTTTATTCTGATAATATCCTGAGGAGGCATGTTATCCAAAGGCTTTGGAAAATATATGGTTTAATTTTATCATAGTCAAGTGAAACAGTGATAACAATCGATATAGGTAAATCGGGAATCAATATCATCATGATTTTTCTATTTTTGCCCATGTGTCTTTTAATGAAACAGTTCTATTAAATATTAAATGATCTTTTTGGGAAGTATAATCTACACAAAAATAGCCTAATCTTTCAAATTGGAATTTTTCCAGAGGATTAGCGTTTTTCAGACTCGGTTCAAGCTTGCAATTTTTTATTACTTCAAGTGATTTTGGATTTATAAAACTTTTCCAATCATCTCCGCTTGGATTTTCACTGGTGAAAAGCCTATCGTATAATCGAACCTCAGCATCGATAGCATGTTGAGCAGACACCCAATGAATTGTTCCTTTAACTTTTCGTTGTGATTTTGAAGAACCACTTCTAGTTTCTGGATCATAAGTGCAATGGATTTCTTTGATGAAACCACTTTTGTCATCCTTGATTATATTTTTACATTTGATGATGTAAGCATAACGAAGTCTTACTTCATTCCCAGGAAACAATCTATAATATTTTTTAGGAGGATTTTCTCTAAAATCATCTCGTTCAATGAAGAGTATTTTGGAGAATGATATTTTACGTGTTCCCATTGATGGATCTTCAGGATTATTTATTGCCTCAAGTTCTTCAACATAATCATCGGGATAGTTATCGATGACAACTTTCAAAGGTTTCAATACGGCCATAACTCGTTTTGCTCGCCTATTAAGGTCTTGACGTAAACTATCTTCGAGAAGTGCAACATCAATCATGTTCTCTCTCTTTGCGACACCTATACGTTCGGCAAAATACCTTATTGATTCTGGAGTATATCCCCTTCTACGTAATCCCGAAATCGTTGGCATTCGTGGATCATCCCAGCCATTTACATAACCTTCTTCAACTAATTGTAACAATCGACGTTTGCTCATTACAGTATAACTTAAATTCAGACGGGCAAATTCGATTTGTTGAGGATGATGTATCCCGAGTTGCTCGATAAACCAATCATATAAAGGGCGATGATCTTCAAATTCAAGTGTACATATAGAATGCGTTATCCCTTCAATAGAATCCGATTGACCGTGAGCCCAATCGTACATAGGATAAATACACCATTTATCGCCAGTGCGGTGATGTGTTGCATGCAATATTCTATACATAACAGGATCACGCATATTCAAATTAGGAGACGACATATCAATCTTTGCTCTTAGTGTTCGTGAGCCATCAGGAAATTCACCATTCCTCATCCGTTGAAACAAATTTAAATTTTCTTCAATTGTTCTATTCCTATACGGACACTCTTTCCCTGGCTTTGTTAACGTCCCCCGATATTCTCGTATTTCATCCGCTGTCAGGTCGCATACGTATGCTTTACCTTTTTTTATTAACTGAACAGCGAACTCGTAAAGTTTTTCGAAATAATCAGAAGCATAATATTCTCGGTCCTCCCAATTGAATCCCAACCAACGGATATCTTCTTTTATTGATTTAACGTATTCGCTTTCTTCCTTTGTAGGATTTGTATCATCGAATCTCAAATTACATAACCCATTATAATCCTTTGCAATACCAAAATTTAAACAGATTGACTTTGCATGGCCGATATGAAGATAACCATTCGGTTCAGGAGGAAAACGTGTATGAACACGACCGCCATACTTGTTCGTTTTTAAATCATTATCAATTATTTCACGGATGAAATTTGTCGGTTTTACGTTATCTTGTCTATTTTCTTCATTCATAATATTTATGTTTAATACTTGATCTGTTCTATAGCATCTTTTAATCTTTTAACAGTTTCGTCTTTACCAAGGATCTCGATAATATCATACAATCCTGGACCACCACTAACACCTGATATTGCCAGACGCACTGCATGAATTATTTTACCATTGCTGACATTTAACTTTTGTGCAGTGTTTTTTAAAACAGTTTCGTAATCTTCTTTTGTTGGCTGTTCTAACTTTGAGAATTCCTCTATTAAAATTTTAAGTTTATCGGGTATATCACTTTTCCAATGTTTTTTTACAGCTTCTTTTTCATATTCCTTTGGAGGTTCAAAGAAATAACTACTTTTTTCTAGAAATTCTTTTATAAATGTTACACGAGGCCTCATAGCTTGTATAATTTTTTTCAAGGTTTCATCCTCGAGTTTTATTTCTTTAAAACGCGATCTTAATAATTCTTCCTTCAGTAATTTCAGAACATCATTCTCAGATTTATTTCTTAAATGTTCGAAATTTAACCAATTTAATTTTTCAACATTAAAAATTGCTCCAGATTTATTGATCGATTCTAAAGAAAACTGTTTTTTTAGTTCATCCATCGAAAAATATTCCTGTTCTGTTCCGGGATTCCATCCGAGAAGGGCTACAAAGTTAATCAAAGCTTCTTTAAGGTAACCTTTTGCTCTGTATTCCTCAACAGCGACGTCGCCCTGACGTTTACTTAATTTTGATTTATCTGGATTTAATAAAAGTGGTAGATGTGCAAAAATCGGTTTTTGCCATCCGAATGAATCATATAAAAGAACATGTTTCGGGGTAGATGGAAGCCATTCTTCTCCGCGTATAACATGGCTAATTTGCATTAAATGATCATCTACGACATTTGCCAGATGATATGTTGGATAACCATCACTTTTTAAAAGAATTTGATCATCTAACAAATTGCTTTCGAATTGAACACTGCCTCGAATAATATCATCAACAACTATTATCTTATTCGGTTCCACATTTAACCTTACAACGAATTTTGAACCAGATTTCAATTTTATATTTATATCATCTTCCGATAAATGCAGACAATGCTTATCATACTTTGTTTGAAGATTTTGTTTCTCTTGAGATCGTCTTAACTCTTCAATTCTTTGTGGTTCACAAAAACAATAATAAGCTTTCTTTTTGTCAATCAATATTTGCACATGATGTTTATAAATATCTAATCTTTCTGATTGGATGTATGGACCATATGGTCCTCCTTTTAATGGTCCTTCATCATATTCTAGTCCACACCATTCCATAGTTTTAATCAAGCTTTCGATTGCACCTTCAACATATCGTGTTCTATCTGTATCTTCAATCCTCAATATAAAAACACCACCTGATTTTCGTGCAAATAAATAATTATATAAAGCTGTCCTTAAACCACCAACATGTAAAAAACCTGTTGGACTTGGGGCAAAACGTACGCGTATATTTGATGATGGATTCATTTACTTGGTTAATAAAAAATCCCCTCACAATGGGGACTTACCTTTCTAAAGTAGCAATTCTATCAACTTATTTATTTATTGAATGATAGAAAGAATTGAACTTGAATAATTATTTTTTGTAAACAAATGTAATAATTTGTTAATATAGTTGCAAAAATATTTACCTGTTTAGAAATCTCATTGTGTTTTCTCTTTCGCCTCTCTAAATTTTTGTAATTGTTTCCAATAGGTTTCGTTCGAAGGATCGCGCTTAATCAATTCCGAACCTATCGCAATTGCTTCTTCGTAGTGCTTCATTTTATAATGGCATTCAGCCAATGTACTAATAATGTCCAATCGCTCAGGAGATAGTTTTATTGCTCGTTTTGCTAATTCAAGTGCTTGCAAAGGATCAAGGTCATTAGTTGCCAATGTCCAAGCTATTTTCTTTAATAAATCAGGATCATCAGGTCTTCTTTTCAGCTGAGCATTGAATAAAACTACTAATCTTTTTTTCTCAATTTCTGCGGCAAAATATTTTTTTCCCTTATTAAATTTAATAATACTCTTTAAACGTGAATCTATCAGAAATTTTTCCTGCCAGATCTCATAAATCCTGCGTAACTTTTTAACCGGTAGAGAATCATTATCTACACGAATATCAATGAATCTATCGCTTTGTTCATTAAATCCACCATTTTCACGCACGACCAAAATACATGCAGATATTTCGCCTGATTGCTCTCCATTTGCTTTTGCTCCCGATTCAATTGCAGCTAGCAATCGCTCGGCTAAATCTCCTTGTGTTATTTCAAATGTCGTTGCCATTGCTCTTAAAACCGATGCGTCGCGAAGTTCTACCCCTTGTACACTATAAGATTTGTTGAAAAGATGTCCGGCATACTGCTTGCATGAATTATCTGTATAAGCATAAGTATTACCATTAACATCAAGAGCTGCAAATTGTAACTGATAAATATTTGTGTTCTTGATTAGTTCTTCTATCACATGTTGTGCATCTATTCCTCGCTCAAGCATCTTTATGCCATAATCACCAAAATCTGGATTTGGGATACTTTGAGTCACAATAACACCCACACTAGCTTTGGCGTATGGAATTATTGAACCTACACACGGAAACTTCGACACGATTGCAACTCCCATATCGCCTGTTAAAGAGTCCCATCCAATAATAGAATAGGACGGAATTGCTATTGGTTCTTCTTGTGCATATGAAAGTATACAAAAACTAATGAAAAAGATTACATGTAAGAGTATTTTCATATTATTACCCAATAAATGTTTTCAATTACATTGAGTTTGTGTTGATAATCTAAAACGACGAATTACTTTATTCCCGGTGTCAGCGATATACAAAGTACAATCATTCGAATATGCAATACCATGAGGATGATTCAAGCCCGGGAAACGATCAGATGAGGTTTTATATTTCCCAAATGATTCTGACCTAAATTGACCATTTCGATTGAATTTAACAACGCTATCCAACTCAGAATCTATTATGAATATTTCTCTCCGTCTTTTATCATAAGCAGCAGCGGTTGCATTTATAAAACGGTTGGTTTTTATAAAATCAATACCTCTCTGGTCCGATCTTGATGGATCGAATTTGGGTAACCATCCTTTAAAATCAGCGGTTTCATAAAAAACCATCCAAACTGCACCATATGCATCTTGACTACTATTTTGAGTTAAAATGAAATCATTACTTGATGGGAAAATCATAATACCAGTCGGATCACGAATATCTGTTATTGCTGTACCCCCTGTTGATCGGGTAACCAAGTCCCCTAGTGGTGTTTCTAATATATCTTTATTATTAAATTTTAATACCCGGGCATCTGGATCGACAAAGCTACTATTATCATTACCTGTACGAGCAACCAAGTAATCATTTCCTGGCAAAATTCCGATACCGGGGAACCTACGCTGCGGACGAGCTGGTTCTTTATAAATAATTCTCATGTGTGCATTCTCTAGATCGTGATAATAAAAATATGAAGTATCTCTAAGAATATATGTAGTATCTCCGAGTAATGTATCTATCCTAACTCCAGCAATATAAGTTGTATCCCATCTAACAAGTGATAACCGATAAATAGCACCGATTGTATCGATTCCATTTGGGGCAATTGTTTCTGCGCCTACATATAAATCTAATTTTGAATTTTGTGCAATGGAAACTGGATGTAAAATATCTCTACTTTTTAAAATTGCACCGCTCGCATCCATCATGTAGATCTTACTATTTTCATAATCTGCAACGTAAATTAACTGGTCGTTACCAATTAATATTGCTCTTGGTTTACCAGGTAATCCCCAAGGAGGAAATATTTCAATGTAACTTGTATCTCCTTGTGTAGTCGCTAGTCCTTCGTCTTTAGGTGGAATAATTTTTTGTTCACATCCAGAAATGATGAGGATAATTAACAATATTAATAAAAAATATTTTAAAAATATTTTTATCATATCAATAAGTTAAGTTAACAGATATTCTGTGGACACTACCGAGTAAATTGAAATTAGCATAAGCATAATCAACATCAATCGTTGTATTTAAAATGGGAACAGAAACACCAAAGCCTAATGTAAAGTCATTAGAAGTTGAGTTATCTCTTCCGAAAAATGAAGAACCAATCGTTCTCTTCAAACCACAACGTGCTTTAAGCCATTTATGCCAACGATATTCGGCTCCAAAATGAACATTCTCGGCATTGTCATTTGGATGATTTAATTCCAATGATGTGGTTACTTTTTGTTCTTCTGTTTCATAAGGTTCAATTGCAAAGCCAATTTTGAATTGTGTAGGTGGCGAAAACGATTGAAACGAATTAATTTTCATCCCGCTATAAGTTGTTACTTCCCCTGTTGGTGAAACATCACCACCAAAATTGGAAATTACAACAGCAAACCGGGCTGAACCAAGTCCTGTCCAATAAAAAGTTCCTAAATCTATCATAGTGCCACGCATTTTTAAGATATCGAGTGTTTCTTCAACATATCGTATGGTAACTCCAAAACTGAATTGATCTGTCATCTTGCGACTATAGGATATGGCAAAAGCAAGATCACCAAATTTAAAATATCTCCCAGTACCAAATGGTTGTGTTTCTGTGGTTATTTCCATAGGATCGGTGTAAAGCGATGTTATAGCAGCACCTAGTGCATCATTCGTAGAAAGATGATAAACTGTTCCAAAAAATTCGTGTTTAAGGTCAACAACATATTCTGTGTGTGCAAAGATAAATTGATTTTCATTAAATTGAGAAAGTCC
>JBBIRP010000005.1:0-16522 GCA_037441745.1 Ignavibacteriales bacterium
CAACTTTCAATTTTCCATCATACTCTTTTGCTATCTCTTCAACAATGGGGGCGATCATTTTACATGGTCCACACCAGATTGCCCAAAAATCTATTAAAACAGGTTTATCCGACTGCATTACTTCAGTTTGAAAATTATTATCATTTACTTCTATTGGGTTCATAAATTGTCCTTTGAAAAAAAATTTAAATAATAACTCACTAATATAATAAATTTAGTTAGGATACCCTAACAGTTGAAAAACCAAGAATTTTCTCAACCTCGTTCACAAAATCGCTGGTCAAATCTACATGATAATTAGTCGATTGAAATAATTGTGATTCCTCTGTCTGTGAAGAGACGACTTTAAAAAAACATGGATACTTACCTTTATGTTTTTCAAATATATTTTTTAATTGTTCAATTGTATCTTCGCTAACTCGATCCAGATTTATCGAAAGTATCACATTTCTAGCGAACTTTTCAAGAACATTTTCTATTGGGATGATTTCTCTCACAATCATTCGAATAGAATCACCATTACTTTCAGCACTACCTATGACCATAACCATTCTTTCTTCTGTTATGAAATTTTGATATTGACGATAGGCATCTGAAAAGACAATACCTTCTCCTTTTCCTGAAAAATCTTCAATTGTAATGAATGCCATCATTTTTCCTTTTTTATCAATCTTTTTCTTGATTGAAGATATAATCCCTATCGCTCGTACATTTGAACCAGACTTTACATTTGAAGGATCGCCAAATTGGATGGTAGAGAATGAATTTATTTCAAGTTCATGTTTTCGTAGTGGATGCCCAGATACGTAGAAACCTAAAACTGATTTTTCTCGAGCCAATTTTTCGCTCTCACTCCAATTTGAATTGGAAGAAAGTATGGGATAATTATCAACTCTTTTAGATGATGTTGAAGAATCAAAAAGTGAAGACTGGCCTCGCAACGACTGATTTTTATAATTTTGTCCATATTGGATTGCTTTTTCAACAGCATCAAATAGATGTGCACGATTAGGATATATTTCATCGAATGCCCCAGCTTGAATCAATCCCTCCAAAGTTTTTTTGTTGACAAGGTGTAAATTAACTCTACGGCAAAAGTCAAAAATGTTTTCGAATTTCCCGTAATCCTTACGTGCATTAATTACGTTCTCAACTGCATGCACACCAACATTCTTAATTGCGCTTAAACCGAATCTAATTCCATTTGGTTTTACAACAAAATGTACGTCGCTCTCATTTACGTCTGGGGGGAGAACATTTATCCCTAACTTTCTACATTCCTCAATGAGTTTTACAACGTAATCTGTATCTCCAATTTCGGCAGACATTGCTGCAGCCATGAATTCCAATGGATAGTAAGTTTTTAAGTAAGCCGTTTGATACGCCAAGACACTGTATGCAACACTATGAGACTTATTGAAACCATAGTAAGCGAATTTATGAATCATATCAAAAATATCTTTTGCAACTTTTTTAGAATATCCTTTTTGTAAAGCACCGTCGATAAATTCTTTTTGTTGCTCTGCCATTAAATCTTTATCTTTTTTACCCATTGCCTTGCGCATTATGTCAGCTTTTAACAAAGAAAAACCAGCGACCTCGCTTGCTATTTTCATAACCTGTTCTTGATAAACGATAACGCCATAAGTTTCTTTTAAAATCGGTTCAAGATTAGGATGCAAATAATCTATTTTCGCGCCTTCTTTTCCCTTAACAAAATCGCTGATCATATCCATTGGTCCAGGCCTGTAGAGAGCATTCATCGCAACTAGGTCGCTAATTGAAGTTGGTTTTAGTTTTCTTAACCATTCTTGCATACCTGAAGATTCAAATTGGAATACACCTATTGTTTGTCCTTTACTAAAAAGTTCAAATATTTTAGGATCGTTTTCAGGGATTGTATCAAGATTTATTTTGACACCGTGGTTATCCAGGATAAGTTCGAGTGTTTTCTCTATGATTGTCAATGTCCTTAAACCGAGAAAATCCATCTTCAACAGACCAGCTTTCTCCAAATCAACCATATTGTATTGCGTCATGATCTCGGTCTGTGGAGTCTTATATAAGGGTACGTAGTCAATTAATGGACCAGGGGCAATTACAATACCAGCTGCGTGTGTGGAGGCATTCCGACTCAGTCCTTCAAGAACGAGTGAAATTTTTACAAGGTCTTGTATCTTTTCATTAGAGCTTTCTTTGACCCATTTCAATTCTGGATTTGTATTAAAAACTTCGGAAAGTGGTGTAACTTTTCCCTGTATTATCGGAATCTGCTTTGTTATCGAGTCTATGATATTTAGGGGTATTCCGATAACTCTGCCAACATCTTTAAGTACAGCACGTGCCGACAGTGTCCCGAATGTGATTATTTGAGATACTGAATCAGTGCCATATTTTTTCTTAACATAATCAATTACTTTATCTCGCTTGGTGTCAGAAAAATCCACATCTATATCCGGCATGCTTGTGCGATCCGGATTTAAAAAACGCTCAAATAAAAGATCATATTTAAGTGGATCGATGTTTGTGATACCAAGCGAATATGCAACGAGACTTCCCGTAGCACTACCGCGCCCAGGACCAACAAAAACTCCCATCTCTCGAGCCTTACTTATAAAATCATGTGTTATTAAGAAATAACCTGCATATCCCATTCGATTAATCACACTCAACTCGTGTTGTAATCTTTCTTTAATCTCTGGAGTAACATTGGAATAACGTTTATGTAATCCCTCCACAGCGAGTCTCTCCAAATATACTTCGTGTGTGTCAGTTCCGGCATAAGACGGAAGCGGGAATTCTGGCATATAAGGCTTCTCGGGCTCAACTTTAAAATTTTCTATCTTCTCTGCTATCTCTAATGTTGTCCTGATTGCATTAGGGAATTCTTTGAAAGCTTTCGACATCTCATCAGCAGATTTAAAGTACAATTCATCGGTACCATATCGCAATTGATGATAATCTGTAGTATTTGATTGACTTGCGTCGGGAATCATCAATAAAACATTATGAGCTAAAGCATGGTCTCGATGAATATAATGAACGTCGTTTGTAGCAACCAACTTGATACCCATTTCATTTGATATATTAGGCATTTCTTTAAGAATTGGTACTTCGTTTTTAAGAGAATGGTTTTGTATCTCTAGATAGAAATCGTCACCGAAAATATCCTTGAACTTAGCAGCAGATGCTCGAGCATTTTCGTACTTTCCATTTTGAAGATGATAGGAAACAACACCATTCGGACAAGCCGATAACGCGATTAGTCCTTTATTGTATCTCTCCAACAATTCCAAGTCTATACGTGGCTTATAATAAAATCCTTCAATATGTCCCAAACTACACAGTTTTATGAGGTTTTTATACCCTTGGAAATTTTTCACCAATAAAACCAGATGATAATAAATACCGCGACCCTGACCTTGCTTCATCTTTTGTGTATTGATCTCTCTATCGAAACGAGAACCTTCTGTATCAATGTACATTTCACATCCGATGATTGGTTTAATTCCAGCTTTCTTTGCAGCTTGGTAAAATTCTATTACTCCGAACATAACACCATGGTCAGTTAAAGCGACGGCATGCATCTTATTTTCGACTGCTGCACCAATTAAACCATCAATTGTTGCTGCACCATCAAGCAAACTGTAATGTGAATGATTATGAAGATGAATAAATTCAGACATGATTTAAAAAGATAAAAATATTTTCCCAAAAAGCAACAAGCAAGTTAGTCAGCTGATTTTTTAATCAACCTCCCAACTTGCTATCAATTCTTAAATAATTAAGACTCTAAATATTTTTCGATATATGAAACTACCTTATTAAGCTCGATGAGTTCACGTTTACCAGTTCTTCTTTCCTTGATCTCGACATTTCCGCTTCTTAAATTTATTTCACCAACAATAACCTGAATTGGAATTCCTAAAAGGTCAGCATCCTTAAATTTGAAACCAGGGCTAACGTCATCCCGATCATCAAAAAGAACATCAATAAGTGAATCTTGTAACTTTTGGTATAAACTTTCAGATGTACTAACTACTTTTTCGTTGTTCGAATTCACCTGGAGTAAGTGAACATGAAATGGCGCTAAAGATTTATTCCAGATTATCCCATGCTTATCGTGATTTTGTTCGATGTAACATGCAACGATACGTTCGATACCAATTCCATAACTTCCCATGATGATGGGTTTTTCTTTACCATTTTCATCAAGGAAATACGCATGCATTGCATCAGCATATTTTGTACCTAACTTAAATATATGCCCAAGTTCAATAGCATTTACAATTCTTAAGGGATTACCGCATTTTATGCAAGGTTCACCTTCGTTGATCGTTCTTAAATCATAATAGCCATCAACCTTAACATCACGCTGTAGATCTATATTGCCAAGATGATAATCATTTTTATTTGCACCACTTATTAGATTATTTCCACCTTGTAATCTTTTATCAACAATAATCTTAAACCCATGCAGTCCGATTGGACCGATTGAACCCGCATCGGCACCCGTTAGAGATTTCAATTCTTCCGGCCCAACTGGTCGGCAATCATTTCCGAGTACAACTTGTAACTTAGATTCATTTAATTGATCATTACCCATCATTAAAATTAAAATTGGGGTTTTATCTTTCATATATACAAGTGACTTTGCAAGATATTCTTCATCAATCTTGAGAAAATTTTTTAGTTCATCGATTGTATGAATATTTGGAGTATAAATTTCCTCAATCGCTCTATTATCACTTTCTCGTTGAGCTTTTTTAACATTCGATGTTGCAACTTCGAGATTCGCTGCATAACCACATTTATCACAAATTGCACAAGTATCTTCACCAGATTCAGATTCGACCATAAATTCTTGTGATGCACTTCCACCCATTGTACCACTTGAAGCACTAACGATAAAATATTTCAAGCCTGCACGATCAAATATCTTTTTATACGCTTCAGCATGAAATTCATAACCTTTATCAAGACCTTCCCAGGTCGCGTCAAGAGTGTAAGAATCCTTCATGAAAAATTGCCGACTTCGAATTACACCCGAACGAGGTCGCGGTTCGTTCCGGAACTTCATCTGTATTTGATACCAGATCTGCGGTAAATCCCTATATGATCTCACATGATTCTTGGCAATTGAACAAATTACCTCTTCGTGGGTTGGAGCTAGGACAAGTGGACGATTTTTTATGTGAAACATTGTATCACCAAAGTCTTTTACTCTTCCCGTCTCTTCCCATAACTCAATTGGATTCAAAGCAGGTAAATAGAATTCTTGACCACCTATAGCATCCATCTCATCACGGATTATATCCATTACTTTCTTTAAAACCTTATAGCCGAGTGGAAGAAATGAATATACGCCTGCACCCAATGGGCGTATCATTCCCGCACGTAGCATAAGCTGATGACTCGGGATAAGAGCATCCGATGGAATCTCTTTTAATGTTGGAACAAAATATTTACTTAATCTCATTTTACCGTAATATTAATATGACTATTTATTGATTTAAATTTTTGTACCCCCGAGAGGAGTCGAACCTCCGACCAACGGTTTAGGAAACCGCTGCTCTATCCATACTGAGCTACGGGGGCAATTAAAATTTTATACCAAATTAAAACATTTATGACACTTCAATCACAATATACCAAAATTATCACCGAGTCTCAAATCTTTTTATTTTTTAACCAGATTGTTTTTATCTCTAAATTTTTTTATCTTGTTTGAAATCTATAGAGTAGAATTAGAAAAAAATGGAGCAGAATATTAAAATATTAGTCGCAGAAGATGATCAAGAAGTTTCACAAACGCTTGTGAGTCATCTTAAAGAAGAAGGATATGATGTAGCTTTTGCATTTGATGGTGAAAAAGCTTTGGCAGAAATATCAAACAAGAATTATGATGTTGTTATTTTAGATTTGAAGATGCCGAAAGTGAGCGGTTTTGAAATATTGAGAACCATAAAGCAAAAATGCCCAAACACAAAAGTAATTATACTAACAGCATACGCAGATTTTAAGAATACCGAAATCTGCAAAAGGCTCGGTGCCGATCATGTACTATCGAAACCATTCGATCTGGAAATGTTATTCTGGACAATCAATATGGTGACCAAAAAGCCACAAGATTGAGATATAGAAAGGAACACATATAATATCATAAAAGGCAAACAATTATAAAGTTATAATAAAAAGCCCCACCAAGAATCGGTGAGGCTTTAAACAAATATTTATAGATTTAGTTAAAATTCATACCCAATACCGAAACTGAACGCCAATATATTCATTCCGTGCGTTCAAGGCATTGCGTCTGGATTAGAACCCGGATCAATTGTTTTATCTTTCCCAATTAAATATTCCAAACCAGCATCGAATACAAAACTATCGATTTTATAACCACCACCAATTGTCACTGTATTAAAATCGATACTTGGTAAATTAATGTTGTACGTTTTATCGGGCGCTGGTGCAGGATCAAAGTAATAACCAGCTCGTAGACTTATATTTTCGTCAATGTCGTAATTAACACCAAGACGAATCTGAGTTGCATCTTTCCATTCTAAATCCATCGTATCTTTTCCCCATCCCGTGGCTTTAAATTCGGTTATGAATCTGTCTTCGCTCTTCGACCACTGACTAAATTGCACATCAGCTGTAACAATTAAATGATCAATTGGTTTGAATGCAATTCCGCCAGCAATCCACATAGGCCAGGCAACATCTCTATCAAAATCACTGGATGCAGATCCATTCTTTGCACTTCCACTCATTGTGACATTTGTTTTTGTGCGGAATGTTGCACCAATACTAAACACCTCATGAGGCTTTGCTAATAAACCCACCGTCACACCATAACCAAAACCATTAGAACTCTCTGAGTATTGCCCTAAACTTCCGCGAGCATCCATATCAAGCATTCCGTAATAAATGTTCATCGCTAATCCTGCTGAGAATTGATCATTAAATTTATATGCAACAGCGGGAGAAATATTAACAACAGCAATCCTCGATTTCCAGTCCAAAGATGTTCCACCGGTTAGCATTTTTAAATCATTACCATTCCATTCGGCACCAATTCCCGCTGGAATGTACACTCCTAATCCAAAAGTTAAATTCTCGATGGGACCTACATGGAAGTAACCCATAAGATTTGGTGAGATGTAATGGTTGGTTTTTAGTTTTTGTATTTATATTAAGATTAAGATATTTATATGAAGCCATTGGAATCACATCGGTTCCAAAAACACCAATAAAATTCTTTTGCATTTGTGTTAGACCCGCAGGATTCCAATAGATAGCTGTATAATCGTCTGCTAGACCTACAAATGCTCCTCCCATTCCAAGACTCTTGGGCCCGATACTGTTTAAACTTAGACCGTTTGGTAATACAACACTAATTACCATGAACGACATTATCATAACTGTGTAAAAATATTTCATAAAAATGACTCCTTATGAAGTGGAAAATTAGTTTATTAAAATTCTTTATCAAAGATCATGCCTTTAACGAATTAGTATAAATTTCTTAGTATTACTGAAAGTACCAACATCAATTCGATAGAAATAAACACCGCTTGATAAGTGGGAAGCATCAAATTCTATCGAATAAGCACCAGCTTTTTGATCTTTATTCACTAATGTGCTGATCTCACGACCTAATATATCGAATATCCTTAAATTCACTTTGGATTCTATTGGCAAATCATATTCTATTCTTGTTATGGGATTAAATGGGTTAGGATAATTTTGTTTTAATGCAAAATTTATTGGTATGTTAATGCTTTTTTCTTCGACATCTAATAACTTTTTAATCAAAATCCATTTAGATAATGCTGCTTCTGCGGACGATTGCAGCTCGAGCAGGTTCCTTCCGCCAAGTATAGCAAAAGCTATCCTTTTCGAAGCGTCATTTGCTATATCATGTGGACCAGAAGATATCACGAAATGAATATCAGCTATACTATCAGTGGTAACAACTCCACTACTTAACCAATTCCATTTTGCCGAACGATTTAAACTGATTGAAGCATTATTCACCAAACCTTTGTAACCAGCGGGACCTTCGAGCACACGAGCACCACAATACATTGTGTTGGAATTGCCGGAATTCCATGCATAACCCAAATTCAAATCCACATCGAACGTTGTCATATTGTAACTCCAATAATTGGTTTGGTTGCCAACAATGTCCCAATCGAAAAATAAACCAGCGTAAAGACCCGTTATATCGGATCCAGAAATATTCTTTATATCATATCGGATGATTATATAATTGCTATCATCAGGCGATGTGAACACATACGAGTACATATTTACTTTCAAACCTATTTTATTTGTTGGGGATGCCGCTGAATCAGAAAATACTGTGCTACCATCTTGATTCGAAATGATACCGGGATAAACCATATTATAAACCTGAGATGAGTAAAAATCGTTATCTTGGCAGTAACCACATGTATCATTTCTTATAACATCTACAACCTTTGTCGGTGAATAACCGATTATCAAGCCACCTTCAAATAGTTGATTATCACCACCGAATATAAAACCACTACCGCTTGTTTGATATAAATCGGTGAAACCAATTCTCCCAATATTTGTAAGGCTAACTTCAATATTATTTATGTTATGGGTTGCAAAAGTAGGATTTATCAAAATCGAGAAAAATTGATGATCTGAGTAACTCCCGTCACTTGTTAAAAGTTTAAAAACGACTTCATGGGATGGTGGTACATTAGAGTTAATATGTACATGAAAAGGTGAAAAGTTATTATCAACTGTTGCTAATGTATTCAGAACACCAATAGGGAAACTGCCATCAATAATTTGAACATACGAATCTGAGGTTGTTAATGTTACGGTCGCTCCTGCATTTGTTGGAGATAAATAATTCTTAAATGTTGCGAATATCGAAATCGTCTCATCTGGTTGAAATATCCCATTGTTATCACCACCTCCTGAGTCACTTACTGAATAAGCAATCATGCGTACAGATGGAGAAGAAATAGTTAGTGCTTTCAGCGCGTTTATCCGACCTTTGCCAAGTAAGTCTGTATATGATGGATTCAACGAATTAATATTATCACAGCTGACACGAACTTGTTCTCCTAGCTGTAAACTATTTAAATGAGGAAAATGTGACTTTACAAGTGCTACTAATCCTGTCACAAAGGGTGTCGCCATAGATGTTCCAGTAAGAGATGTATATCCACTGGGATAATATGTGCTGTATATACCGTCGCCTGGAGCCGATACATCAACGAATCCATTGTATGTAGAATAATTTGGTTTAATATCGCTTGAGTTTATTGCAGCAACAGAAATAACACCATCGTAGCTTGCGGGATACTGAACATCGTTCGAATATGTATTTCCAGCGGCTGCAACAACAATAGCGCCAAGAGTAAGAGCCGAATCAATCACCTCTTGTTCAAACTGTGAGGCGCCGTCTCCCCCAACTACAATTAATAACTGTTGCACCCATTGAAGCTGCATACAAAATTCCTTCGAAGCCATAAATAATATATGGATAACCTCCACTTCGTGTATCATTATCTGAAGACGTTTTAACGGGTAAAATCTTGCATTTATAACCAACTCCAGAAACGCCAGCTCCATTATTAGTTGCAGCAGAAGCGATGCCCGCTACATGCGTTCCGTGGGCACTTTGAGTATTGACGGGGGCAGGATTATTGTCACCGATCGGGTAGTGATAATCACTTCCACCAAAATCCCACCCATGCAAATCGTCTATATATCCATTTCCATCATCATCTATTCCATTGTTTTGTTTGCTTCCACCAAAACCATCTGATCCCCATTCTCCCTGGTTAATATATATATTTGATTGCAAATCAGGATGATCCAACTGAACACCTGTATCGATTATACCAATTACGACATTCGTATCGCCTTGCTCAATGCACCATGCAGTATCTGCCAAAATTTTATCTAAGCCCCATTGATAATTCCTGAATGTGTCGTTCGGGCGGCATGATGTAATATCCGATATCGGATATATAAACCATGGCTCAGCGTATTCAATCTCCGTTAAATTTGACAACTCTTTTGCAAAACTAAATGGGTCGACAGGTGATGAAAAGTTTACTGCATAGAAATTTGTCATGAATAACTCTTTACCATTTTTTCCTTTAATGCGGTCAGGAAATATTTGTTCGACTGAAGATACTGAGAAACGCTCTAGAACTTTATCGACACTACTTATGCCAAAAAATCTACTCTTGCGGTTAGGTTGTACAGACTTTTGCAACTTCACAATTACTCTATCCGGCAAGTAGTGACTGTTTTCTACAGTTTTTTTATTAAATGGTGAATATGTATTGATGTGTGCTTGTTTTTTAAATCCTTTTACTGCTCCAAAACTTATTTGGAATAATATAAGGCAAAATAACAGGGTTAGGAGAATTTTATTTGTTTTCATATGATCCTTTTATAAAGTTAGATTAATTGTAAATATAAAAAAATGAATTTCCATCCAAAATTATTCTTTATACAAATGATTATCAAGGATATATTCTTCAACATCTTTTGGCACAAGATAGCGAATAGATTTACCTAACCTAACACGTCTTCTAATGTCTGTACCCGAAATTCCAATTTGTGGGACGTTTATAAATGTTACATATCGAGAATATTCACTCTTAACATTTTGAGTTGAAAAACCGTATCTGCTCATTACAATTAATTCAGCAGACTCAAGGATTTCATCTGGGCTTCTCCAGGTACTAAATTCTACCAGGTTATCTGAACCGATAATTAATGATAGCTTACAATTAGGATATTTTAAATTAAATTCATTCAGAGTATCAATTGTGTAACTTATCCCCTTCCTTTTTACCTCAGTATCTGAAACATCAAAACTTAAATTGCCTTTTATTGCAAGTTTCGTCATTTCATATCTCATAATTGGCGGTGCAAGATTCAAACTAATTTTATTTGGAGTTTGGGCAGATGGAATAAAAATCACTCTATCGAGCTTCAAAGCGTCGCGAACACTTTCAATCACAATTAAATGTCCATTATGCGGAGGATTAAATGAACCACCAAAAATACCTAATTTCATGAAAGAATTTTCTGATACCTATATTTCTTATCTAATAATTTAAATATTGATGATGTTTTACTCGGAAAATCGATTGATGAACTATCACTTAATTCGATTTTCCTCCTCATATTTATAATATTTTTACCAAAAAATATAGAATGTATTGGATTCAGAATGAATAATACTACATTGTGTTTGCAAATTTTTTTCAGCATAATTTCATGATCCTTAAGTGGATCACCATCGAATGTTCCAAAGATTTCACTGAGGTCCGATTTCATTGCTATAAGATGGAATCTGTTTTCATAAGTCGGTCCGATAACAATACAATCATCATCATACTCTAATTGGTTAAATACATTTCTGAGATATCTTGAAGAAAGTGTTGGATTATTTTCGAGCATTACCATAACACGCTGATAATTCTTAGCAAAAGCATCTTCAACCGCTTGACGAAGCTGCTCTCCTAACGGTTCTTCCGTCAAATTAAATACCTGAGTAAATTGATGATATGGTAAGAAAAAATCGTCTGAAATCTCTTTTTCGTTTCTATAAACAAAAACATCGACATCCCCTACTCGAGATAATCCCCTGAGCGTATCACCCAACATAGCAGTATATATTAAATCAATATCGTCCCATGGTAATGCTGTCAAAGGGTCATCTGGATTATTTCTTTCGAATCCGACAGATGAGGTATTTATAATAATTGCATTTGAATTTCGCATACTAATTTTTAAAACTTATTTAGGTTTATAATAATAGAAATTGGGATGCTGAAAAGCAAATAGAATGGATTTCATAAACTCATTTTAATAGCCTCAAATAAAGTTCTTGATATTGAGTTGTCCACGCATCTATATTCATCGTCGCAGTTGTTCCTAACGCATTTCGGTGCATCTTTTCATACAAATTTCGATCACTTTCTAACAAACTAATAGCATCTGCTAATACACGCGGTGATTCATCACAAAGAATCCCGTTCTCATAGTGTTTAACATTCTCACAAATACCGGGTACACGCGTACCAACAACTGGTTTCCCTAAAGCGTATGCTTCAAGAATAACCATCCCGAACGCTTCCCTTTTTGACGTTATGAGTAATAGATTACTGCTTTTGATTAAAGGAGGTGTACTCTTTACTAATCCAACAGCAACAACGCGTCCGTTGAATCGTTTTAACAAAGGTTGAATTAATTCATCATCCTGATTCAAACCAACAAATAAGAAAGCCACTGTTTGCTTTTCCTCCATGACTAATCGGGCAGCTTCTATTGCCAATGGAAAATTTTTTATTGGATCATTTCTACCAATCATGATGACAATAAATTTATTCTCTGGATTATTTAAAAAAGGACGAATTTTTTCAGGTACCTCATTATTACTCTCTTCTATGATTGCTGCTGTATCTACAACATTAGTAATTACAATAGATTTATGAGAACTTAAATGGAATATATCATTTACTAATTCTTGCTCACTTCTTGATACATTGACAACGCAATCCGTCTTTTTTAGTAATATACTTTCTAACCACCTGTAAAGAAGTCTTTGGGTAAACCTTCTTGGTGGGAGAAAACCATGGTATGAATGGATATTTTTTATATTTAGAAAATACTTTAGCAAAAAACGGGTATATAGACCAGCTCCTTTTCCATGTGAATGGATAACATCGGGTTCGAGTTTTTTCAATATCTTAACTATTCGGAACAGATTTATCAACGATATTCGATCGAACGGGAACTCAATAATCTGTAACCCTAGCATCTTAAATCTTTGGACATAAATTCCACCCGATGGCAGTACAACCGTAATACGGGTCGTTGGATATTTTTTTTGAAATGCTTTGACGAGTAAATATACAACTTGTTGTCCACCACCTATCGTGCTATGTGTTAAACAATGAACGATATGCATAAAAAGAGTTGCATTACACTAAACAATTTTTAAATTTGAGATTGAGAATTTTCGCGTTACATTTTTTTCACTTTAACCTGCCGCACACGACGCTGGCTTTTTTTCATAATAGTGAATTGCAAATTTTCGTAACGTATTTCTTCATTCTGTTCAGGAATATGCCCTGTAAGTTTTGCTAAAAATCCACCTACGGTTTCGTATTCAGGGTCATCGGGAATTCCAACAGAAAATTTTTCGTTGAAATCTTTTATATCCATTTTTGCATTCACCAATGCTGAGCCATCAGCTGATTGTTCAACATCTTTAAGTACTTCATCGTACTCATCGTGTATTTCTCCAACGATTTCTTCTAAAATATCTTCCATCGTGACTATTCCTTCTGTACCTCCAAATTCATCAACCACGATAGCCAAGTGCATTTTTCGTTCTTGTAAATCTTTCATCAGTTTACTGATTTTCATTGCACCGGGGACAAAATACGCAGGTCTGATAATGTCCTGTAGTACGATTAAATCTCTATGTTCCAAAAGATTAATAAGGTCTTTTGTGTATATTAAACCAATTATATTATCTATCGATTCTTTGTAAACAGGCATTCGAGAGTAACCTTCTTCGGTTACTATTTGTATCAATCTTTCCCTCGGTGTATTAAAGTTGATTGCCACTACGTCTGTACGGGGAACCATAATTTCTTTTGCAGTTGTATTCGAAAATTCGAAAATGCTAGTAATCAATTCTTGTTCTGTTTTTGTTAGAACACCGCTCTTTGCACCTTCATCCACGATCAGCTCTAATTCTTCAGCTGAACGTATTAATTCTCTTGGTCGAATCGGATTTATGCCGATCATCTTAAGAACGAGATTAGCAGACATATTTAGAATCCAAATAGCAGGTTTGAAAACTCGATAAAATAATTGTAACGGAAAAGAAATAAAAAATGTAGTGGCTTCTGCTTTCTGAATTGCAAACATCTTGGGAGCTTGTTCACCTAATACGATGACAAGAAACGTCAGCACGCAAAAACTAATGGTAAATGAAATTACATGGAGAGCCGACTCGTTCACAATTCCGATCGCTCTGAATGGATCTCGTAGCATTTCGGCAACGAGTGGTTCGCCGACCCAACCTAAACCTAAACTTGTCAAAGTTACACCTAACTGACAAGCAGATAGATAAGAATCGAGGTGTTCCAGGATATGCTTAGCCAGCGGGGCAAAGCGTCTGCCTCTTTTAACATGCTCAGCAATTTGAGTCATACGAATTTTAACAAGGGCAAACTCGCTCGCCACAAAAAAACCATTAGCAAAAACAAGTAAAAATACAAAGATAATATTTCCTATTACCTGCGAGAGCATGAAATTAGCGTATTATTTACAAAGATATGATAATTTCAAGAAATTCATGATGGAATTTACGAGAAACTGAGATATTTATCAAATGGTAGTAAAATATATGAAAAAATGAATTTCAGTTTAAGCGTAGATAACCATCAATCCATTTAGTTCAAATGATTGTTGGAATAATAATTTTATAGTTTTGTTAAACTAAAATCAATTTAAATCGCCCTGAACTGGACGAATGATCATCTCATCTATCACAGCATCATTTGGCATCTGGTAAATGGAAAGAATTGCTTCTGCCACACTTTTCGTTTTCATCATACGGTGCTCATACTTTCTGCGAACTTTTTGGGGCCAAATTTCTGTTGATGTGGCGCCAGGTAAAACATTAACTACTTTTATATTAAATTGACGAACTTCTTCACGCAATACATTACTAAGTGCGAGTAAACCAGACTTTGAAGCTGTATAAGCTGAAGAACCTTTTATTGATTTAATTGCTGCATCTGAAACAATATTAATTATCCAACCATTCTTTTTTTGAATCATTTGAGGTAGTACAGCTTTAATGCATTCGATTGGACCAATCAGGTTTGTCTCAATAATTTTTCGAAATTCATTCAATGTTGTATTGTTAAACGTTTTAAATACAGTAATACCAGCATTGTTGATAAGAACGTCAATTTTTCCTACCTGTTTTTCAATTTTATTAACGACTGATGGGATATTTTTTGGAATTGTTACATCAAGTGGAAAAACATGTACTTGCCCACCTAATTTGATAATTTCGTTGCTCACTATCTTTAATCGCTTAAGATTTCTACTCGAAAGACAAACAATACATCCAATAAAAGAGAATTGCTTTGCAATTTCAAATCCAATTCCCCGAGATGCACCAGTGACCCATATAACTGGTTTTGTAAAAGACCATCCTTTTGACTTCATTCTATGCTAACTTAGTGCTAATAAGTTTAAGGAATTCATTACGAGTTCTCTCATCATCACGGAAAGAGCCAAGCATGGCACTTGTTGTTGCAACAGAGTTTTGTTTTTCTACTCCACGCATCATCATGCAAAGATGTCTTGCTTCAATAACCACTGCTACCCCATCAGGTTCAAGAATTTGATAAAGTGTATCGGCAATTTGCTGTGTCATCCTTTCCTGAACCTGTAGACGTCGACTGAAAACTTCTACTATGCGAGGAAGTTTACTTAAGCCAACAATTTTTCCGTTCGGTATGTATGCAATATGTGCCTTTCCATAAAAGGGAAGCATATGATGTTCACAAAGACTAAAGAAATCGATATCTTTAACAATAACCATTTCGTCATACTTTTCCTTAAATACAGCACCATTTAAAACTTTTCTCACATCTTGTTTATAGCCGCTTGTGAGATATTCCCAAGCTTTTGCAACCCGATGCGGCGTTCGCAGAAGTCCTTCTCGTTTTGGATTTTCTCCCATAAGTACTAAAAAATTCTTAACGGCTTCTTCTAATTTTTTTATATTTTTCGATTCTTCTTGCATTACTTCCCTCTATATTCAGCGTAATTATTTGGAGTTTCATAGACTTTAACCGAGTACAACTTTCCCGATCTGATCTTTGGTTTTAAGATTTTCCAAAATACCATCGCTAAATTTTCCGCTGTCGGCAAAATACCTTTCAAGAAGTCTACATCGATGTTAAGATGTTTATGATCAATTTTATCGATGATTTCTTTCTCTATTATCTCGGAAAGTTTTTTTAAATCGAGTATCATTCCGGTATTTCTGTTCGGTTTACCGACTACGGTAACTTCGATTTCATAGTTATGCCCGTGACCATTTGGATTCGAGCACTTGCCATAAACCTCGAAGTTCTCCTTTTCGGAGAACTTCGGATTTGACAAAACATGAGAAGCGCAGAAATGTTCTTTTCTTGTAAGGTAAATCATTTTTAATGCTTCAACGCTTGATAAACTTTACCCACAAGTACAGCTCCTGGCTTGAGGGTTTTATCACCTTCTTCCCATTTTGCAGGGCAAGCTTCGTTTGGATGTTCAGCTACATATATATAAGCTTTCACCTTTCGTAAAAGCTCTTGAGCATTACGTCCAACATCTGCGTAATTAATTTCTGATGCGACAAGTATTCCATTGGAATCTATTATAAAAGTCCCTCGATGAGCTACTCCGTTCTCCTCATCGTAAACACCGA
>JBBIRP010000005.1:16552-21829 GCA_037441745.1 Ignavibacteriales bacterium
ACCCATAGGGAATTTAATATCTTTTAAAAGTACTTCTGATTGTTTCCAACCAAGATGAACGTATTTTGTGTCCGTACTTACCGATATGACTTCAACACCTAGTTTTCTTAAATCGTCATGTATATTTGCCAAATCAGCTAACTCGGTTGGGCAAACAAATGTAAAATCCTTTGGATAGAAAAACAATACGGTCCATTTTTTCCTATTTTTAATTGAATCGTATGTTATTTCCGAGAAATCATTTTTGCTTGGATCGTATGTCTCAAGTTTAAAATTAGTTACACTATCTCCTACCTTTAATTCTTTATATTCCATATTTTCTCCTTTGTGATTGTTTTAGTTGATTATAAAACTTTTAAAACTTCATCAACATGGCCTTCTACTTTTACCTTTGAAAATATCATCAAGATTTTGCCACCTTCGTCTATTATAAAAGTTGTACGTTCTATACCCATATATGATTTCCCCATCATAGTTTTCTTTTTCCAGACGCCATATGCTTTAAGTACATTTTTATTCTCATCGCTCAGTAAATGAAAATTTAGATCGTATTTTCTTTTGAATTTCTCATGTGAACTAAGGCTATCTGCACTAATTCCTATTACTACTGCACCCTTCTTTTTTATTCTCAATAGATTATCTCTAAAAGAACATGCTTCCTTTGTGCAACCGGGAGTATCATCTTTAGGGTAGAAATAAAGAATGACCTTCTTTCCCCTAAAATCTTCTAGAGAAATTTCTTTACCCTCCGTTGAAAGTAACGTAAACGAAGGAGCTTTATCATTTATTTTGAGAGATGCCATAATACTATCACTTTATTTGCTGGAGGTTTAATTGTTAATAGCTAATTGGTAATTGTTCATTAACAATTGACGATTAGAAAGAAGCTAATGCTTTATTAATCTCATCATATGGTGGTTCGGTACCGGGATTATCTGTAATCCACGCATATTTCACTATACCATTATTATCCAAAATAAATACAGATCTTTTTGAGGCCTTGTAACCTTTCATTCCTGCAAAATCTTCATACACACCACAATATTCTCTACTTACTTTAGTTGTATAGTCACTTAGAAGGGGGAATGTCAACTTATTAGCATCGGCAAAAGCTTTGTTTGCAAACGGTCCATCAACACTGATACCGATAACCCGCGCATTCATGTTATTAAAATTAATCATCACCTCCCTGAGTGTACATAACTCTTTCGTACAAGGCCCGGTGAATGCGCCTGGGTAAAATGCTATAACTAACTTACCTTCCAAAAATTCTGACAGTGATCTCTCTTTTCTATCAGTATCCAATAATTTAAAATCTGGAGCTTTCTCTCCTACACTAATTGCCATGATATTTCCTTTTTGGTATTTATGAATTTGTGATTGATATTAAAAAATAGTTAATAGTCATTTCAAATGCAACTATCTTATACTATTGTTTTAACTCTTCATTTTTGATTTAAATACTTTTTCAAATTTCTCTAATTTTGGACGTATTACGTACGCACAGTAAGGTTTCTCAGAATTTTCTTCATAATAATTCTGATGATAATTCTCCGCTTTATAAAATTCTTTCAACGGTTCAATCTCTGTTACAATCGGTTTTCCATAAACTTTCTGATCGTTGAGCTCCTTTTTATACTTTATAGCTAAACTTTTCTGTATATCATTATGATAAAAAATTACTGAACGATATTGTGTACCAATATCTGAACCTTGCTGATTAAGTGTTGTTGGATCATGTATGGACCAAAACACTTTCAATATCTCATCATAAGAAATTATCTCCGGATTAAATACAATCTGGCACACTTCAGCATGGCCTGTTTTACCCGCGCAAACATCTTCATAACTTGGATTCTCTTTATTACCGCCCGAGTAACCCGATGTTACAGATAGAACGCCATCTAATCTCTGGAATACAGCTTCAACGCACCAGAAACAACCCGCTCCAATTGTTGCTGTATCATATTCTGATTTAACATATCCATTCTTATGATTGGATGAGTCTTTCATATTTAAAAAAATAAAAACAATTAATAGAAAAACTGATGAAAAAACATACTTTCGCACAAGATTCACTCAGATTAATTTTTTATACTTAATTAAACAGAAATATTTTCATTTAAGTTTCAATTTAAATTAGTTACATCATTGAATGTTCGAACAAAATTTTGAAACCGATAGCGATTAATATCAACCCACCCATAGTTTCAATCTTACGCGGGAGAATATACCCCACGTATCTTCCAAAACCAACTCCTAAAAAAGAAAGGATAAAAGTTACAAAACCTATGATTATAACAGGCATTAAAATCTCAATATCGACCAATGCAAAACTTATCCCTATTACTAAGGCATCAACACTTGTTGCAATGGACAACAAGAAAAGTTGGAATAAATTTAATGATCGCAGTGCATCCTTCGATGGATTTGATTTTAAAGATTCATATATCATTTTAGAACCTATGAATAATAAAAGTCCAAACACAATCCAATGATCAAAATTAATAATTAAGTTTTTCAAATTTGTACCTAGAATCCACCCAACGATAGGCATTAATGCCTGAAAAATTCCGAAGAATAATCCGATCAATAACCCATGTTTAATTTTAAGTGTATCTATTGATAAGCCCAAACCGATTGCAACAGCAATGGCATCCATTGACAAACCAAGCGCAATAAAAAATATAGTGAACAAATCCATTTAATTCTTTTTAAAATTAAAAATACAGTCCATACCAGATTGTTTTATTTAAAGAGAATTGAATAGCTGGCATAGGGAAGTGAATAAAATTAAGCGCTTCACCTATTGCCTTAAGGAATGGTGTGTTGTCCGGTATTATTTCCGTCATATCCAAATCAAGCCCGATAAAATAAATCTTATATGGATTTTCATCAGCGACATTGCGTGCAGCATAGCCAAAAGCTACACCGAGAAATGAAGGATAATAATTTTTCCATGCATCTGGTATTAAATTCTTGACTTTAATTCCTAACCAAAAAGTCTGCCCTTCATAATCATCTATCATAATATGATGTTGTCCGCGAAATCCAATTCCTTTAGAACTTCCCAATAATTCTGATGGATGGTAGCTAAACTTAAGATCGAAATTTCGAAGAAAGGGGATGTAATATCGAACGGGATTCCAGAATGCACCTCCGATATCGAAGCCCCAATCAACGCGATCAAATCCCCATTTAGAAAAACCATCTTCCATTTCTACGTAAGTTTGAAACAACAAACTACCACCTGCACTAATCCAAATAGCATTTTTTTCCGAAATATTCGCCCATTCCAATGATTTACTCATAATAAAAGCTAATAAAGCACCACCATAAAAATGTCCTAATTTATCAACCCACAAACCATAATTGAGATCTTCTTGGAAATGGAAGGATGCACGATTGTTTTTCCACCAACCATTCTGTTGATAGATATGAATAGCAGCCATTGAGGTTAGAAGAGAGCCACCAACTATCATCAGACGGGCTTTATTTATTTCTTGTTTTTGTGCGTGTGAATAATATGCAATTGAGTCCTTTTCTTGTGCCGTTCCATCAATAAACACGAGAAGGAAACTAATTACTAAAATGTTAAATCTACGCAATCGAAAAATCTTATCTTTTTACGTTTGAGAAAATTTTTTGTTTAAAATATTCCAATGTTTTCTTTAAACCCTCCCTCCTATTCACTTTTGGTTCCCAATTTAGGAGTTTCTTAGCTTTAGTTATATCGGGTTGACGTACTTTTGGATCATCTTCGGGAAGCTCTTTGAAAATAATTTTACTTTTACTTTCAGTAATCTCAATTATTTCCCTTGCAAGTTGAAGCATGGGAATTTCATCCGGATTTCCAATATTTACTGGTTCGGTGATATCCGACATTAAAAGGCGGTAAATACCTTCGATCAAATCATCAACGTAGCATACGCTTCGAGTTTGGTTTCCATCACCAAAAACAGTCACATCCTCTCCACGTAGAGCTTGAGACATGAAAGCCGGAATTGCTCTTCCATCGTTTATTCTCATTCTGGGACCATAAGTATTAAAAATGCGAACTATTCTTGTGTCTACATTATGATACCGGTGATATGCCATTGTCATTGCTTCCGAAAAGCGTTTAGCTTCATCATATACTCCTCGCAGACCAATTGGATTAACATTTCCCCAATAAGATTCGGGCTGTGGGTGAACGAGTGGATCACCATAAACTTCTGAAGTGGATGCAATAAGAAATCTTGCTTTCTTTTCCTTTGCAAGACCAAGTGCTTTATGAGTGCCTAATGAACCAACTTTTAAAGTTTGAATTGGTAACTTCAGATAATCAATTGGACTTGCAGGTGAAGCAAAATGAAGTACGTTATGAACTGGACCATCTATGAAAATATAATTAGTTACATCATGTTTAACGAATTTAAATCTTTCATTTCCGAGGAGATGTGCAATATTTGATACATCTCCTGTTATCAGATTATCGATGCAAATAACATATTGCCCCTCAGTGAGCAAACGATCGCAAAGATGAGAGCCAAGGAACCCTGCTCCACCAGTGACAACACTAATAATTCTTGACGCTGCCATTATTATCTCCTACCCACTCCAAAGTATTTAAATCCTTTCGCTCTCATTTCAGAGGGATCATAAATATTGCGACCATCAAAGATGACGCGTCCTTTCATTATTTTTTTCATTCTATCTAAATCGGGTCTGCGGAATTCATGCCATTCTGTAATCACTATCAATGCATCTGCATCTTTCAATACGCCATAATCAGACTTCCCATACTTAATTAAATTACCAAAATATTTTTTTGCTTCTCGCATTGCAACTGGATCGTATGCATGAATGGCTGCACCATGTTTTAGTAATTCTTTGACGATTGTAACCGATGGAGCTTCTCTCATATCATCTGTATTTGGTTTGAAAGATAATCCCCATATTGCAATCTTTTTCCTTTTAAGATCTTTCTTAAAATATGAAATGATTTTTTTAGCAAAAAATAATTTTTGATTTTTATTGACTTCTATGACAGAATTTAAAATTTTAAAATTATAATTAAACTCTTCTGATGTTTTCACAAGTGCGCTTACATCTTTCGGGAAACATGAGCCCCCATAACCAACACCTGCAAAAAGGAATTGAGGACCAATTCGTGGATCGCTGCCAACACCTTTTCTAACCATCTCAACATCAGCGCCAACTCGTTCACAGAGATTCGCGATCTCATTCATAAATGAAATTTTTGTCGCTAACATTGAATTAGCTGCGTACTTTGTT
>JBBIRP010000005.1:21887-27335 GCA_037441745.1 Ignavibacteriales bacterium
GTATAAATCTTCCATCACCTTTATTGCCCTTTGACTTCGTGAACCTATTACAATCCGATCAGGCTTCATGAAATCCATAACTGCTGCACCTTCTTTCAAGAATTCAGGATTTGAGACAACATCAAATTCCTGATTCGTGTACCTTTCAATCACTTCACGTACTTTATCAGCTGTTCCAACAGGTACTGTACTTTTATTCACGATTACCTTATAGCCATTCATCATTTGACCTATCTGCTTGGCAACAGCCAAGACGTGTTTTAAATCGGCAGACCCATCCTCCATCGGTGGAGTTGGAAGAGCGAGAAATATGACCTCTGTTGCTCTTACTGCAGTAGATAAATCCGTAGTAAAAGAAAGACGCTTCTCGTGTATATTTTTGATGATTAGATCTTCGAGTCCCGGTTCAAAGATTGGGGATTTTCCCCGTCTTAACATTGATATTTTACGCTTATCAATATCAACACAGATGACATCGTTGCCAGTTTCAGCAAAACAAGTTCCAACAACGAGTCCTACATAACCAGTGCCAATAACACTAATCTTCATGTTATAACCTTTGAATTAAAAAAAATAATGAATTTAAAAATATTTAAGAATAAGTATATGGATTTTCTAATTGAATTTCAAAATCATTTAACTAATCTGGAGAAAAATTCTCGAATAGTCGATATCACATAGTCGATCTGATCTTGCGTCATTTCTGGATGTGCAGGAATTGAGATTACTTCTTTTGCACACAATTCGCTGACGGGAAAATCACCTGTTTGATAGCCAAGATAACGATATGCCTCCTGCAAATGAATTGGTATAGGATAATGCATCGCATTTGCAATTGATTTTTTTGTAAGATAATCTTGGAATTCTGATCTTCTCTTTGTCCGTAGAACAAATTGATGATAGACATGGAAAGCTTTAGGAGATTCAAAAGGGATAACAAGATCAGGAATTCCATCCAATTCTTTCTTATACCGAGCAGCAATTTCCCGACGTCTCAGCGTCCATTCGTTTAAATACTTCAATTTTACACCAAGCACAGCTCCTTGTATTCCATCCATGCGGTAATTATGCCCCCAGAACCTATGTTTGTACTTCTCAGATTGTCCATGGTCACGGAGTTGCCGAAGTTTTATTGCAAGCGCATCATCGTTAGTTAGTATTCCTCCAGCTTCACCATAAGCACCTAAATTTTTTCCTGGGTAAAAACTAAAACATGCAGCTTTTCCGAAATTTCCAACAAATTTTCCGTCATACATTGCAAGATGCGATTGGGCAGCATCCTCTATGATTTTAATTCCATACTTATTTGCAATCAACTGAATAGAATCCATCTCTGCTGGTTGACCATAAAGGTGAATTGGAATAACCGCTTTTATAATATTACTCCTGGATGCTTTAAGCAAGTCTTCTAATTTGTTCGGATCCATTGTATATGTTTTTGGATCAATGTCAACAAATATCGGTTTAGCGCCAGTAAGTGAAATTGCCTCTACCGTAGCAATGAATGTAAAAGGTGTAGTTACAACTGCATCACCGACACTAATGCCGATTGCCCAGAGAGCGGCATGAAGTGCGTCGGTCCCTGAACCTACAGCTATACAGTGTTTTACTCGATGAGCTTTAGCAAATGCTTCTTCAAAATCACTGACTGCTTTTCCGAGAATGAATTGTGAATTTTCAATAACTTGTTGTATCGCAGCGTCAATTTCAGGTTTGATGCTTAGATATTGCGCCTTTAAATCTGCTAATGGGACCTGCATGTATAAATTCTATTTTGCTTGCTTCTTATACTTTTTCTCACCAAGCGGAGACCATATACCATAACTTTCTTCTGCAATCCTACACTTTCCTTCTGATGTCCAAGTGAATCCATAGTTGTATCCAAACCATAGGTATTTATCTCCACCACCATTTTCTGTTGTTATAATATACCTCGCATCAATATTACCGATGCCTAATACTTTTCCACCGGGGGTTTCTTGATCTCCCTTGTTCGCATCAAATGGAATCCATCCGTATGGTGGCAAATAAATCTCTGACCATCTATGGAAGACATCGTCATAACTTGCATCATCTCCACGCAAACTAACAGCGCCAACATATCTTGCTGGGACACCAAGCGATCGGCAAAGTGCAATCATTGAATAAGTATATTCAGAACATGATGCTGTTCCACGTTTTAATACGGTAGGAGCGGGATTCCAACCACCTACAGGCTTAAGATTGTAACTCAAGTTATTTGTCAGATATTCGAAAACTTTTCGAGCAATCCAATACGGATTTTTTTCATCTCCTGCAATCTTTTTTGCTAATTCTTTTATGTACGGATCTTTGATTTGATATTTATCTCCATCTTGCAAGTATTTTGATTTAATATCGTTTGGAATATCAGACAACGCTCCGACACGATCGGGATAGATAAAATATTCAATTGAATATATTCTTGCCTTAACATTCCATTCAGGACGAACAATAGAACCGGCTTTCAAATCATTGTAATGGAAATGAGAAATCTTTTGACCCCAATTATCTACAATAACTTCAGATGCTTGCGGAGAAAAGTCGACAGCGCCAAGAAGTTCCTGATTATCACGATTTTCTGGGATTGGTAAATAAATATCGAGCGTTGTAACTGTCCCGGGTCCATAGTTTCGAAATTCTTTCACAAAATTGAGTGAAAGTTCTTTTTCCTCCCACTTTGTTAAAATATCTTTACTAAATATTTCGATTTTATAGATCTCACGGTTTTCATAATCTACATTCCAGAGGAAATTACCATCCCAAGCCATTCCATACGAGAACGGACCATAAGAACGAAGAGAAGATAGACACAAACCGTCGGTAGGATTGACGAGATAAATTCTATCAGTTCCACGGTCTGCGACCCAAAGATATTTGCCATCGAAAGTTATACCAGTTGGTTCACCAGCAGGCGACGGAATAATTTGAACCATCATACCATCATCAGGAGAAACCTTTAAGAGTTGGTCAGATTTATAATCAACCATCCAGATGTTTTTGCCGTCCCATGCAAGGTCGCGTGGATTTGGGCTATTCGATTCCAATACTTTCAAAGCTTTTCCATTCGACGGATCAATTTGATATAAAAATTTTTCTGCAGCATCTACGTGCCATAAGTATTTCCCATCCCAAGCTAGACCTTCGGGGTGAAAACCAGGTGAATCAAACTTTAAGATTACTTCTCCTGATTCGGGATTTATTTTATAAATATTATCCGTCGAAGCATCAGCAAGCCAAAGGTATTTACCATCGAAAGTTAAACCAGTTGGCAAATTACCTGGTGTATTTAATATTTTCGATACATCTCCGACTCGCGCGGAAGCAATTAATGCAAACGGAAAAAGGAAACACACAGAGAGTAAAAATTTTTTCATATAATTGTCCTTTCAGGTGAAATGAAAATTCTTAAACTGCGTAGATGAAAAAATGTCGCGGAGAGGGAGAGATTCGAACTCTCGGTAGGCATGAAGCCTACACCGGTTTTCGAGACCAGCCTATTCAGCCACTCTAGCACCTCTCCAAATCAGTAAAAAAATATATATGTTAGAAAAATTAATGCTCAATCTACTAAAAAGTAGGTTGAAAATCAATTTTATTAAAAAAAGAAAAGTAAATTTTAGATTGATTAATATTTGAAAGGAGATTAAGTATTAATTACTAATTCCTGCCCTACAACAATTTTACTACCTCTAAGTTTATTCCAGATTCGGAGCTGCTCGATCGTCACACCAAACGATGATGCAATCTTCTCGAGTGTATCTCCCTTCTTAACTGTGTATGTTAATCCCTTCGGTGGTTTTGTACTCACACTTGAAGCCACATTTCCATTTTCATCGATATAAATCTCTAACTTTTGACCAACAATAATTGTTGACGAAGTAATACCATTCCATTTTTTTATGTCTTCCGTTGCAACTCCGTATTTCTTTGCGATCTTGCTAAGATTATCACCCGCTTTAACGTTGTATTTGATCCAATACGCTGTATTATGTTGAGATTTAGAATTCGGTTCTGAATTAGAACTATCCATTGTTAACAATGCTGAATGTTCTGGGTCGGTGAGGTTATCCAATTTTGCCAACTTCTCATAATCTTCATTCGGCACCCACACTATAAGTCTCCCACCAGCTTTGATCGAGGTACCATAAGGGATTTCATTCCATCTCCTCAAATCACTTGTACGTACATCGAACCATTGCGCTATTTTCTCTAAGGAATCACCTTTTCTGATGCGATAAACAATTTTCTGCTTACCCGATGTTACTTCAGTTAAATATTTAGCTTTTTGATTTTTCTTTGGACTCTCAAAATTTTCTGCTTTAATAGCTGAGACATAATTTTGAATACCAACGGGAATCGGGACTATCAGTGACTTACCGACTGAGATCGAAGCCGAATGCAGATTATTTGATTCCATTAACATTTTCGTTGTGATACCGTAACGCTTTGCAATCGAACCAAGAGTTTCTCGCTTTCTGACTTTATGAACAATCCAATTCTTCTTCTGATCGTCAGGAATGCTTGAAAAATTCTTCTGGAAAACATCACTTGAGCCACTTGGCACTCGGAGCTTGTATTCTTTCAAACCCGGTGGAGTACATGACCTTAACAATTCAGGATTTAAATCTTTTAGTATTTCAACATTTGTATTAGCACATTTTGCTAAAGTTGCTAGATCAATCGAACCATCAACTGTCACATACTCATAATCAAGCGAGTTAGAATTTACAACCTCAAATCCATAACTTTGTGGATCCAATGCCATTACAGTCACTGCAATATACTGAGGTACATAATTACGGGTTTCGCGTGGTAGATAAGGTCGCATCTTCCAAAAATCTGTTGACCCACTTCTCCTTATTGCCCGATAAACTCGTCCCGCACCAGAATTATAAGCCGCAAGTGCAAGATACCAATCCCCAAACTCAAGATACAGCTCTTTTAAATGGCGTGCTGCTGCTCTCGATGATTTCTCAAAATCTCTTCGCTCATCGTACCAAAAATTACCATTTAAACCATACAATCTACCAGTGCCTTTAATAAATTGCCAAAGGCCAACTGCTTTTGCCCAAGAACGAGCCATCGGATTTAATCCACTTTCTATCATAGAAAGGTAAACCAATTCCTCAGGGATGCTCTCTTCCTTGAATATCTTTTTCATAATAGGAAAATATTTTCCTCCCTCACTTAGCCAATGTTCAAAATGACGTCTACCTTTGCCTTTGAAGAAGGATATGTTTTGTTCAACATGGCCATTTATAACTAAAGGAACTGTCGTAGTCGTGATAATTTCTTTTGGAGTATCATAATCGATAGATTCACTAGACTCATCGATTTGGTTCAGCTTTTCTCTCAATGCAAAAATTGATGTCTGAGATCCAAGACTATCAATATTTGCGATGTATCTCTCATAATCTTCAACAAGAC
>JBBIRP010000006.1:0-16600 GCA_037441745.1 Ignavibacteriales bacterium
AGTGGGAAGCAAGTTGCAGTGCTTGTCCCTACAACAATTCTTGCCATTCAACATTACAATACGTTTAAAGACCGTCTGCATCGTTATACTACTCGGGTGGAAAATATAACGAGATTTAAATCTAATAGAGAACAAAATAAATCCTCAGTGAGTTAAAAAACGGTTCGATAGATATAATTATCGGTACGCATAGATTGCTTTCAAAAGATATAGAATTTAAAGATTTAGGATTGTTAATTATTGATGAGGAACATCGGTTCGGTGTATCTGCTACGTCGCCTCAAAATAAACGTTGATACATTAACACTAACAGCAACTCCAATTCCTCGCACACTTCATTTTTCTTTAATAGGTGCAAGAGACCTTTCCATAATAAATACACCTCCTAGAAATAGATTACCAATTATCACGGAAATTATTCCAGCATCAGATGGTAGAAAAACACAATGGCAAATAATACGAGAAGCCATTTTAAAAGAACTACATCGTGGTGGACAAATTTATTTTGTTCATGATCGTGTTCAAAATATCGAATCAGTCGCCGAACAAGTAAAAAAACATGTACCTGAAGCTCGTGTGCATATTGCTCACGGACAAATGACAGGCCATCAACTTGAAAGAGCAATGCTCGAATTTCTTGAGAGGAAATACGATGTTCTTGTTTGTACAAAAATAATTGAATCGGGGCTCGATATTTCAAACGTGAACACTATTATAATTAACCGTGCCGATAGATTTGGATTAGCTGAATTATATCAACTTAGAGGTAGAGTTGGGAGATCAAATGTTCAGGCATACGCATATCTTCTTGTTCCGCCACTTAATGCTCTTCCAAAGCAAACAATTCGTAGATTATCAGCGATTGAAGAATTCACAGAACTTGGCTCTGGTTTTAATTTAGCGATGCGTGATTTAGAAATTCGAGGTGCCGGTAACATACTTGGTGCAGAACAATCAGGATTTATTATGGAAATGGGTTTCGAAATGTATGAAAAAATTGTTCGCGAAGCGATTGAAGAATTGAAACAAGAAGAATTCAAAGATACATTTCGAGAGCCGGTCGCTGTTTCTAGAAAAGACACAAAATCCGAAGGATTAGTCCCAAAACTGGAAGTAATAATTGATATTGATATTGAGGCACTAATTCCAGAATTCTATGTTGAATCAGATATAGAACGACTTGACATCTACCGTCGGCTTTATAATATAAATCAAGAACAAGAGCTTAACGCAATACGTGAAGAGCTTAGAGATCGTTTTGGTGAATATCCCGAAGAAGTTGAAAATCTTTTTCAAATTATTCAGATACGATTATTAGCATCCAGTATTGGAATACAAAAAGTTGCGCTAAAAGAAAATATCCTTTTAATTACACTACCTGAAGAATCGAATAAAAGTTTTTATGGAGAAATCGACGACACCAATTCTCCGTTCCAGAAATTGATGAAAAAGATCGCTGAAAATAGAAGTAACGGTATTCAATTGAAACAAATTGATAAAGACCTTGTACTTCATTTTCAAGTTGATATGTTAAATAAAAGCGTTGAAAGGATTAAAACAGTAAAGCATAAGATTGAAGAAATTGCACTGATGTCTACTAAGGTGAATTAATATTTCCATTAGTACTTTATGGAGAGAGCAGCAAGAGAAATGAAAGTCTTAAAAATATTTATCAAATAATTTTATGTTTTAAATTTCATCAGCTCTACTGCTTTACTCGCTATATGCTCGGCGCTTACTTCAAATTCTTTTATAAGTTCCCAGGGAGCACCAGAATCACCGAACCGATCTTTTACACCAATTGCTCCTGTTATTATGGGCTTTCCATAAAGTTCGGTGCTTTCTGTTATAACCCCACTAACACGCCATGCAAGTGCACCAATTTGGTGTTCTTCTGCTGTAATAATAACTCCCGTTTCTTTTGCTGCCTTTATTATTGTTCCCTTGTCAATTGGTTTTAGGGTATGAATGTTGATGACTCTGGTTTCCCAATTAAATTCTTTCTTCAAGATATATGCAGCACGCATAGCTTCGGCAACCATTGGACCGCATGCAATGATTGAAAGATTTTCATTTTCATTTTTGTAGGTGTCTGCAAAAAGAATTTCGAAAGAATCAACAAAATTTTCAGTTTCATTTCGAAGCCGGAAAATATTTGCTTTACCAAATATGAATGGAGTTTTTTCAGTCGTGACGATTGGTGTTGCTTCACGTGCAAAACGAATGAATTTAGGTCCAACATGTTTTAGTAATAGATACTCGCTTGCTTTCTTAGTTTCGATAATATCACAAGGAACTACTACAACCATATTTGGTAAGCCACAAACATTGAACAAATCTTCTAAGGCTTGATGTGTGGCTCCGTCGGGTCCAACTGAAACACCACCGTGTGCGCCGGCAATAAATACATTGAAATTTCCGTAACAAACCGAAACCCTCAATTGATCAAGATTCCTTGCGGCTGCGAATGTTCCATAAGTTCCAAGCACTGGAAGTTTTCCTTCTTTTGCAAGTCCTGCCGCCACAGCTGTGGCAGATTGTTCAGCAATCCCCATGCTTAACCATCGTTTTTTACGTTTGGGGTTACCTTGGTAAAAATCGCTTATAGTGATTGAACCTGAAATATCTAATCCAAGTGCTACAATACGTTCATCATCACCGTGCTCAGCAAGGCATTGGCCGAAACCTTTCCTTGTTGGTTCCATTTTTACTTTCATCATCTGATCCGAATTCCACCAATAATTTTTCTTGAATTTTGGTAACTTGGCATCGAGTATTTTTTCAACTTTTTTCTGATACTCTTTAGCGTGAGACAACAATTGTTCATAGGGAATTACGTTTTTCAATCCGAGTTCCTCTAATCCTTTAAGCATTTCTTCATAGTTAGGGGCCTTTCCATGCCAGCCTGCAATGTCCTCCATAAAGCTAACACCTTTTCCTTTAATTGTTTCAGCAATTATAAGAAACGGCTTACCTACACCTTTTTTACCTTTTTGTAATGCATTAACGATTTGATTCATATCGTGCCCGTTTATTCGTTTTACTTCCCAACCAAAACTTCGATACTTGTCTTCGAGCGGATCTACATTCATCACCTCACGAACCCAACCATCGATTTGTAATCTATTGTAATCTATTATTCCAATTAAGTTATCAAGTTTATAATGTCCGGCTTCCATAGCAGCTTCCCAAATATTCCCTTCTTGCTGTTCTCCATCGCCCATAATGCAAAAAGTTTTATAGTTTTTTCCGTTAAGTTTTCCAGCTAGTGAAATACCGACGGCGATACTGAGACCCTGACCAAGTGAACCGCTCGAAACTTCGACTCCAGGTAATTTTAGCCAGTGCGGATGCCCTTGAAAAGGAGAATAAAGTTTTCGAAGCAACATAACATCTTCTTTTTTACAGAATCCAGCAAAGGCAAGACCTAAGTATAAACTTGGTGCCTTATGACCCGTCGACCAGATTATGCGATCTCGGTCTTCCCAGGTTGGATTAGCGGGGTCATGGTCTGCAACTTTTAAATACAGTGCAGCTGTTATATCCATGATGGAAAGCGTTCCGCCTGCATGTCCCGATCCAGCCGCACAAAGTGCTACAAGATTGTAACCACGCATGAGTCGAGACTGGTCTTTAAGTTCTTCTATTGTATAATCTTTTATTATTTTCTGTGTCTTGGAATCTATTAGTGCCATTAGGATATCCTTTTAGTTTTGCAAATCTTAAAAATTTTATGTTGAATGTAGTATACCTATTATGTGCCAAAAGTTATCGCTTTTTAATATGAAAAACAACTTCTCTAAATGCGGTTTTTATCAGCCATGTTAATGTTTTATCTCAAGAATGAAAAAGCTACTTGTAAATTGTTTTACCAATTTTACATTCTTGGCATCTTTCTTCGGCACAATAAAATTTGTAAAGTTGAATAATCCCTTGCTGCATAAATCCATTATTAAATTTAAGTTTTCCCTTGATGAGTTGTTGGTCAATAATTCTCGTAATACTGTTGCCCGCCGATACTGTGATTGACTTATACAAAGATAATGATTCTTTTCTAATATCTTTATCCTTAAAAATTCTTGCATATAAAAGAGTTACCGGAATTAAAACATTCAAAATAATCTCATTTGCTCTTTCTTTTCCAACAAGTTTGGTACGGAGGGTTTTAGTAGCCTCACCGAACTTGAAATGTGAAGCCCAGTAACCGTCTGCGGGAATAATTAGCTCATGAAGAATTGAAAAATATTTTTGTTGAGTTTCAGATTCTGAAGATTTAAGAGAGTGAATAATGGCTTTGAAAAAGGATTCTCGAATCAATTTATAAATTATTCTTGCTGCTCCCGCAATTCTAACTGTTGGAAAATTGTCGGGCCTCAAACGAAAAAATTGCCAATCTGTTTCTTTCATTATTTCGTGATGGTATTTTTCTTTATATTGTTTCCAGAGGCGCTTAAGGAGACGTAGAAATTCCACGCTTTCCGCATCAAATTCTTTTGTGTTTTTTATTAATAATCCTGAAACGGCAAAAAGTATTGATTCAATGTTTTCATAACCGGTCATCGATACTTGGTCTTTAAAGAATTCCAAGCGAACATTCCGAGCGAGTTTTAGAAATGACTCCTGATTTTTTGAATACCCAAGCGCTTCCATAATACCTTCATATAATAATTGTTCCCAAATTTGAATTTTTCTAAAGTCAGACATTGAGTATTCTTTTGTCGGCTGTGGTAAATCTTCTGAATTTAATCCGAACGGAATATTACCATATTTGGGGGGAGGTTCTTTAATATGCAAGCGAAGCTCATCAACAAGTTCTTTGAGTCTTTCTTCGAAGCGTCGAACCTTCAATTCAACACGCTCAATAGATAATTTTTGTATCCAGTGTTCAATGATCAATTTATCAACTGGATTGTTTTGTGGATAGCAATTTATGTGAGAAAGTCTTTCAGCTTGTTCATCAATTATTACTTTCCTCCACATAAGATTGTAAGGTAAATTCAAATATTTTCTTAAAAGCAGGATCGGAACATCTCTTTTACTTTTGGTAAGCGGTATTTTTGGTTTGTTTTCGAGATAAACTACAACATGAAGTATCACCGAATTATATCTTGGATCATTTTGATGCCCATGCTCAAACCATTCTTTGTTGTAACGGTGAATTTCAACTTCTCCCTTGTAAAGGATTCCATCTATTCTAATCAGTGCTTCTTTGAAATCAGGACCACTGTCTTGATTTTGCACGCCAGGTGAAAGAATCTCAATGCGACGATTATCTGTTGTAACCAGATTTTGAGTCGAGAAATTTAATTTCTTCCAGATTTGTCGAAGAAAACGCTCGGGAATATTATAAAATGAATCTTTAATTTCCATCGAGCTCTCTCATTGATGAATTTTATTATTTAAAAAAAGGATTCCTATAGTAATTAATTTTATCTCGATATTCTGCGGCAGTATTACGTGCTTGGGCTGCAAAGTCATTACCAGAAGATGCGTAAATAATTCCACGGCTAACATTTATAATTGCCAATAATCCTTCCTTATTGAAACCGTATCGAATGGTTGATTTAAGGTCGCCGCTCTGTGCACCAATACCCGGAATGAGTATTGGCATGTTTGGTACCATTGATCGGATTCTTTTAAGTTCTGCTGAGTGTGTTGCGCCTACTACGAGTCCTATGTTATCATTCGAATTCCAATGTATTGCTTTAGTCACCACATGCTCATATAGCGGCTTTTGTTTTGCTTTTAAATATTGGAAATCGTGAGAGCTAGGGTTGGAAGTCAAAGTTAAAATGAAGACACCATGATTTTTTCTTTTTATGAACGGCTCAATTGAATCTCTACCCATGTAGGGATTTACTGTTGCTGCATCGAAATGCCAATCATCAAATAAATTTTTTACGTACTGTTCTGCAGTATTTCTAATATCACCACGTTTCCCATCAGCGATGGTTAAAATATCTTTTGGAATAGAATCAAGTGTTCGTGTAATCGTTTCATAGTAAGATTTTCCAGCTGCTTCGTAGAATGCTAAATTTAATTTGTAAGCACAAACTAAATCTTTTGTTGCTTCTATTATTTCCTTATTGAATTCAAATTGTGGATACTTTGATTTTCTAAGAGAGGCTGGAATTTTTTCAATATCTGAATCTAGACCAATGCAGAGTAAAGAATTATTCCTGATCTGAATGTTTTTTATTTTGTTAATAAATCTCATTTCTACTCAAAGATTTCATTTTTTTAGATATTCTTCAAGCCACTCAAATACAACCTTATGCCAAAGTTCACTATTTAAGGGCTTTAAAACCCCATGTCCCTCGTCTGGAAAATATAAAAATTTAGATTTAATTCCCATTCTTTGCAGTGTAGTAAATAATTGCATTCCCTCGGTTACGGGAACGCGATAATCAAGTTCATTATGAATAATGAGCATTGGAGTTTTGTATTTCAAAAGATTTTTTGCATGAGCATGTGGAGAAAATTTATTATATTCATCGGGTACATCCCACGGTGTTCCGCCATGTTCCCATTCATCGAACCACACTTCTTCAGTCGTACCATACATAGAGTAAAAATTAAAAATGCCGGCATGAGTAATAATGGTTTTGAATTTTCCTGTTTGGGTTGCTAACCAATTCATAAAATAACCACCGTAGGAAGCACCTGCAGCAGCCATTCTGTCTTTGTCGATGTACGATAAATTTTCTACATAATCGATGCCTTTCATTACATCTTCATATACTTTTCCTCCCCAGTCACCGCTGATATCATTCACAAATTTTTGTCCGAATCCAGTTGACCCTCTTGGATTAGGTGCGAGTATTACATAACCCTGTGCAGCCCAAATTTGTGCATTCCAGCGGTAATGCCAACCATTTTGCCACGCACCCTGAGGTCCACCGTGGACTAACAATACAAGTGGGTATTTCTTTGATGCATCAAAGTTAGGGGGTTTAATTAGCCAGGCTTGGATCAATGTGCCACCTGCACCTGAATATGTAATGCTTTCTGGTTCGTTCATTATTATTTCTGAAAACAAACTATCATTTACATTTGTAAGTTTTAGCACATTTTTCCCTTCCGCGGAAGCACGATATAATTCATTAGGATGTGAAAGTGTATGATGTGTAAAATAAAGATATTTAATGTCCGTAGAAAGATTTATATCACCGTTAACACCGCCATCAACAATTTTTTTTATTGTTTGATCTTTTAATGAGATATAATAAATTTGCTGATTTGCTTTCTCTTCTGCTGTAAAATAAATTCGATTGCCGTCACTCGACCATTGAAAAGAACCAATTGAAGCGTCAAATATTTCACTTAGACTTTTAATTCTTCCTGAGGATTGCTCATAAAGCATAAGTTCAAATTTATCTGCTTCAAAACCGGGGATCCTTTGAGCTCTATAAGCTATGAATTTTCCGTCGTTCGAATATCTTGGAAAAACGTCGGCAGCAGGATTTGTCGTGATTTGTTTTATACTACTACCATCTATTGACACAGTGTAAATATCGTGATTTGTATTCCATGCTTCGTTTTCTATTGGTGTGGCAGTATATGCAATTTCTTTTCCGTCTGGTGAAAATGTAAAATCATCTCCTGCGGAAAAAGTTGAAGATGTTGGAATTGCGTCGCGGTCGCCAGGAGTAACGTCTTTAATTTCACCCGTTGAAAGTGAAAGTACGAAAATATGCTTTCGTTTGTCGTCAACCCAAGAGTTCCAGTGCCTGTATAAAAGTTTTGTCATGATTCTTGCATTGACTTTACTCTTTTCCTTATCTTCATTCTTTTTCCTATTAAGTTCATCGCTTTCCTTAAAAGGTCTTTCTGAAAACTCAGGATATATAGCAGAGATAAAAGCAATGTGTTTTCCTGTTGGTGACCAAACGGGTTGTGAAGCGCCCGTCGAGATTTTCGTTAACTGTCTTGCTTCGCCGCCATCGATATCTATTAACCAGATTTGTGGATCACCTGAACGAGTCGAAACGAAAGCAATTGTTTTACTATTTGGTGACCACCGAGGATTTGCATCACTGCTCGGACTCGTTGTTAATCTACGCATCTCCCCCCCAGCCGATGGGATTAACCATATATCGCTATTCATTTTGTTTGCTTCTTTATCAACATCTGTGATAACAAAAGCAATCCATTTACCATCGGGAGAAATTTGTAAGTCACTGATACGTTTTATTCGGAATAAATCATTAATTTGAAGAATTCGTTTATTTTGAGAAGACAATGGTAAGGGTTGTAGAAGGATAAATACAAGAATAGTGAGAATAAACTTGTGTGTAATATTAGTTTTCATTTTGCGTAATCTTTCTATAATTTAATTTCGTTTAAAATTTTTCCACATCATAGACTCAATAGGTTTCACAGAATATTTATTATATTTTGCCGTTTTCTTTCTTGAATACGGAATTTCAACTTCCCCCTCAACAGTAAAGTAAATTAATTGACCGATTGGCATACCCGAATAAATACGTACTGGATGACGTACAGATATCTCAAGTGTCCATGTATTACAAAAACCCACGTCACCTTTTCCAGCTGTTGCATGAATGTCGATCCCCAATCTTCCTACGCTGCTTTTTCCTTCGAGGAATGGAACATGATTGTGCGTTTCAGTATATTCTTTTGTAACACCGAGGTACAATTTGGTTGGTACAAGAACAATACCAGTCTTGGGTATCGTGAAAATTTCAATTTTATTATGCTTCTTTGCATCCAGTATTTCATCTTTATAGATTGCTACCCATTTTCCTAAGTGAACATCATAGCTGTTCGAGCCGAGGAATTTTCTATTGAATGGTTTAATGATAATCGTGCCTTTCTTAATCTCAGCTAGTATTTGTTTATCGGTTAAAATCATTAGTGGATAGAATAATATTATTGTTGAAATAATGGTTATGGTAATTTAATAATTTCTGTTGTTTTTACAAATGAAAAGTCGATCGTTGACTATTGAAAATTAATATTTCTCCCAGTAGGAAGTGGAAAGTATATTACCATTTCTTCCAGATTTGCCTCATACGTAAAACACCATCAATATTATATTTTGATTTTATTTCTTTTATAAGTGGTCGCGCTTCCTCTTCATTATCAAAAGAACCCACCCAAACCAAGTACAATAAATTCTTACCATCTAAAAGGTTTTCGTAAACATTCACAGTATAACCATCCGATAAGAATTTCTTTCGAAGTTTTTCTGCGTTTTCTTTAATTGAGAATGCTCCAATTTGGATTGCCCACTCTTGTCCTTGTGATCTTGGTGTAAATCTGTTATAAGTTAAACTTTCTTGTGAAAGACGCTGCTGCCTTAAATAGCCCGTTGTAATGTATGGAGAATTTGGGTACCGATTTTGAAATAACTGGAAACTTTTCTCCACGTCATTTGCTCTGCCAGTACCGAGATAATATTCAAAAAGCCGTGCAAGGGCATCATCTGCCCACTCACTTTGAGGAAAACTATCAACAATAACTTTGAAACAACTCAGAGATTTTTTATCGTCTGAAGCAATTAAACCTTCGACATATATGAGACCTGCAGATCTTGGGATTTTATTCTTAAGATCATCCATTTTTATTTGAACAAGTTCGCTCTTCCCTTCAGAAATTAATCTTACGTATTCGAAAATCTTCTTTTCGTAAACTTGACCAAGAATCGATTGGAATGTTATTAAGGTCATAGCGGATATGCAGATGGTAAGCATAAAGAATCGTTCAATTTTCATCAAAGTCCCTTTATATTTTTTAAAATGCCGTTTTTCTGCTCAAATAATACAGTTTTTTTTTATTAATGTCAAGTTTTAGCTGCTATGAATGTTAGAACTGTCAGAAATATCAACATTTATTTGAAATATTGTTACAATTTTATATATTAGTTTTAAAAAAATGATGAAGTTGATGCAATATATAATAACATTGGTTCACACAACTTTTAAGGGAGGATAAAAAGTTTGCAAGGAACAGGTGCTTCTTCTAAAAATCCGACATCTGAGTCCGCGCGCGATATTTTTCGTCAGTGTTTAAGACAAGCCGATAAATTTATCATTGAGGGAAATTTTGAACAAGCAAAAATCCAATTAGCGGAAGCAAAGAAAATAGATTCCAGGAATCCGTTTATAATTGCGTTCGAAGAAAGGATAGCATTGTTCGAAAATAAAGTTTCGTCAACTAAAAACAACATACCAGTTGATAACCTAAAAACCGGAGAGAAAAAGGAGACAAAACTACCTAAAGAAAATTTAGTCTCTGATTCGACTAATATTTCAAAAGAACAGCTTGAGCAAAATCTCAGACAGCAAATTGAAGCAGAATTCAAATTGCGCTATACTCAAGAATTAAGGAAAGCGGAAGAGCAAGCTGCCAGAATTTTGAATGAAGAAAGAGAAAAACTTGAACAACAGAGACAAACCCTTAAAGCTAAATATGAACATCAGTTGAATGAAGCCAGGAAACATCTTGATCTAGAATATAAGCAAAAACTGGATCAAGAACTTATTGCAGCCGAAGAGCGGTTAGAGCAAAAACATAAGGCTGAAATTGCATTTGTTGAGAATGAATTGAAATCTCAGTTGATGAAGCAATATGAGGATGAAATTCAGAATCTTCAAAACCAATTGAGACAAAGTCAGGATGAAAGAATAGAAAGTGAAAGGAAAGCTTTCAAGGAAAAGGAACAAGCTCTTAAAGATGAGTTTAATAAGACCCTAGCTGCTGAACTCCAAAGAGTTGAAAATAATTTTAAAGACGAAGAAAAGTCCAAATTACAATTATTAGAAAGAGAGATCACGGAGCGACTAACACAACAATTTGAGATCGAGAAGAAAATTTTGAAGGAACAACTATCACTGCAACAAAGTAAAGAGTATGAAAAAGAGAGAGAAGAGTTTAAAGAACGTGAGAAAAGATTAATAGAAGAGTATGAAAGTAAAATTCAGGGAATTATTAAGGAACAGAAAATTGGATTAGAACAAATCCAGGAACAAGAGCTATCTTCACGCGAGGCTGAAATTAGGAAGGAAATGGATAAAAAGTATCGGGATGAATTAAAAGAGCTTCGGGAAAAATTAAAACAAGAACAAGAAGAAATAATCGAAAGAGAACGTAAAACCTTAAAGGAACGGGAGAGTAGATTAAAGGCTGAATTTGAGGATAAATTGGCGGAAGCAATAAAACAAAATCAAGATAATCTGGATAAGCTAAGAAAAGCTGACCTTGAAAAGAAGGAAAAAGAGATTAGAAAACAATTGACCGAAGATTACGAAAATGAACTGAAGAGAATTAAAGAACAAAACAAACAAGAGCAAAAAGAGATATTAGAACGTGAAAAACATTCCATTGAAGAAATGGAAAAGCTCTTAAAGAAGCAATATCAGGATGAACTCAATTTTGCGTTAAAAGAAAATGAAGAACAGCTTCGTCTGAAACACCAGAAAGAACTTGAAGAACTTGAAAAAAAGATCCGTTCCGATTTATCCGACAAACATTCGGATGAAATTAGAATCTTACAACAAAAGTTTGATCAAAGAGAGAAAGAATTATTAGAAAAACAGAGCCAAGCACTCCAGGCTCAGGAAACACAACTAAAAGAAAAATTTAATCAAAAACTTCTCGATTCGTTGAGAAAGGCTGAAAAAGTTTTTCGTGAACAAAATACGCAACAACTTAAATTGGAAAAAGAACGTATCCAGAAAGAGTTAAAAATTGACTACGATCTGAAGCTCTTAGCGGAAAAAGAAAAACTACAGCAAGAATTTAATAAGCTTAGGATACAATTAGAAAGTGAATTCCAATTAAAACAGCAGCAGCTTAAAGAAGAAATGGATAACCGCATCGAAGAGGAACTGATAGCTGTTCGCCAGCTCGAAGAAGAAAAATATCAGAAGCAGTTGGAAAATAGCCGCAAAGAGATTGAGAGTGAACTGAAAGCAAAGTATGATCTCCAGATAAAACAAGAGAAAGAACGCCTTCAGAATGAAACAGATTTAATAATTGCCAAGGAAAAGAAGCGACTTGAGGAAGAATATGAAAAATTAATACAACAGCAAAATGAGCAAGTGCAAAAGCTCCGAATTGATTTAAGAAACGAAATGGAACAAACACTCCTTGCTCGTCTTGAAAAGGTTGCACAAGAATATGATCATAAGATGGAATTGTTGGGAGCGAAGATACCTGAGGAAAAAGAAAAACGGTTTGTGCTTTACCGTGATAAAATGCGATCTTGTTATCAAGAGGGTCAACCTACAGTCGAAGATGCAAAAATGTTAATGCGATTAAAAGAACTACTTGAATTAACATTTGATGAACATTTAGCTATTGAGTCGGAGCTGCGACTTGATCTGTACGTAAAAAAAGTTGAAAAGGAAATTCTCTCAGGCAAGCTCAACGCTAATAATATCGAAGCATTAGATAATTTGAAACAACAATTCGGCATCACTTCTGAAGAAGCCCAACGGCTTGAACCAATTATACTATCAACTTTTCAGAAAATAGCATCCAAAGGAAGATTATTAGTAGTTGATGATGACCTAATGCTATTGAAAGTTTTGGAGGATATGCTGACGAGCTGTGACTTTCAAGTTGTAACGGCGCCGGACATAAAGACGGCAATGGAAAAACTTCGTTCAACTTCGTTTGATTTAATCTTAAGCGATATTAAGTTTGGAGAAGATGACCTTGATGGTTTTAAATTCTTTAATATGGTACAAGACCAACCTCATTTAAAATCAATACCATTCGTTTTCATGAGTGCGTTAAAAGATGGTGTGATTATACGTTCTGGTGTTCAGCTGGGAGTTGATGATTATATAACTAAACCGATGGACCCCGAACTTCTTATTGCAACAATCGAAGGCAAAATAAAGAGGTACAAAAATATAAGGGATAATTAAGGGAAGGTGGGAGAATAATATTAACGTGAATCATTTCAATCGATGAACATAGAGGAAGGGATATGTCATACTTTCCAGTTTCAGTAGCTTATACAGCAGCCAATTTTTTATTAGCACTTATAATTATTTTAAAATCTCGTGATAATCAGATAAGCAGATTCTACTTCTTTTGTGTTAGTTGCCTTGTTGTATTCGGTATCGCATGCTATCTTATGATGAATCTTTCTAATGAACGGCTGATTCATGTTTTGGAAACAATTGTTCTTTTCATTTATGCGATGTTTCCTTTCTTTTTCATTCACTTCATTACCTTCTTTGTTAGACAAAAAGATATGATGAAGTCAATGAGCATTAATTATGCAATTTATTTTGCTGCTCTTTTTTCATACTCGGTTCTGCTTCTTGGATATATTCCAAGACCAATATCACCAACTGGGACTATGACCCAAACTGGCTACATATTTTATGTCACTTGGATGTCGGTTTTCTTTTGCATTGGAATTGCGATGTTATTCGAAATTTCTCGTAACTTCCGTCAAAGGATATGGAAGTCTAACTTTGTATTTATTATCTTTGCAATATTACTTTTAATTCTGCCGGGACCATTTACAGATTCATTTTTGTTCGGAATACTGAAACTGAAAGTTGAATATTATTTCTATGTTTGCACTTTTGCACTTTTAATAGCAGTTTATTTCATATTTCGACATAAGATTGGTGCCAATCCTGTTAGCGATGCCCTAAAATCAGCCCTTGATGTTATGAATGATGTTTTTATTACCATGGATGAATTATTTAATATCGAGGTTATGCAAGGCAAAATTGTTAAAGAAATACTCGGATATAAGGAAAACGAAATTATCGGGCAATCTTTGACCTCATTCATCACTCCTAAAGATTACCTTTCAGAGTACCGAAATTTTGTCATTAATCGAAAGATGAAAGAAAGTTATTTTGATGCCGATTTGATTTGTAAAGATGGTAAACGGATTCCTATGAATTTTTCATTTACTCCAATATTTATCAACGAAGATCTGGCTGGTTTCGTTAGTGTAGGGAGGGATTTAACTGAGCACAAACGCCTTGAAGAACAATTGCGTCAAGCTCAGAAAATGGAAAGTTTGGGAACACTTGCGGGTGGCATAGCTCACGATATTAATAATATTTTACAAATTATTTTAGTAAATACTTCAAGTATGAAGAGAGGTATTCTTGATGAAAACAAATTAAATAAAATCATTGAAATAAATACTAATGCTGTAAAGCGTGGCTCTAAGCTTATTCAACAAATTTTAACTTTCGCGAGAAAAACAGATACCAAGTTAATATCTCTTGATTTAAATGCTATTATTAAAGATATAGTGAGGATGTTGGAAGAAACATTTCCGAGAACAATTAAGTTCATATTAGAGCTTACACCAAACATACCGTATATAATAGGAGATCAAAATCAGATTGGTCAAGTTATTTTAAATTTATGTGTAAACTCTAGAGACGCGATGCCCGATGGTGGAACTATCTCGATTTCTACCAGATTGGTAATGGGGTGGGATGTGAAAGAAAAATTCCCTGATGCGAGCACGGAACGTTACGTATTAATTCAAACTACTGACACGGGGTGTGGAATGAATGAGGATGTAAGGCATAGAATATTTGAACCATTTTTTACTACAAAAGAATCAAGTAAAGGTACTGGATTAGGGCTTTCAGTGGTATATGGAATTGTAACATCTCATTCGGGTTTCATCGATGTTGCAAGTGATGTTGGCGTGGGAACAACATTTTCGATTTATTTACCAGCGTCGAAAGATAGCCAAATGTTATACGAAAAATTGGATGAGACTGATTCAAGAATTTTGAAAGGTACTGAAACTCTACTGGTAGTTGAAGATGAAGAGATTTTACTCCAGTTTGTTTCAGCTTTATTAATGACTTATGGATATAATGTTATTCAAGCTAAAGATGGAATTGAAGCGGTTGAATTATTTACAAAGCATAAAAACAAAATTGATCTGGTAATAATGGATATTGAACTGCCAAGATTGAATGGTTGGGAAGCTTTGATAAGAATGAAAAAAGAAAACGATGGGTTAAAGGCGATCGTTGCAAGTGGTTATCTCGATCCAAAACTAAAATTAAATAAGAGGGTCGATGGAATTTATGATTTTATCCAAAAACCTTATGAGCCACAGATTATGTTATCGACTATTCGGAAAGTATTAGATAAAAATAAATTTTAACCTCTCAAAAATATTTTTTATTGGCTTTATGGTTTTTACCAACCTTTGTGTTATATTTTATTTATAATTACTTAGGTTGATCAATTAGCTTCCAAATATAAATGACTACACTAATTAAAAATGGAACAATTATAACGGTAAATCAAAATGGAGATATTCTTTCGAACGCATCGATAAGGATTGAGGACGGGATAATCAAAGCAATAACTCGAAAGGATCAAAAAGAAACAAATTCGGAAGAAATAATTGAAGCTCAAGATTTAGTAGTAATACCCGGGTTTGTACAAACTCATATTCATTTGTGTCAAACATTATTTCGGGGTTTAGCTGATGATTTACACTTGATAGATTGGCTTGGTTCAAAAATATTTCCAATGGAAGCTGCACACGATGCTAACTCGGTTTATTTTTCCGCACTATTGGGTGTTGCAGAACTAGTTCGATCAGGTACGACCACGATTATGGATATGGGAAGTATTAACCATGAAGAGGAAATCATTCGAGCAATTGCAGAAACAGGCTTGCGTGCGTTTGTAGGTAAGGCGATGATGGATCTGAATGATGTTTATCCCCCATTTAAAGAACCAACTGATGAATCATTGCGCTCGACTCTTAAACTTATAGAACAATGGCACAATTCATATGGGGGAAGAATTCGATACGCTGTAGCACCGAGATTTGTTCTATCTTGTTCAGATAAACTTATGCAAAGTGCATTTGAAATGTTGAAAAGTTTCTCCGGTACGCTCTTTCATACTCATGCTTCGGAGAGTAAAGCTGAAACACAAAAAGTCTATGAACGATGCAAAATGGGAAATGTCGAATTTCTGAATCATCTCGGATTACTCTCTGATCGAACATGTCTCACACATTGTGTACATTTGAACGATAATGAATATGAATTATTAAAATCTACACGAACGAAAGTTTTACATTGCCCATCGTCGAATCTCAAACTAGGTTCTGGTATTGCTAAAGTTCCGAAATTCTTGAAAATGGGTGTCAACGTATCGCTAGGTGCAGATGGTGCGCCTTGCAACAATAATTTAGATGTGTTTCAGGAAATGCGTTTGGCTTCCCTGATTCAAAAGCCATTTTATGGTGCAAATACGATGAAAGCAGAAACCATTTTTCGAATGGCAACTATCGAAGGTGCAAAAGCTCTCGGATTAGAAAAAGAGATTGGTAGTATCGAAGTAGGGAAAAAGGCTGACATTGTGCTACTAAATCTGAACGATGTACATAATCCTGTAAATAACAGTAATATTTATTCATCTATTGTCTATTCATCGCGACCAGAAAATGTAGATTCAGTTATGATAAATGGGAAATGGGTTTATAGAAAACGTGAGTATGTAACACTCGATGTAGATAAGGTACTTAAAGAATCACTGAGGGAACTAACGGCATTATTGAAAAGAGTATAATTCAGTCAACGAAATTAATAAAATTTAATTTTAA
>JBBIRP010000006.1:16610-27055 GCA_037441745.1 Ignavibacteriales bacterium
GGTGTTTAATCTTATTTATGTATCTTAAATTAAATTAAATCATTTAATCACCAATTAATTTTGAGGAGTATTATGAAATACACATTATTTTTGTTAATCGTAATCACTTTTATTTTGATCCAAACCCAGGTTTTTGCTCAAGATACAACCACGGTTCAACCTAAACAAAAGAGCGAGATGATGAAAAAAGGTGAGATGAAGATGGAGAAAAAAGGTGAGATGATGGAAAAGAAAGGTGAACAAATTGGGAAAAAAGGAGAAGGGGTTGAGAAGAAGACTGAAGAGATGACGAAGGAAGGCAAAGCGATCAAGGGTAAGAAGCTTATGATAAAAGGGAAGAGGTTAGAGAAAAAAGGTGAAAGGCTTCAGAAGAAAGGGCAAAAACTTGAGGAAAAAGCTGAGCAATTAGAGAAAAAAGAAGAACAAAAAGAAGAAAAGAAACCCAATTAATTGAATTAATTATTAATTCAAATTCCTTGATGAAAGAGCGACAATATAATTTGTCGCTCTTTTTTTATGAAAAGCGGAAATATTGAGAATTTTTTATTTGAATTGTTTCTTCTAAAATTTCAATAACTGCATAATAACCATTAGATGCTTGGCCACAATTCACAATCTTACTTTTTTCGATGACATCTTGACCACGAGCCTCGTGGATATGTCCGCATATAACAACATCAGGTTTTGTTTCTTCTATGAAATCGCGGATGGCCATACTTCCTACGTGAAGTCCGCTGTGTGTAATATCCACTTTCGTACCGAATGGTGGTGCATGTGATACAAGAATCTTAGTTTTAGATTTTACGATTTGTTGATATCCTGCGAACAAAAGATTGGTAATTTCATTTTCTGAGATCTCGTATGGAGTTTTTAATGATGAATGAGTGGAAGCTGAAACTCCAAAAAATCCAATCGAATTATAAATAAGTCCTTTTCCATTCAAGGAAACTCCGAGTTGTTCATAAAGTTTATCATGCTGTGGGAGGTCCATATTCCCTGAAATGCAAAATATCTGTTTAGTGAGTGTTTTGAAATGAGCAATTGCAGTTTGAACCTCTTTAACAGTTCCAACGGTTGTCAGATCACCAGCAATGATAAGAATATCGGGAGATTCTTTTTTTATAATTTCATTTGCCAGTTCGTATGCACCATGAATGTCTGTGAGTGCTGTGATTTTCATACCTGTTGTGATTAAATTGTAAAAAATGTATTTTCATCTATTGATTTGTAAGAATAATAAATATTTTTAAAGGAAGCAATTATGCCAGTATACAGTTCAAGTTTTCAAATAAAGACAAAAGGTTTTTGCGATGTACAAGACATAACGGAAAAAGTTAGGGAGATTGTTTCATCATCGAAAATTTTAGATGGAATAGCATTGGTTTTCGTTTCAGGTTCAACTGCAGGTGTCACAACAATTGAGTATGAAAGCGGTGTTATTGAGGATTTGAAAAAAGCTATTGAACGAATTGCACCGCATAACATACATTACGATCATGATGCTCGGTGGGGTGATGGTAATGGTTTTGCACACGTACGTGCATCACTTATAGGGCCTTCATTAGCAGTGCCTTTCAAAGGTGGTGAACTAAATCTTGGTACTTGGCAGCAAGTGATTCTTATTGATTTTGACAATAGACCAAGATCTCGTGAAGTTAACGTCCAATTAGTAGGCGATTAGTATGTTTGAGATTGAAAAAATCAATGAAGCTAGAACATACGAAAAATTTTTATTTGAATTACTGGATTAGGTACTTTAAGGTTTATTAATGGTCTCGATGAATGTAAAGATGCAAGAGAAGGGACAATTAACAACAAGTGTAATATTTAGTTGTTCAAAAGATATTCCCTTCTTTTTATTGATAGATATAGCCTTGAGCTAACCTCTCAGCTTCAATTTTTAATATTTTCTCTCTCTAACTCCTCGAAGTATTTTTTAATCAAATCTTCGTAATCTTTTGAGTAATTTTCTTGGAGAGCTTTCAGCATTTCTTCTCTGAGTTTGTTTTTACCTTCTTGTGTCGTGATATCGATTTCAGCAGGACTTGGATGGATAATATTTTTACCAACTTCCGCTGTTCGTCGTTTTTCATAGTCCCGCTCGCGCATGGAACGTGCCGATTCAAGCAATCGGGAAAGTATTCTTTCTTGTTTTTGTATTGTGTTTGGATTAACGTTCCCTTGTTGAAGGTCGGTTTCAACTTCCTTCATTTCTTGAGTTATTCGATCAAGATCGCCTAATAACCTACTATATTCACCAGCATTTTTTGCTTCGTTTGCTAATTGTTCCAAAGATTTTTGAACAGCAGCTTGTTGATTTGCAATTCTCTGATATTCTGCGGCTTGCTGAGCAGAGATTTGTTGCCCCTGACCTTGACCCATGCTTATAGCTTCTTGTGTGGCAGCATTTATATTCCCCTGCATACCTGCCATTTGCTGGAGTTGAGCCATGAGTCCAGCCATACCTAAGCCGCTCTGTCCACTTTTCATCATTGCTGCCCGGTTTAGAGACCCCATAGCTTGCTCCTGTTGTTGAGATGTTCCAGATGGACTTCGTAGCTCTGTTTTCTGGATAGCTTCCGCCATTTGTTTAAGTGCATTTCCAATTTCTTTTCCCATTTCGGGACTGACAGCAAATGTTTTTTTACTCAATTCACCCATAGCATTTGCAATGTTATTTAAATTCTCCATCAACTCGTTCTGCTTTTGTGCGTTTTGCCTAAATAAGGGTGAATTTGGTTCTAATTTTTTTGTGTCTTCTTTCAGAGATTCTTCTCGTTTTGAAAGTTCAAGCATGTTTTCTAGTTGACGTCTCATTTCATTAACAATCTGCTGCATTTGCTTATCGAGTAATGATTTTTGGGTAAACTCAAGTTGCTTCTTGAAATTTTCGAGATCTTTTTTTGCTTCTTCCTGTTGATGTTGAGCTCCCTGCATATCACCAGCTTGCATATGTGCCCGCGAGGTTTGCATTTTCTGATATGTATTATTCTTTTGAAGCTGCTGAGAAGCCTTTGAAATCTCTTCTAAAGGCATCTCTTTTGCAAATTCTTCCATTTTCTCCTTTAGCGATTCAGTCTCTTTTTGCAATGCATCGAGTTTTTCCTGTAAGTCTTGCTGACGTTTTGCCAATTCCTCTCTTCTTTTTTGATCAGATGGGTCTGTTTTTGATGTAATTTCTTTTAGTGTTTCCTGCTGTTTAATAAGTTCTTCTGTGCGTTTGATGAGTTCATCTAATTTTTGTTCAATGTGGATTCGTTTCAACAATTCTATAGTTCGTTCAAGGCTTTTTCGAAACTGTTCTTCTGTCAATTTTAATTGTTCCATCGCTTGCTTCATTTTTTCAGGAGAAATTTGCTTCATGGATTCTAGGAGTTTTTTCAAGGCATATCTCAATTCTGGTGCATTTAACTTATCCATCAACTTTTGAAGCTCGGCATATTTTTCTATTGTTTCATTTGATAAAATTTTGTTCTCTTCCATCTTTTTAATCATTTCGTCCATTCTCTGGACCGTTTCGTCAAGCTTTTTCTTTAATGTATCGTACCGTTTGGATAATTCTTCTAATTTTTTCTTTTGCTGCCAATCTGTTTTATCCTTATTTTTCATTATCTCGTTCTTGAGTTCATCAATTTCCTTTTTTAGTTGTTGAGCTTCGTTTGAAATATTCTGAAGTGATTCAAATGATTGTTGATGTGATTGCGAAACATCTGTAAATACTTCTTCAAGTGAAGGTAATCTCACCAAATATATTTGACTTCGAGCTGATTTAGGACCACTAATGTTATCATTATCGAATACTTCAACGTAGTATGCGATAACATCCTCAGGTACAAGATGCAATGAGGATAAATCCCAGTGATACCACATGTCTATTTGTGATTGATTTGATGAAGGTAGAGGAATATTTTCCATTGAAAATTCTTCTTGTGGCTTTTCATAACGAGATTGAACGAGACGGTGCGCCAATCTAATATTCGAAAAACCAAAATCATCATTTAACCGCAGGAGTAAGTCTAATTTCATCTCTTCTGCAATATCAATGTTTTTACCTGGAGATAAAATCTCAATCGTTGGGTATTCATCGGGAATAATTTTTATCGTGTAAGCAACTGGATCTATGTTAGTGAGTTTGTTCGTATCTTCTAAAATTAAGTGGTAAGTAAGATTTTTTTGGATTTTAAAAGTGGTGCTTGCTTCATTGTTAGTAGTTGTAAGTGGAGTTACTGTACTATCGTTAAAATAAATTTTAGCTGAACTTAATACCTTGCTCGATCTGACTTGCATTTCGACTTTAGAACCAAGATAACCAGTTATATCTCCAACATTATCCTCTAATTCCTTCGAAGGTAGTCGGGTATAACTCGGTGGATTTACTTTTATTCGTAATGAGCGTATCAGTGGCCTATCGAAAACTTTTAAAATGAATTTTTGACTTTGGATATTATCTGCTTCTGCGAAATATTCGGTTGTTGATTTGATATTTTTTATAATTGTTTTGAAAGTTCCAGCACCTGATCGTTGAAGAATTTGAGTGTCAAAGTCATGTTGACCAATTTGACGAGTGTAGAATGATAAAGAATTCACGAGTTTCCCTTGCGTCGTTATTACGATTGGAACATTTTGGCCACGTACGACTTCTAGATTTCCGGGTTCAATGAAGAAGTTCAGTACATCAGGGGGTAAAAAAGTTTTATTAAAGTGAATTATTCTGAACATTGCATCGTAAAACCCCGATGGTGAAATTAAAATTAACAGCAATGAAAGTATTAAGGAATACGTCGTATATTTAGTTGCACGACGCAGATTAGCGTTGCTTACAGTGTCTTTAAAATTTAAATCTTTTATCTGTTCATAGAGATCGGCAAAAGACGCATCGATTAATGAAAGAGAATAATGTTGTTGAAGTGTTTGTTTGTTTTCATAAATTTGGATAGCATCGAGTAATCGGTCTTTTATCGACGGGAAACTATCTCCAACTTTCAATGCAGTCGTATGATTATCGGAAGAATGTAAAACACCGAGTATGTAGAGGACTGGCCGAACAATGAACCAGCAACTTATACCGCAAATTATGACTAAAGCGAAGTAGAAAAGAATCGATCGACCAAATGAATTGAGGGAATATAATTGTTCAATTAGTATTATACCAACGATTGTGACGAATAAAGTGTACATTATTCCGCTATAGAAAAACAATTTATCTTCCTTTTTCCTAACCGCATTTAGTCTGTTGGCAATATCTAAATATAATTTTGAAGTCTCTTTGTTCATTGTGTTAGTATAAATGTCATACGGTTAATGAGTCAATGCCCAAACGACAATATTTGTTCCGAACCGCAGTGCTTCTTCATGTTTTTCGGGGGTGTCGCCATGAACTTCGGGCTCATTCCAGCCATCACTTGGATTGGATTCGTATGTGTAATAGAGTACGAGTCTACCATTGTGAAATATACCGAAACCTTGAGCAGGTTTTTCATCGTGTGCGTGGATTTTAGGTGGTCCATTGGGAAAATCGTAATAGCAATGATATAATCCGAATGAATATGGGATTTCGATCAATTCTTTTTCAGGGAAAACTTTTTTAATTTCTCGTCGGAATGCTGCATCCATTCCGTAATCATCGTCTGCATAAAGAAAACCCCCATTTTCTAAATATGTTCGGAGGCGTTGAACTTCTAGATTAGAGAAGACAATGTTGCCATGTCCTGTCATAAAAATAAATGGAAATGTAAAAAACTTATCATCGGTTATTTCCACAAACTCATATTCGGGAAGAACATCAATCTTTGTATTTTGTTGAATATATTTCAGGAGATTAACTTCCTCCTGTGGATCATTGTACCAATCACCACCGCCGCTGTACTTTAAACGAGCGATCTTAAAGGCACTTGAAATCTTTGGTGTTTGTCCTAATGTTTCAGTAAGTAAAGTGCAGATAAAAATGATAAGAAAAATTTTTAAATGTTTCATACTATAAAAAGGTATGAAATGAAGATGGAAGATGCAAGAAGTATTTTAAAATAAAAAAATATTGAGGAGAAGCGTGTCCTATTGACACGCCTCTCTCAAGGAGTATTCGATAGTTACTTACTAACCAAAAAATAGTTAATAAAAAATTGAGAAAGTTTTTTTATCTAGTCCATAATTTTCCTTAAAAAGGCTGGTTTTTCTGTATCAATCGAATCTGTTGTTTTCGAAGAAGCATCCTCTGGTTTGGTTGGATTCAAAGGTATATCTATACCGCGTCGAATAAAAGCTGGTTCGTCGAGTTTTTGGAAATCGTGTATACTTGATGGTATTCGGTCGATGATTTTAGATGGTTGCTTTGCGACACGAACCGGCCCTAATCCACGCTTGTTGAATCCCGTAGCAATTACAGTGACCATCATTTCATCTCCCATACTTTCGTCAATAACTGCACCCATAATAACATTGGCTTCTTCTCCTGCTGCTTCGTGTATTACACTGACCGCTTCATCAACTTCTACAAGCGACATAGTTGGTCCACCAGTAACATTTACTAAGACTCCGAGTGCACCAGAAATTGAGACGCCTTCGAGTAAAGGACTTGAGATTGCAGCATGAGCTGCTTCGATAGAACGATTTTCACCTGAGGCAACACCTGAACCCATTAAAGCATCGCCCATTTCGCGCATTATGGTGCGAACATCAGCGAAATCCACATTTACGTAACCGGGAGTTGTAATTAGTTCAGATATACCCCGGGTTGCATTATAAAGTACTTCATTAGCTTTATCGAATGCTTCCTGAAGTGGTGTGTTCCGTTCAACAATTGATAATAATTTTTGATTTGGGATTACTATCAGTGTATCGACCTGTTTTTTCATTTCTTCGATACCAGCTTCAGCTTGTGCCATACGCTTTTTACCTTCGCATGTAAATGGTTTCGTTACAATCCCAACGACAAGCGCCCCAAGACTTCTGGCAATATTTGCGACGATTGGTCCTCCTCCAGTACCTGTGCCGCCGCCCATTCCTGCGGTTACGAATACCATATCACTTCCGTTCAAGGCGCGCGATATTTCGTCTCGGTCTTCTTCCACTGCACGCTGCCCGATTGAAGGATCGGCTCCAGCACCTAAGCCTCGTGTTAGATTTTTACCTATTTGAATTTTATTCGGAGCTTTGTTTCGATCCAAAGCTTGCATATCACAATTGATTGCAAAGAAATCAACCCCTTGCAATTTTTTATCGATCATGCTATTAACGGCATTTCCACCTCCGCCGCCAACCCCTACTACACGGATCTTTGCCCCTTGATTGAAGAAATTACCTAGTTCTATCACTATCGTATCTCCTAAATTGTTTGTTGATTTTTTATTTTATAATTGATTAAAATTTTTATGTTCAAGTTTAAAGTTCATCAAACCAGCTTTTCATTTTTGTAAAAACCTTCTTAATTGAGCTTACTTCTTTTTCATTTGTGAAGTCTAAAACTGTTTTGTCCTTGTGTCTCAACCCATGTAAAACTAATCCTACACATGTTGCATAAATTGGATTTTCAATTTCGCGTACAAAACCTGCACTGAACCCACTTGGTATTCCAATTTTCACGGGTAAACCGAGTACTTCTCTTGCTAATTCAGCTGCACCTTTTATTAAAGAGCCCCCGCCTGTTAACACTAAACCAGCTGATAAGTGTCTGGAATAACCCGAGCGTTTAATTTCCATAGCAGCAATCTCGAAGATTTCTTCCATTCGAGATTGGATAATTTGTGCAAGTATTTTCTTTTCGATTTCCATCGGTGGTCTACCTCCAATTCCTGGAATTACAATTGGTTCATCATCGATTACGCTTGGAAGATAAGCGGAACCGTGTTGACATTTGAGCTTTTCAGCTTGTTCCATGAGAACACCCAATCCTTTACGGATATCATTGGTTACTTGATTCCCCGCGATCGGAATTACAGCTGTGTAACGTATTGTTCGATCTTCAAAGACAGCTAAATCGGTAGTCCCACCTCCTACATCAAGGAGTACTATACCAACTTCTTTTTCTTCTTCGTCGAGAACTGCATAACTTGATGCCAAAGGTTCTAAAACCATATCGCTGATTATTAAACCAGCTCGCTGGACGCATTTAAAAATGTTTTGTGCAGCAGTAACAAGACCAGTGATTATATGAACATCTGCTTCTAATCTTACCCCAGACATACCAACAGGATCGCTCACACCATCTTGTCCATCAATAATGAATTGTTGAGGAATAACATGAATAATTCTTCTATCGGATGGTAGTGCCACACGCTTTGTGTCTTCTATTAATCGGTTAACGTCTGCTTGTGTAATTTCTTTTTCAGGTCCACTGATTGCAATCACACCACGGCTCTGAAAACTTTGTATATGGTCTCCTGCAATTCCGACAATTACGGATTGAATCTTTATTCCAGATCTTGATTCAGCTTCTGAAATGGCACTTTGTATTGATCTAACTGTTTTATCTATGTTAGTAACTACACCGCGTGTCAATCCATCGGATGGACTACGACCCACACCGAGTACATTGAATCTTCCATTTTCATCAACCGATGCAACAACGACACAAACTTTTGTTGTTCCAATATCCAATCCAACTATTATTTCAGGTTCCATTCTTTATTTTATCCTTTTTAATAAAAATTATAAAATTGTTTTGCTTTGTAATTCTTCTGTTCGCCATTTGGTAACTACTTGTTCATTATATCGCAGGTCTATGTACTGCAGCATCTTCGCATTTGATGGTTTGACGTAATTATTCCAAAACGTTTGTAATGTTAAAAGTTTTCTTTCAAAATCACCTCTACCCAAAATTATTGGAACGCCAACATCTGAGGAATAAAGTATAATATCTTTACCCTTATTCATATTAATTTCTGAAATAGAGTGATATAGCATTGTATCAATAGCAATAGCAACTTGAAGTATATTAATTGCTGTTGTTATTTCTGTGTTATAGATTTTCTCTCCGATTTCGTAATAATTGATACTATCAACACCGCTTATGATTGGTAGATCAAGTCTTGATGAGCTTTCAATGCTTGGAAGAAGAATTTGTTCAGTGTCTATATAATTGAGGTTGCCATTATTCAACGAAGCAATAGGTATTCGTTCAGTGATATTTATATCTATAGCGTCCGGATAATGTCGCGTTACTAATCCAGATTTTATAAAAGGTTGCTGTAATATGCGTTTACGTATTTCATAAATACCTATACTCTCGATTGGTGTCTGAAGTTTAACTTTTGACAACTCGAAAATATTTTGTGCTGTCAAAATATTTGAACCATGAATAGTTATTCGATTTACCTTCAGAGAATTTTTCCATTCTGCAGAAATAATACAAATTGCAACGAATGCTATTAGAAGAAAAATCATTAGAATAAAATCCCAACGAGTTCTATTTTTTGTTTTATCTCTACTGATATTTATCAAATCCTGAGTCATCATGAAGCAACTCTATTGAAATTATTTACAGGAAAACCTAATAATCTTACCTCAAGCTCAAGGGTTATTTCATATTTTTCTTTAACTTTATCACGTATTAATTGTATAAGACTCATCACGTCATTTGCTGTTGCACCACCGAGATTGATTATAAAATTTCCATGCTTTTCTGAAATTTGTGCTTTTCCACGTAATGTCCCTTTTAATCCAACATCTTCGATAAGTCTGGCAGCTGGAATTCCCTGAGGATTTTTAAAAACACTTCCGCAGTTTGGATAATTTATCGGATGTTTGCGATTTCTTTTTAAAATTAGTTCGTTGCGTATTTTCATCAATTCTTCTTTATCTCCATTTTCAAGTTTGAATCTAGCGCTTAACACGACATCATTTGTTGAAAAAGAAGAATGGCGGTATGAAAAACCGATATCATCTTTTGTTAAAATCTTTTTATTCCCATCTCTTAAGATTTCAGCATCAACTAAATAATTTGATATTTCACCACCAAAGGCACCCGCGTTCATTACAATCGCGCCTCCAACTGTACCAGGAATTCCAGCAAGCATTTCAACACCTTTAAACCCTTGCTGAATGCAAAAATCTACAAAGCGTATTAAACTGACACCAGCGTCTGTACACACATAAGGATTATTTACTTGTATTTGTTTGAGCGAATTTTCAAGATTCACAACAGCTCCTCGGAATCCATCATCGTGTACTAATAAATTTGTTCCTTTTCCCATTGCAATAAAAGGGAAATTTTGTTTTTGGAGATAACTAATGATGTTACTTGCATCTTCTTTATCCAAAGGTTCAAAATAGTAATCAACCGGTCCACCAATTCGTAGAGATGTATGCTTGTTCATCGGTTCATTGATGGATATGTTTCCCCTGTATATTATTTTTATCTCATCTAAGTTTATCATTTTCATTTTATAGATTTAAGTTTTTCAAGTAGCTTAATACTCTGCTTCCAAATATCTCCAGCACCCATCATGATT
>JBBIRP010000007.1:0-1569 GCA_037441745.1 Ignavibacteriales bacterium
TAATAGAAAATTGTTCAACATTCGATATGAATGCTATAAAAAATAGTTTGGAAGAATATCATCGGAAAATAATACTGCGAGAACAAGTTGAACCAGAAGAAAAATTCGAGAATATTCCAAAATGGATCTGGATATTTAGTATTTTGCTTTTATTTATAATGGGTTTTTACCTTGGTAAATATGGTGGTTCATGGAGTACGGTCGCTCATGAAGTGGAACAACCACGTTTTGCTATAGCAACAAACATAAAAAGAGAAGTAAAAGGTGATCAAGTTTATGCTGGTGTATGTCAAACCTGCCATCAAGCAGACGGACTTGGGATAGCTGGTCAATATCCACCATTAGCTGGTTCAGAATGGTTATTAGGCGATATTGAAACACCAATAAGTATTGTGTTGTATGGTATTGAAGGACCAATTACAGTCAAAGGTCATAATTACAATAACAAGATGACGCCATTTTATGATAAGTTATCGGATGAGGAAATTGCAGCTGTGCTAACGCATGAAAGAGCTTCGTGGGGAAACTCGGTATCAGCTATTAAAACAGAAAATGTAAATGAAATAAGAACAAAACTTGGCATACGAGGTCCTTTGAGTGCAGAAGAGATTCTGACAGCAAAATTAGGGAAAAAGTAATGCGACTAATATTTGTTATCTTCATCATTGGATTGTTTTTTTGCAGTTGTGCAAAACAAGATACAGGACCGCGTCAACCAATCGCTTTCAATCATAAAATCCATGCTGGTGATTATAAAATAGCATGTCAATATTGTCACAGCGGTGTTAGAAAAACTTCGACAGCATATGTTCCTTCTGTACAACTTTGCATGGGATGTCATCAACTGGTTGCGGCAACGAAATCAGAGGTGAGCAAGATTCGTCAGAACTGGGAAAAAAATATACCAATAGAATGGTCAAGGGTCAATCAATTAGCTGATTTTGTATATTTTAATCATTATCCTCACATTGCAAAAGGAATTGATTGTTCAAAATGCCATGGTGATGTTGCATCGATGTCTGAAGTTAAACCTGTTATAAAGGTTAATAATATGACTTGGTGTGTCAATTGCCATCGTGAGAACAAGGCGAGTATTGATTGTTACACTTGTCATCGATAAAAATTATTTTGAATAAAACTATCTGATAAAGAATGTCTGATGAACTAAAGAGAAGAGAATTTATAAAAATAATTAGTGGAACTGCGGTTGCAACCCTTTTACCCAGTTGCACACGTAAGAAGCCACAATCATTAATACCATATGTCATACCACATGAGGAAATTATACCTGGTAAATCGGTTTGGTATGCGACAGTGTGTCGTGAATGTCCATCTGGTTGTGGTATATATGTACGCGTTCGTGAAGGCAGAGCTGTTAAAATAGAAGGTAACCCGAATCATCCAATAAATCGTGGTGCAATCTGCTCTCGTGGACAGGCTACACTTCAGGGCACTTATAATCCTGACCGAATTCAGTATCCTATGCGAAGAAAGTCGGATGGAACATTTGAAAAAATTAGTTGGGACCTTGCGATTGATGAAATCACAACTAAATTGGGAAATAATAAA
>JBBIRP010000007.1:1583-26128 GCA_037441745.1 Ignavibacteriales bacterium
AAAGGGAAACATAGCTTTTATAACACCGAATATAACTGGTTCGTTGGATAAACTTGTTGATGAATTCTTAAATATTTTTAGTTCAACCTATCGATTGCGTTACGAACCAATTGCATACGAAGCATTGAGGAAAGCTAACGAGATATCTTTTAATTTATATCAGATCCCTCAATATGACTTTAAATCTTCTAGATATATCCTATCATTTGGTGCAGACTTTTTAGAAACTTGGTTATCGCCTGTAAAATATGCTCGGGATTTCACTGAAGCTCGAAAATTCGATGGTAAAAGTAAGAATCGATTTGTTTATATTGGACCTCGGCTATCAATGACTGCTACAAATGCAGATGAATGGATTAAGCCAATTATTGGAACTGAGGGCGCATTTGCTCTTGGTTTGATAAATGTTATTCTATCAGAAAAATTGTCGAGCGGAATAAATCAAACCGAAATTGTAAGTTTATTTCAGCTGGTTCGAGATTTTACTCCACAAAAAGTATCTGAGTTAACAGGTGTGGGAGTAGAAAAAATCCATTCTTTAGCATGCGAATTTGCATCATCGCAACCGGGACTTGCCATTGGTGGAGGTACTGTTTTAGAGAATGAAAATTCAGTATCGACACTTTGTGCGATAAATTTACTAAATTATGTTTGTGGTAACATTGGTAGAACGATTTATTTTTCATCAAATTCATCGATGTCAAATTTAAATAACTATGCAGACCTGCTGAAATTGATAGCATCGATGAATGATGAAAAAATTGATGCTCTTTTCATAAACGAAGTAAATCCTGTTTACTCAATACCCCCTAAAGCTGGATTTACTGATGCTATGAAGAAAGTGCCTTTAATAGTTGCTTTTTCATCTTTTATGGACGAAACAACGACAAGGGCTACTATCATCTTGCCAGTCCATACACCGTTAGAATCTTGGGGAGATTATGAACCAACAAAAGGTGTTCTCGGTTTGATGCAACCTACTATGCAACCTGTTTTTAAGACAACAAGAATGTTGGGAGACATTCTAATCGAACTCATCGGGAAGTGGAAAAAGAATTATAAATACATTTTGAAAGAACAACCTTTTTTAGAATATTTAAAACATCAATGGCACGATGTTTATACATCTTCTAAGCCTAACATCGATTTTGATACTTGGTGGGTTGAACGACTAGTAAATGGTGGAGAGTTTCTTGAACATAAGACACATCAAAAAATTAATCCAAATTTTTCAGCCGATATTTTTAATCCTCTTCTTACATCAAGAAAACAAGAAGCTTGTTACTTATCCTCATATCGCTCATTATGATGGACGTGGGGCGAACAAACCTTGGCTTCAAGAACTTCCCGATCCAATAACTATGATGACTTGGGAAAATGTTGTTGAAATTAATCCCAGTGATGCAAAGAAAATGATTATCAAACGAGGAGATATTCTGAAAATAATTTCTAAATATGGAGAGATTGAATTACCTGCGTACGATCATAATGGAATAAAAGAAGGAACAATTGCAATCTCAATTGGTTATGGCCACACGGATTATGGAAGATATGCGAAGTATTCTGGTGTAAATGTCATTGGATTACTCTCGTCGGATCCTAATATTTACTCCGGTGGCATTCAATGGTCAGGTATTCCTGTGACCATCGTAAAGATGGAAAAAACAAAGCGACTTGCTAATGTTTCGGGGAGCGACTATTCGTACGGTCGTAATATTATTGAAACGATATCCATCAACGAACTAATCAATCAGTCTCATTCAAATGGCGATCATACAGAAGGAAATAAACTGTCAATATACAAATCACATGATCATCCAAAACATCGTTGGGGAATGACGATTGACCTTGATAAATGTATCGGTTGCAGTGCATGTGTTACATCCTGTTATGCTGAGAATAATGTACCTGTTGTAGGGAAGAAACAAGTAGAATTAGGGCGGGAATTATCGTGGATCAGAATAGAACGTTTCTTTGAAGAACAAACCACTCAACAGCTTGAATCGAATGAAATGATCACCGGTTTCATACCAATGATGTGTCAGCAATGTGATAATGCACCTTGTGAACCTGTATGTCCAGTTTATGCGGCTTATCATACTGAGGAGGGATTAAATGGGCAGGTTTACAACAGATGTATTGGAACTAGATATTGCGCAAACAACTGTCCATACAAAGTTCGACGTTTCAATTGGTTTGATTATGACTTTCCTGAACCACTCAATTGGCAATTGAACCCAGACGTTACAGTTCGTTCAAAAGGTGTAATGGAAAAATGTACCTTTTGCATCCAACGTATCGTAGAAGGAAAAATGAATGCAAGAATAGAGAGTAGACAATTTCAAGATGGTGATGTTGTAACAGCTTGTCAACAAGTCTGCCCGGCGAACGCGATTATCTTCGGAGATTTAAAGGATCCAAACAGTAAAGTAAATAAAGTACGTGATGAAAATAGAAGTAGACAATATCGAGTTTTTGAAGAATTGAATACTGAGCCAGCTATTGTTTATTTAAAGAGAATAAAATCGTGATAATATTTATAATATGAGTTTTAAGCTGACATACACTCAAACAGATCTAGATCTGACACAAACTTTAAACAAACCAAATCGTTGGTATTACGTTTGTTTAATTTTACTCGCATTCGGAGTAGCGTGGGGTGCATTTTCTTGGTATCATCAAATTTTTTCAGGTATTGGTGTAGCGGGGAAAAATAATCCCGTAGGTTGGTATCTGTATATTACTACATTTGTATTTTGGGTTGGGATTGCACATTCAGGGACGTTAATTTCTGCCATCTTATTCCTTTTCAGAGTAAAATGGCGTGCCTCCGTATACCGAAGTGCGGAGGCTGTAACTGTTTTTGGTTTGGCAACGGCTGGACTTTTTCCCTTGCTACACATGGGTCGTGTTTGGGTTTTTTATTGGACGATGCCATATCCACAAATGGGCGGCTTATTCCCAAATTTTCGTTCGCCTTTAATTTGGGACGTTTTTGCTATATCGACGTATCTAACAGTTAGTTCCATTTTTTTTATAACAGGGATGGTGCCTGATGTTGCAATCGTTCGAGATAAAGTTAGGGGCTGGAGAAAAAAACTATACAGTTTGCTTGCTCAAGGATGGCAAGGAACTGATATACAATGGAAACATTACACATCCGCTTATGTTTTTCTTGCAGCACTGGCGACTCCGCTCGTTATCTCTGTTCATAGTATTGTTTCATGGGATTTTGCGATGAGTATTATACCTGGTTGGCACAGCACTATATTTGCACCTTACTTTGTAGCCGGTGCTATTCATTCTGGATTGGCAATGGTTATCCTAATTTTAATCCCGATGAGAAATGCCTTTCGATTACATGCTTATATTACCGCCCACCATTTAGAAAGTCTTGCCAAATTCTTATTATTTACTGCATCAATAGTCGGCTTTGCATACACAATAGAGGTCTTTATCGCTTGGTACAGTGGTAATCCATGGGAACGTGCAATATTTTTATATAGAGCATTCGGAGATTATTGGTGGACATTCTGGGCATTATTCGTTTGTAATCTTTTTATTCCTCAACTCTTTTGGTTTAAAAAATTCAGACGCAATATTTCATTCCTTATCATCGTTTCGATTGCGGTAACAATTGGGATGTGGTTTGAAAGGTTTGTTATAATAACAACATCCCTTGCACATGATTTTGATCCCTATTCTTGGGGATTACCAAGTTTAACATTAACCGAAATTGGGATTGTCATCGGAAGTTTTTCTTGGTTCTTTTTCTTATTTATGATTTTTGCTAAGACACTTCCAGTCGTTTCTATGTGGGAAGTCAAGGAACAACTCGAACCTCCAAAAGTTGGATGAATAAATATTTGTTAAATAGATATGAAAAATAGTTTTAATATAGTAGCTGTTTTCTCGGGAATCGATACATTGCTAAGGGGGATTGAAGTTTTGCGAGAATCTGGGATGAATAATTTTATAGTATATTCACCGATCCCACATCACGACATTGAGAATGTACTTCATCGGAAGAAGAGTCCAGTGAGGATCTTTACACTTGTAGGGGCAATAACTGGTTTTATTTCAGGATGGGTTTTAACAATTGGTTCGGTGATGAATTATCCATTAATTGTCGGTGGCAAACCGTTAATTTCTGTTCCACCATTCGGAGTGATTGCGTATATCCTTACGATATTATTTGGAGTACTTGCAACAATGATAGGATTCTTAATAAATGCTCGCTTCCCAAGATTAAATCTTGATAAAAATTATGATGAACGATTCTCAAGCGACCATTTTGGAATACAAATTTTTTGTGATAATTCAGAAGTTAATAAATATAAAGAAATGATGACTGAGGTTGGTGCGATAGAAGTGAGGAACACTTAGCAATGACCCATTTAATTAAAATCTTGTCCATAGTTTTATTCATAGTAATCCTTTTTGGATGCTCGAACGACAATGGGGAAATTGGTGATTACCGTTATCGCACTGATATGTATGACCAACAAAATTTTAGAGAACACGAAGACCCACGGCCCCCTGTAAAAGGAACGGTCCCCACATCTGGTTATGAAATACCAATCAAAGATTCTATCTCAGCCTCAGGATTGATTAATCCAGTGGAAAATACATTGTTAAATACTGACACTTCGAAATTTTTATTTGAGACGTATTGTTCCCCATGTCATGGTATTAGAGCAAAAGGAGATGGACCAGTTGCAGCAAAATTTCAAAAACCACCTGATCTCACATCAGAAAAATATATCAAAGCTCCAGATGGATATTTATATTATGTAATAAGACATGGAAAACTTATTATGCCACCCTATTATGAATCAGTTAAGTCACATGAAAGATGGCTAATCATCAATTATCTCAGAAAGATTCAGAGAGAAAATCCTAAATGAAAATCGTTACAAATAAAGTAAAAGTTATGATTTATATTTTTATAATAGTTGGGGTTTTTATTCTCTTATTAGGGATTCTAGGATTTTCGTCACAAAGAATCTGGCAGGCATATCTTATCAATTTTGTTTTTTGGACCGGGCTTGCTCAAAGTGGCATCGTATTTTCTGCTGCATATCGAATAACCAATGGTAAATGGGGTGAAACGATGCGAAAAATTTCTGAAGGGTTCGTATTTTTCATCGTTCTTAACATTCTACTTGTTCTAATCCTTTTATTGGGGAAAAAATACATCTGGCATTGGATCGAGCATCCGATAAAAGAAAAAGAAATCTGGCTCGACCGAGATTTCTTTACACTGCGTATCATATTTTATTTTTTATTTATGGCACTATTAAGTATATGGTATGTATATCGTTCAATCAGACCAGAGATTGGCTTGAAAGTTGAACAAGGAATTGGTTTCAGTTCGAAATTAATCAAATACATTACACGAAATTGGAAAGGATATGATATAGAAAGAGAAATTTCAAATCGGACTTTAACAAAACTAACACCCTTTGTTCTTATCTCATACGCAGTTATATACAGTATGATAGGATTCGACGTCGTAATGTCCCTTGATCCCCATTGGTACAGTACGATTTACGGGTGGTTGCATTTCGTTCATGAGTTTTACGCAGGTGTTGTGGCAATCCTATTGGCAACCATTCTAACAAGGAAATATTTACGGTTAGATAATCAAATAAAATTATCAGAATTTTATGATGTAAGCCGACTCGTAATGGGTCTTGGTTTACTTGCAGGCGGTTTCTTTTGGGCTCAATTTCTTGTGATCTGGTATGGAAATTTGAGTGAGGAAATTGGACGGTTGATAATTCGGCTTAATCAACAACCCTGGGCGACAATCCAATGGACCGTAATCTTCGTTTTATATTTTCTGCCATTGGTTGTTTTCTTAAGCCGTTCTATTAAAAAAAATCTCACTTTTCTTATTCCTGTCTCTGTAATCATCTTAGCTGGAATATGGTTGTATCAATTCATCGAGATTGTTCCATGTATCTGGAATCAACCTTATCTTCCTTTCGGTTACATTGAAATTGGAATTACTCTCGGCTACATCGGATCTTTTGCTCTATGTTTTATAATGTACCTTCAAACAATTTTCTCATTTTCTCGAGATGATTTAAATAATCTAAGATAAATCCTATAAAAGATAGTCAGAGTTTATGTGATTGTAGAAAATTCTTTCACATCATTATTCTAGATGAAAGATAACCTAAAATTAAAAAGTTATATTTGCGATCAGTGCGGATTACCTTTCAGTAGTAGTGGGATAGAACGGTTAGAGAACAGCAACAAGCTACACTTTTGTTGTTACGGTTGTTCGTTTACATATTCTATACTAAGTGCAAATGGGAAATCAGGAACTGAGGCAGTTTTTCTTGCACGGCTCGGTTTTTCTGCATTTCTTTCTATGAACATTATGATAATTAGCTGGGTTATTTACGATAATCAATGGATAACGCTCGGCATAGAGCACTATGTACTACCTGTACTTGAAAAATTACTTTTCGTCCTCGCAACACCAATCATGATACTTGTTGGTTATCCGTACTTAAAAAATATGATGAAGGAAATACGCTCACTCCGCATGTCGATGGATAGCCTGATTGCCATCGGTTCTTTTACTGCATATTTGTTTTCGACATATCAAGTTTTTAAAGGTGAGAAGAATGTTTATTTCGATACAGGTACTATGGTAATAGTTCTAGTAACTTTTGGTAGATATTTAGAAGCTAATGCAAAAGTAAAAACTTCACATGCAATATCCAAACTTATCAGCCTTCAACCCGATATATCTCGAGTTATAAGAGATGGAATTGAACAACTAATTTCTACAGATTTAGTTAGAATTGGTGAAATGATTAAAGTTTTGCCTGGTGAACGAATTCCACTTGATGGAATCATAGTCGAGGGAGTAAGTAACATCGATGAATCAAATATTACAGGTGAGGCAATAAGTCGGATAAAAAACAAAGGCGACAAGATATATGCTGCAACGCATAATATCGATGGTGTATTATTAATTCGAACGACAACGATTCAACAAGAGACCCTTCATTCCAGGATTGTTCACATGATTGAGGAAGCACAGTTAACAAAATCACACATCCAAAGAGCTGTTGATAAAATTGCTTCTATTTTTATACCTTTGATTATTTTTTTATCGGGTTCAACACTTATTGGTTGGTTGTTTTTTACCACTTTCGATGTTGCGTTGTTACACGCTCTTACGATATTAGTCGTAGCTTGTCCATGTGCATTAGGGATCGGGACACCTATTGCTACTACTATTGCACTTGGCAAAGCTGCAGATTGCGGAGTACTTATCAAATCAACAGATGTCTTTGAGAAACTGGCTTTGTCAAAAATCATAGTATTCGACAAAACAGGAACACTTACTAGAGGTGATTTTACCATATCAACTTTTTCATCGATTATAGATGATAAGAAATTTTTATCGATTGTATGTTCAATTGAGAAAGATTCAGAACATTTTATAAGCAAGAGCATTCTGAATTATACTAAAGAAAAACGAATATCATTTTTTGATTCTCGTAATATTAGGGTTGTTCCGGGTTTTGGGATTGTGGGTGAAGTAAAAATTGATGGCAAATGGACTACGGTGTTTATTGGGAATCAGCAATTTCTCAAGATGAATAGTTTTAAGTTCCCAGATGGATTTTGTGATTATTCATCTTCTGATGAGATACTCAAAGTATTTGTAGGATGGGACTCTATCGTGTATGGGACGATTGAGTTGAAAGACGATTTGAGGGCAAATATAAAAGACGTAGTGAGTTCGCTTGAGAAACGGGGGATGAAAACAATTCTCATTTCTGGGGATACAATTCGGGCAACCAAAACACTTGCCGATACCATTGGTATTTCTCAATATTTTGGCGAACAACTTCCAAAAGATAAAATTGAAAAGATTGAAATGCTGAAAAAGTCTGGTACCACAATTATGGTTGGGGATGGAATAAATGATGCTCCTTCACTCGCAGCTGCCGATGTAGGTATAACACTTGCCTCAGCAACAGATATAGCAAAGGAAACTGCAGATATTACAATAATTGGTGATCACCTCGATAAAGTAACGTGGATTATTGGATACTCCAAAAAAACACTATGGACAATAAAATGGAATCTGTTTTGGGCATTTGGTTATAATAGCATAGGGATTTTTTTAGCAATTTTTGGTGTTCTTCGACCGATAATAGCAGCAACCGCTATGATCGTTAGTAGTTTGGTGATTATAATGAATTCAAGAAGATTGCGTTCGTCATTCCCGTGTTAAAACTTTTTATCAAATTGACATGTAGATCTAACTGTCAATACTCTATATCTGTTGTTATCTTATCGACTTTCCCTCTAAATGAACGGTAAAGGTATAAAAAGTAGAAAGAGGCGAGAATAATTCCAATGATCCACCATAAAAATCCTATTTTCAATCCGTATTCATCAGTACTTGCGTTATAGATTGTGATCGAATAGTTCTGGTCTGAATTTGCAGGAAGAAGATTTGGAAATAATCCATACGCTGTTACTGAAAGCATTGAACCTATAAAGATAGAAGAAGAAACAAATGCGTATACATCCTTTTTTTGAATTGATAGAAAAAACATTCCTGCCAGACTTACAAATCCTAATATTGGAAAAATTGTTCCTACTGGATAGGTAGAAAAATTTTTCCATATGTTAGGAGTAATAATAGTAACGGATACAATGGCAACAATAGACATTAATAGAACACCCCACCACGAAATTTTAGCAATGTTTCTTGCCCGCTGCTGTATCTCGCCTTCGGTTTCATTACAATATAATTTGCACCATGTGATGTTAGTGTGAAAAACGATACCATTCCAATAATTATCGTGAACCAATCAATTATACCAGCAGCAGGTACTATAGTGAAAGTTGTCCATAATGGTTCAAAGAAATATCCTTCAGGATTAAGTGGAACGCCGCGAACCACATTTCCTAAAGCCACGCCAAAGAAAATTGATAGAAGAACGCTTGCAAAAGAGAAGAGATACTCCCAGAATAATTTCCAAACTGGGTTGTCTATAATATGTCGAAATTCGATTCCAATTCCCCTTGCAATTAACAGCCAAAGAACTATAATGAGTGGTAAATAAAATCCACTGAAACTTGATGCATATAATTTGGGAAAAGTAAAAAATAATATCCCACCGACTACTAACAACCATACTTCGTTTCCGTCCCAAACTGGTCCGATTGACTTTATGAGAACGTCACGATCTTTTTCAGTTTTTCCAATTATACGAAGTAGAATACCAACCCCAATATCAAATCCATCAAGTACAACGTACATAATTATCATGAAAGTAATAATACAAAACCAGAGTATTTCCATTATCAAATCCTTTCTTACTCGGAAATATTCGAGGATGGTCCAATGTTAATTATTCTGACGATGAGCATGATAAATAATACACCGAGTACAAAGTACATACCAAGGAATCCAAGGAGTGTAAACAACGCATTACCTTCTGAGACTTTTTGAGACGTTCCATCAACTGTTCGCATTAATCCATATACTAACCATGGCTGACGTCCAATTTCTGTTGTCATCCAACCAGCAGTATTGGCGATGTATGGGAACGGAAAACTTATCAATAACATCCATAATGCCCATGAGGTTTTAAAAAGTTTTTCTCTCCATAATAAAAATGCAGATGTTATCATTATGGCGATAAAAATCGTCCCTAATCCCACCATAATATGATAACTATAATAAAGAAGTGGAATGTTATCAGGTAGGATATCTTTAGGAAAAGCATCTAACCCTTTGATGACCGCATCCCAGCGATTATATGTAAGAAAACTTAAGAGTTTTGGGAAGTGAATCGAATTGTCAAGTCTCATCTTCTCCATATCTGGTTGACCAATAATGACAAGTTCGGCACCATTCTTTGTTTCGAACAAACCCTCCATAGCAGCAAATTTAGCTCCTTGATTCATCGCTACATTTTTTGCCTCCATGTCGCCTGTCGGAAAAAGAACAATAATCGAGGCAATCGATCCCGTTACTACTCCTAATCGTATGAAAATTTTTCCATATTCTGTGAATCTTTTTGATAATATGTAATAGGCACCTATTGAAGACATCACAAATGCTGAAGTTACAACAGCACCTCCCATATTGTGTGCATACTGAGATAAAGCCCATGGATTTAATAGAAGTTTCCAGAAACTTGTTAAATATACTGAACCGTCAGGTCGAATTGCATATCCAACAGGATGCTGCATCCATGCATTGGTTGCAATAATGAAATAACCTGAAAGCCATGAACCGATATATACAAGAATTGCAGCAATTAAATGTCGTTTCTGTCCTAATTTTTTTTCTCCGTATAAAAAAAGCCCTAGAAAGCTCGATTCCAGAAAGAAAGCAAACAATCCTTCCATTGCCAGCGTTTGACCAATAACACCGCCAGCGAAGGTCGAAAAACGTGCCCAATTAGTGCCAAATTGAAATTCCATAGGAATACCAGTAACCACACCGACGACAAAATTGATCCCGAAGATTTTTGCCCAGAAGCGAGCAGAGTTGTTATAATGTTCGCTTTTATTTTTAATAGCTAGTATTTTTAATATGACAATTAAAAGTGCTAATCCCATCGTCAGTTGAGGGTAGAGATAATGGAAAGAAATTGTAAAAGCGAATTGGAGTCGATTTAATAAAACAGCATCCATGTATCTTTGTTATTTACTCAATCTTCTACTTGAACAATTTTATTCTAAATGTTGTTCCTCTTCCAATTTTACTTTCTTTAACAAATAGTTTCCCCTGATGATATGATTCAATTATTCGTTTAGAAAGACTTAATCCTAACCCCCATCCACGTTTCTTTGTGCTGTAACCAGGGCGGAAAATATCCTTCTTAAGTTTCATGTCTATTCCCTTGCCTGTATCTTTGACGTCAATTATTGTTGAATCATTACGCTGCAAGATATAGAATGTAATTTTACCAATGTCACCTTCGATTGCATCGAGCGCATTTTTTATGAGATTTTCGATTACCCATTCGAAAAGTTCTCTGTTTATTTTAACCAGGGGATTATTTTGTGTTTCAATCGTGATATCGAATTGCTTTCCTTGTGCAAAACGAGATGGAAGTCGCTGTTTAAAATAATTTATTACAGACTCGATTACTTCATACAAATTTTCTTCTTTCAAAATTGGTTTAGAACCTATTTTTGAAAATCGTTCTGTAATTTTTTGTAATCTTGATATGTCGCGTTCCATTTCTGATATGGTTGCTAATTGTTTCGGATTTTCATGTGCTTGTCCTTTTAACATTTCAATCCAACCCATCAAACTGGATAACGGTGTCCCAAGTTGATGGGCTGTTTCTTTAGCCATGCCTACCCAGATGTTGCTTTGTTCACTCCGTTTAATATGACTGAAACCGATGTATCCGATTAGAATAAATAAAGCAGCAACAAATATTTCGATATAAGGTAGCCATCGTAATTTTGTAATTAATGCTGATTCTCCATAGTGCAGATGTTGAACAATTGAATCGGTAGGGCTCGTTCTAAGGACCACTTTTATTGGTGGATTTTGTTTATCCAGATTGGCAACAATTTCTGTTAGGAATTTCTTTCGTACTGCTACGGACATCGTTGTATCAATGTCGATGTTACGTGCAATTAAGTTGTAATCTGAAAGCGGTTGGTCTTTATCATCCGTTAGAACCATTGGAAAATCAATAGACTGTATTACCTCATTAAAGATAAAACTGTAATCCGATTGATCAGCCGGCATATTAACAATGAATTCTAAAGAGCGAGCATAAAGGTCGGCAACTTTTTGCTCTTTAATCAGAAGTTGCTTTACAATATTGTCTGTATAGAATAAAGTCGCTCCTGCAATGATAATTGCAGTGATGAGTAATAGTAGTTTAATATTTGCTGAACGAGGTATCGCCATGGTTTATTCAATACAAATTGTTTGGTCTCTACGTGCTCCTGTGGATATAAGTTTTACTTTTGAGTCAGTTAAAATTTCAATCGCTTTGAGATATTGTTTTGCTTCGCTTGGTAAATCAGAAAATTGTTTGATATCGGTGGTTGAGGTTCGCCAACCTTGTAGGATTTCGTAAATTGGAATAACTTTTTCCAATGTTTGGAAATCTGTTGGAAATGTTTTTAAGACCCTACCATCAATTTTATAACCCGTGCAAATTTTGATATAGTCAAAATTGTCAAGCACATCTAATTTTGTCACAGCAATATCTGTTATTCCATTAATCATTGTAGAATAACGGACTGCTACTGAATCGAACCAACCACAGCGTCGGGGTCTACCAGTGGTAGCTCCGTATTCTCCGCCAATTTTTCTTAACCTTTCTCCTATTTCGTTATTTAGTTCGGTTGGAAATGGACCATTCCCAACTCGAGTCGTGTAAGCCTTTACAACACCAAGAATTGATGTAACGGTTGTAGGAGGTAGTCCAAGTCCAGTGCATGCACCTCCGCTTGTCGGATTAGATGATGTAACAAACGGGTACGTTCCATGATCTACGTCTAATAATGCACCTTGTGCTCCTTCCGCTAGGATTCGTTTACCTTTTTTATGTTCTGAATTCAATAATAAAGATGTATCTGTAACATATTCATCTATTTGCTTATCAAATTCTTCGTATTCGGAAACGATTTTGTCAATATTTAATTCTTGATCTCCATATATCTTTCTAAAAATCAGATTCTTTTCTTCAATATTTCGTTTGAGTTTTGTAACGAATGTATCTCTATCGAGCAGGTCAACAATTTTTATCCCAACGCGCATGAATTTATCAATATATGCCGGACCGATTCCCCGCCCCGTCGTACCAATTTTTTCGGAAGATCGTTCGCGAATCACATCCAGAAGTTTATGATAAGGCATTATCAAGTGTGCGTTATGGCTTATGTATAATCTTCCGCTGATATCAACATTCATTTCTTGCAGTTGTTTAATTTCACTGATTAAAGCAAATGGGTCAATGACTACACCATTACCAATAACACACTTTACATGTTTATGAAAGATTCCTGATGGAATAAGGTGAAGGATGAAGAGTTTATCTCCAATGACAACAGTATGACCGGCGTTCGCCCCACCTTGATAGCGGGCTACAATATCAACTGAATCACTTAGAAGATCAACGATCTTTCCCTTTCCTTCATCGCCCCACTGTGCACCTACTATAATTTGAACTGGCATAATGTAATTAATAAATAAAAACCTCCGATAGAAAACAACACATCGGAGTTTTAAATAAATCATGCTTCATGTATTCTTCAGAAGCTTGATATAGCTTTCTTTACAGTACGATAAAGTTCAAATACGCTTGTGAGTTTGGTAATGACGAGCAGGCTTTCAATTTTTTTAGATGAGGCTGCAATTTTCAGAATACCTCCCGCATTACGGACGGTGGTCAATGCCGCAATTAGCATACTCAGCCCCGAGCTGTTCATTGATTCAACGCTAGAAAGATCGACAACTATCTTACGCTTCTTCTTACCGAGTAGCTTATGGAGAGTATCATTTAGTGCAGTTGCATCAGGCCCACCAAGTACATTACCTTCGAGTTGAATTATTGTTATATTTTCAATTTCTTTAGTGGACAGTTTCATATTTAACTTTCTCAACAGATGATGCTAATTTTTTTCGCTGTTTGTATTCGTTGTATTCTAATACAATAGCACTGGCGATGTAGATGGATGAATAAGTACCTGTAACTATACCGACTGTCAAAGCAAAAGCAAAACCTCTATTAACTTCGCCACCGAATAAGAAAAGAATAACAGTAACTATAAAGATAGTCCCAGATGTTATAATTGTTCTACCAAGCATTTCATTTAAACTTTTATTCATAAGTTCCATCATGCCTGTTGATCTATAAATTTTTTGATTCTCACGTAAACGGTCAAAAACTACTACAGTATCGTTTACTGACAAACCAACAAGTGTAAGAAATGCCGCAATCATATTCTGGTCGATTTCGAAATTCATCATCGGTGTTAACCCGTTGAACAGTGATATCACACCCAATGTTACCAACACATCATGGAAAAGTGCAACTACCGCACCAACACCATAGATAAACTTAAACCTGAAACCGATGTATATCAGTATTGCGATCAAAGAAAAGAGAACAGCAAAATAAGCATCTCTTCTAAGATCAGCACCTATTTTCGCCCCGATCTTTTGTTCTTCGAGAACTTGAGGGTTTGAATTTCCAAATCTTTGCTGAAGAGCTGTTCGAATACGATCACCTACAACAGTTCCTTCAGCTATTACTGAAGTCCGAATTAAGATTTTTTTAGGGTCTCCATATGTTTTAATTTCCGACCTCTTAAATCCAGCATCATCCATCATACTCCGGAGATCGCCAATATCTGGTGATTGAGAGAATTCAACAATTAACTCTGTACCACCAGTAAAATCGAGTCCATAATCCAAACCCTTGAATATTACTGAGATCATACCAATAACGATTACTGTTACCGAAACCATGTACCAGGTTTTTCGCTTGGCTAAAAAATTTATATTTGTTTTTCCGAAAAGTCTCATTTATAAAACTCCAAATAGAATGTTATCCAAAGTTAATAACCTTACCGCGTTCTGTAAGTATGTTGAAGACGACTCGTGTAATAACAATTGCACTAAACATACTTGCAACAATACCTATCATCAAAGTGAGAGCAAATCCTTGAATTGGTCCGCTACCGAATTGATATAATATCACACCTGTAATGAATGTTGTTACGTTCGAGTCGAATATAGCAGTAAAAGCTTTACTGTATCCAGCATCGATTGCTGCTGCAAGTGTTTTACCTGTCACAGATTCTTCACGTATGCGTTCATAAATTAGAACATTTGCATCCACTGCAACTGCCATAGTTAATATAATACCTGCAATGCCAGGGAGTGTCAATGTTCCTTGGAAACCAGCTAATACTGCCAATACGAAGAGCAGGTTAAGTAGCAACGCAAGGTCTGCCATTGTACCACCCATTCGGTAATAAATTAACATGAAGGAAATTGTAAGTCCGAATGCAAGGAGAGATGAATATATTCCTTTTTTAATCGAGTCTTCACCCAATGATGGACCAACTGATGTTTGTTGGATTATATCAACTGGTGCAGGTAAAGCTCCTGCTTTTAAAACGATTTCTAGTAATTTTGCCTCGTCAATATTTTCCATTCCTTCAATCTGTGAGTTCCCACCAATAATTTTTGTTCTAACAACAGGTGCTGAAAAACAGGCATTGTCCATAATTATCGCAATACGTTTGTTTACGTTAGCTCCTGTAATGCGTGCCCATTCTCGTGCACCTTCACTATTCATTTCCATAGTGACGATTGGTTGGTTAAAGTTTGGGTCAATCGTTGCTCTTGCGTTGACTATGACCCCGCCCGTTAGTTCAGCAGTTTTCTTTACTGCATATAGTGTGTAATATTTTTTACCTTCTGCAATAAAGCTATGCTTTGCCGACCACACGAATGCAATGTCTGATGGTATAAGTCGCTTGATCTCAGGTCTCTCTAGAATACGCATCACTTTTGCTTTATTCTCTTCAGCAGTGTAAAGCTCCCCATTCCAACCTTTATCTTGCTGTGGTAAAGTCGTCGCAAGATAGAAGAATGGATGTTCTTTCTTTGCTTGTTCTTCTGCTTTCAATTGTTCCTCTGGTATTTGAGCAATGGAAGTATCGAGAAGAGAAGAAGAGTCTCCTTTTGTAACATTTTTAATTTTTGTTGTATCATTTGCTGCAATTTTAGTGGTGTCAGCTTCTGCTGAGTCCGAAATCGGTTTGCCAGCTAATGTTTTATCGATTGACTCATAAACTTTTGATGTAATTTCTGGATCAGCTAAGAGTTTAAATTCCAATAGTGCGGTGCCCTGGAGAAGTTGTCTGACTTCTGCTTCTTTGCTAACACCAGGAAGTTCGACTATTATTCGCCTACCACCTTGTTTATGGATGGAGGGTTCGGATACACCATATTGATCAACACGGTTGCGGACTATCTCCATCGCGCGATCTATTGCGTTATCAGATTCCGAGCGTAAACGACTCACAACATCGTCATCAGAATCCCGGATATTGCCATAATAACGACTCATCCTAACTTGTTTGGTTTGGAACTTTTCCTTTAAAATATCGATTACATCTTTTTCAGTCCCTGTTGCTTCGCTTCGAGTTTCTGCCATTATAGCATCGAAGAGTGAGTCTTTGTTCTTAGCTATATCTTCTAATAATTTTAATACATTAACTTCAAGCACTACACGCATACCACCTTGTAAATCTAGCCCAAGTTTAATACGCTTCATTCGTGCTTCTCTAATTGCGCTCTCATTCTGCTCCAGATATTTCAAGCTATCTTCTCCGACTAAACTCCGAAGTTCCTTTGTGAACTTATAGTCCTTGTAGGTTGGATAGAGGAAATATATAGAGAGCAGGATGGAGGCAATTATAAAAATCAGCTTGCCACGATTTTTTTTCACGTAAAGTTCTTATCTCCTAATTCATAATAATTGTTTAAAAAAAGGAAGTTTTTTAATATCTGGATAGAAAATATAACTGAATTTTTAATTAAAGTCAATCAAAGGCATTTTTAAACAAATTTGATTTTCCCCTTGCTTCTCTAATCGACTCTTTGTTATATTAATAAACATCGAACCGTGAATTACAATTCAAATTCTCTGAATCTTATGAATCGTTTATTATCAATTGCACTGATTTTTGTACTTTGCAATTTTTTGTTTGCACAGTATAATCACCACATGGTATCAACACAAAAACATGAGGTACGCGCAGTCTGGATCGCTACTGTCAATTCGCTCGATTGGCCCCCCTCATTTGATCCAATCGAGCAACAAAGTTCATTAAAAGAAATAGTTGCAAGATTAAAAAGTGCAAACTTCAACACAATCTTTTTCCAGGTTCGAAGTCGTGCCGATGCAATGTATAACTCGCATTTTGAACCATGGGCTCAACAACTTACAGGTACGCTCGGTGGAAAACCTACATGGGATCCATTATTATTCATTATCAACGAGGCTCATGCTCATGGTTTGGAAGTACATGCTTGGTTCAATACATTTGTTGCATGGACAAAGAAAGATATGCCGCCGCATACTATTCCAGAACACGTTGTTAACAAATATCCTGAACTTGTTAAACCTGTAAATGGTGAGTGGTGGTTTGATCCTGGTATTCCTTCGGCGAGAGATTATGTTGTTCAAGTTGCCTTAGACATTGTTAAAAATTATGATTTGGATGGAATTCAATTCGACTTCATACGCTATCCGAACAAACCCCTTGCAGATGATGAAACTTTTCGAAGATATAATAATGGTATGAAAAAGGATGATTGGCGAAGAGATAATATTAACAAGCTTGTTCAAGCATTCCATGATTCAGTCGTCAGATTAAAGCCTATGTTAAAAATTGGTGCAGCACCAATGGGGATTTATAAGAATACTAATGAAATAAAAGGGCAACAAAGTTATTCTGAAATATTTCAAGATTCTCGTCGGTGGTTAAAAGAAGGGTGGATGGATTATCTTGTACCGCAGGCGTACTGGACTTTAGGGATAACTTCTGGTGACCCAGATTATGCTAAGGTCGCGATGGATTGGGCAGATAATAAATATGGTAAACATGTTTATCTTGGAATCGGCGCGTACAAGTCGGATGTTTTCGATGAAATTCCTATTCTGATTGATACAACGAGAGCTATCGGTTTAGAGGGAAATTCCTTTTTTCGTTTTGAGAATATCATTAAAGGATTAAATGTCGGAAACCGCTATCGCAATATAGCTATTTTGCCTTCGATGCCCTGGAAAGATTCAATTCCACCAAATCCACCTAAGAATGTTCAAGTTATTGATATCATTGATGGAATCTTTAAAATACAGTGGTCGCAACCAGATGTTGCAATCGATTTAGATGGTGCAAGAAGGTTTTGTATTTACCGCTCGATTATAGAAGATATTGATGCAGAGGATCCCGAAAATTTATTAGCCGTAGTTCCAAGTACAATTTTAGAATTTACGGACACAATAAAGCATATCAGCTCTCCAAAATATTTTTATGCTGTTTCAGCATTAGATAAAGGGAATAATGAGAGTAAACCAGCAGCTGAAAGTATAGTTATTCCTGAGATAGTGGAGATTTCTAAACAATTTTCTTTCAATTTTATATTGGGTCAAAGTTACCCTAATCCAGCATCATCGTTTATTTTTATACCATATGAGATAAATAAACAAACACCTGTTTTTTTGAAGATACTCGATTCTCAAAATCGTGAATTAATTAATGTTGTTGATGCAGTACAATATCCAGGTAGATATGTAGCTTATGCCGATGTGTCGAAACTTAAAGATGGTTTTTATACTTATTTACTCGTAGCCGGAAGTTTTTTGGATAAAAAAATGTTTAAAATTGATGATTGACTTCCCTCTGAGAATATATCGGTAAAAAACAGACTTCGAAAAAAGTTTATCTGATTAAGATCAACTTCTTCACAACTGTAAACAAACCAGCTTGCAGGCGGCAACCGCAGACTTTATGTTTGCGATAACATTTGAGAAGCACAACCATATCTGGTCCCAAAATTCCATTTGGCAACTAAAAAAGTAAGGACTTTGGAAATGAGGGTGAAAAGGACTTAGGGGCGAGAAAAAGCGTCGTCGATTAGTTCCCCCTAATTCATTTCAGGGTCTGATTTAAGATACAGCAATCTGGCTTCTAAATACTAAGGACTCCACTTGATTTTTATAATACCTAAAAAATTTAATCATCGAGTAATGATTGATACTCTTGTTCTATCTTATCAAGAATATTTTCTTTGGTGAACCTTGCCTCCATTCGTTTACGTCCCGCACATCCAAGTTTTTTTCTCAATGATACATTTTTGATCAAAGTATCCATAGCACGAAACAAACTTTCTACATCGTATGATTCTACTAAAATACCAGTTTTTCCATCTTCCACAATATCACGAACACCACCAGAGTCAGTCGCAATAATGGGCAATTTTGCCGCTGATGCTTCGAGTAGAACGTATCCAAATGCTTCACCATACGATGCTAAAACGAAAATATCGAAGACTGAAAGAATTTCAGGAATATCGGATCGGAAACCTGTAAACAAAACTAATTCTTGAACTTTTAATTTAGAAACTTGATTTTTTAACTCTTTAAAAAATGTTTCCTCACCTACAGTTGGTTCACCAACAATTATCAATCGGATATCTTTATTATTTTCTACTAATTTAGAAAAAGCTTGAACTAATTCAATCAACCCTTTTGCACGATCTATTCTGGCAATTGTTCCAAATACTATACTGTTATTTGGAATATTCAGTTCAGTACGAAGTTTTTCACGGACTTTATCCCCAATTTCATACTTAGAAAGATCAATTCCACCGTGGATAACTACAACTTTATCATCTGTGACGGGACATGTGTATAAAACATTTTCTCTCAAGAAATTAGAAAGAACAAATATCTTAGATACGATGGAATAAATTTTTTTATGAAAATAATCTTTCTTGAGAACTTTTGATGAAACTTGTTTTTGTAAAATAACATGTGGTTTACGTGAAATAAATTTTAAAGCCCAAAAAACATGCACAAGATCACGCGACATATGAACATGGATGATATCGATTTTCTTTTTCTTCAATACTCTGATAAGTTTAAAAACTGCAATGGGATCAAAATTTCGGATCAACCGTACTTTAATTACTTCTATTTCATTGCGCATCAATTCTTTTATAATTTGTCCTTTCGGATGTGCAGCAAATATTAAGTTGTGCCTGCGTTCTTTCATTGCCCGTGCTAACTTAACCGCCGAAATTTCGGCTCCACCCCACGCTAAAGAAGAGGAAATATATAAGATATTAAACCTTTTCAAAATATTCTGTTTTTTTATGTGTGAATTTAATTGAAGTCAATGCTAATAATGCTAAAAGAAAACGGAACAACAAAGATGTGATGGGGTCGATCACGAAACCACCAACAATACCTGTTAAGAAAAACGCTGTCATCCCAAGCATAATTGCAAGGGTAGTATCTCGATAAAAAGAATCTATCATCTTGTTCTTCAGAATTTTAAAACCGAAATAATAGATAGAGATAATAATCCAAAGAAAAGCCAACAGGGCAAATATCCCACTTTCCATATAAACTTGAAGATAGTCATTATGCCAACTTGCGATTAGCTTGTCTTCTAATTGATTGCGTAAGGGAAAAATTTCTTCAAACGTTCTTGGGCCAAAACCTAAGATTGGTCGTGTTGTTAAAATCATCAATGCCCCTTGCCAAATTATATTTCTACCAGATGTATAATCAAGGAAATGTATCATTTGGTAAAAACGTTCAGCAAAGGTTGGCACGAACCAAAAGGCTATCCCTGCAATAATTATACCGATTAATAAACTCCAACGCTCCCGCGTAATTCCAACGATGAAAAATATCAAGCTGATAATTCCCCAGTGTGTTCTGTTCAGTGTGAATAAAAGACCGATACACATTATAAATATACATAAACCCCAAATTAGACGGGAGTGGAAAAATTCTTTATTCCTACCAAGGCCAAATGTAACCGCAATAATCACAGCTAAATACATTCCCAATGTACTATAGCCCGACGTGGAAGAAGTTGCCCTTTCTTCAAAACCTAATAATACTTTTGAAGTTCCATAAGTAGCAGCTATACAAGCCGACACTATTAAAATCCATATCATTAATTTAATGTATTTTTTATTTTCAACTGAAGTAGAATTTGTGAATACGAAAAAGATAAAATAGAATGGAATCTCTTTGTACAATGTTGGAATACTCGTCGAAAGATTAGTTGAAAATAAGACCGAGAGGACTCTAATTATGATAAATATTATTATCGGAAAATCGAATTGTGTATGAATAAATTTATATCTTTGAGCAAACAATATTTTTACAATCCAAATAACCATTAATATTCCTGCGGTTATTTGAACGATTGCTATGGAGAATATCATGCTTGCAAGAAATATGATAATCCCAATCTTAATCCATTCGCTCAGTTTTTCTTGGACGATATTCTGTTGGATTAACATAATAAAGATGAATAAATTTTTAATGTTTCTTTTGCAGTTTTTTCCCATGTGAAAAATTTCACGCGTTCTAATCCTCGACTAATTAACAAATCACACCTTGAGCGATTAGAGATCAACGAGTAAATCGCTTCAGCAATCATAGAAGGATTATCGGGTACAACGAAGGATGCTGCATCGGATGCAATTTCACGGTGAGTCGGAATATCAGAAACTACCACTGGCAATTTGCATTTCATCGCTTCGAGTATGGGAAAACCGAATCCCTCGTACCACGAAGGATATACAAAAACATCAGCTGCTGAATATAAAGCAGAAAGTTCATTTTCATCAGCCCAGCCAATAAAGCATATTTTATTAGGAAGGTTTAATTCCTTTGCTTTCATGCAAATCTTATCAAAGCCCCAGCCTGGTTTACCAACAAGTACTAATTGATGTCCAGTTTTTCTTTCGTTTATTAATTCACGAAAAGCGTTTAACAAATTTAGAATATTCTTTCGATTTTCAATGTTGCCGACAAATAACAAGTAAGGTTGATTTATTTTATACTTCTTGAGAGTTTTTCTTATCTGCTCAGTTTCATTTACGGTTTTGATGTTGTCTGATATTCCGTGATAAACCGTATGGATTTTTCCTATAGTCTCAGGATAAAATTCTTCAAGTTGAGATTTAACAGTGTTACTTGGAGTGATAATTAAATCAGATTTCCGAGCTGAATTTCTGATTTTCTTTTTTGTGAGTTCCTGAAAATTGATCGACATAAAATCATCGTTAAAATGACTTGCTAGGTCATGGATCGTTACGACTTTTCTCCGCGATTGAGTAAAGATAAGTTTAAAATCTGGTCCGTGAAAAACATCGAGTCGTTTAAAACATCTGGCCAAACCGGTTTTTTGATAAATTTTAAAATTAAATCCAACATCAAAGGATAATTTTGCATTTACAAATAAGAAATATTCATTGATGTTGTCGAACTTTCTGATTCCGCTAACAAGATTAAAGACATAATTACCAATACCTGATCTTTGTTTTGAAATAGCAGCCGAGTAATCAATTCCTATTTTCATCTGGTCAACATTTTAGAAATTCTTGATAAATAATTTCTCAATACGTTCAATTAATCTATAAAAACCGAAACGAATAGTGTAAAAAACTGGTAAAATTCTGTTCTTTTTAAAAGCTTCAGCCATTGACTTCCTTGCTTTTTCCATTAACTTGAACGAACGATGGCGATATACAAGACTTTCTTGAACAAATACTTTATAAGACGAAAATTTGAGCCTTCGTAAATCCAGAATCTCTTCTTTGGATGGAATTTGAAATAACATTTCTTCCATTCTTTTAATGTATGTATGCCGGGCTAAAACTTCTCGTTTACCCTCCTCCGCAATCTTTATACGCTCATCGTCATTTTCAAGGTAATATTTTACAACCTTAGAGGCGTCGCTTATGTTATGAAACACAAAATGTTTTCCAGCTTGGAATAGGTCGTTTACTCCCGCATCAATTTTCTGAGTAATTAATAAAGCTCCAGCGCACATAGCCTCAAAGAAACGCATGTTCAATTCTTCACGAGCACATATGTTCAACACAATCTTTGATTGACTGTATATCCATCCTAATTCTTCTAAATAAGCACCCGAAACAAGGTTAATAGGCATGCTGATACCTTGAAAAAATTTTTTTCTACTTTTAGTTAAATTTCCAACAAAGCTGACATCGTATATTCGTTTTAAATTTCTATCGCGGTGAATTTCCTCGTCGCAAGCAAGAGGTAGCCAAAGTATATTTTTTGTGCCATACTTTCGAGCTTTAATAAGATATTCTTTCTGAGTAAAAAAGGCAACATCAAATAAGTTTGCATACTCTTTATGCCACCGGTAATTTAGATGATTATCTATTCCCCACCAAACAGTTGGAACCGGTACGTATTGAAGTCCTGCAGGAAAAAATTTTGTCCCAGTACTTGCCTCAACGAATAAAAGTAAATCAACTTTATCAAAACTTTTCTTCACTAAATCGTTGACATCAATGTTCACATTACAATGTTTCCAACCTTCTTGATCATAATCTGGACTAAACGCACTTACATTATGACCCATTTTTATTAATGCCCGCGTTACGTAGTAAGGAACACAACCGATAGAATAATTAGAAAACAATAAAATATTCATCGACGCCTTATGAAATCGTTGCGAATTGTTAATTCATCTTTTATCATAGAATGATTATACGTTTGAACAATTGCTTTTAAGTGAGACTCGAGCTTCTCCCTCTCTATCGATTGTTCATTGATTAGATTATGCTTCAATAATAAATCATCAATATAATTGAACAATGCAATAGATTCGTCTCCATTGAATTGCAAAATATAATTATCTTCGACAATTTGATAAACACTATTTACAAAATTAAATGAACAACCACTATATGTATCATCAAATATGCTTCTACCAAATGCCACAAACTCGCCAGTATAGTTTAACCAATCGAGGATGGAGGGCATTATATCAATGTGTTGAGTGATAGTACTTTTAATTCCTTTAAGAGAATTATTAGGGGAATAAAAAATAATTGGAACTGCAAACATTCCTACAAAATTTTTATAGAATGAATTCTCTGATTCATCAGGTGTATGATCGCCTGTGATTACGAAAAGTGTGTTTTTATACCAATTCATCTTCGAAGCTGAATCAAAAAATCGTCTCAATGCATAATCCACATATTCAATACCTCTATGAATTGGGAGTGTTCCTCCCTTAAAATAATTTGAATATCTGGTGGGAATACTAATCGGGTGGTGGGAAGAAAGTGTAAAAATGGCAGCGCAGAAAGGTTCATTTGTCTCATCAAGTTTTGAAGCAGTAAATTGAAGAAATTCCTCATCATATATTCCCCATAAACCGTCATAATCTTTATCGTTATTGTATTCTTTTCTTCCGTAATATTCTTGAAAACCGGCGATTTTAATAAAACTATCGAAGCCCATAGTCCCATTCGTTCCACCGTGAAAGAAAGCGGTTTTATAACCCTTTTCTGAGAGTAAACTACCGATACTTTGAATTCGATTACCTTGATAAGTAGAAAAAATATATGAATCTTGCATCAAGTGAGGAATACTTGAAAGAACCGCGGGGATTGCTTCCATAGAACGAGTACCATTTGAAAAAGAATTTTCGCAGACAAAAGCATTTCTAGATAAATAATCAAGAAAGGGAGCAAAACTCTTCGATGCACCATAAGTCGTCATAAATTCCCTTGACAAACTCTCGACGATGATTATTACAACATTCATCTTTTTCATTGGAACATCTCTTTGTAAACTATGTTTATTAGAATACATATTTTTCAAGTCGCCTTCAGAGAAATAGTTTACTTCTTTCAATTGTTTTCTTCCATAAGTTTGAATGATTGTGAATGGTGTATTGAGAACAAGAGGAATAATCTTTGG
>JBBIRP010000008.1:0-25531 GCA_037441745.1 Ignavibacteriales bacterium
GTTGGAGCAACAGGTATTGCACAAATCATCGAGCTTTACGAACAACTGAGTGGTAATGCTGGTGACCGACAAGTTAAAAATGCGAAAATCGGTATGGCTCAGAATATGGGCGGTACAGGTGCAAGTTGTATTATTCATATTTTGGAGAATGGAAAATGATAATATCAAGACATCATAGAGAAATACCACAACGTTATCGTCTCGAAGCTAAGAAGTGCACAAAATGCGGCAAAATTTTATTCCCGCCTCGATTGATATGTCCAAAATGTAGCAATAAAAAATTTAAAACTATCAATTTAAAAGACGAAGGCAAGCTTCTCACTTACACGATAATTAGAGTAGCTTCCGAAAAATTTTCAAAAGAAACACCTTTTGCTATTGGTATTGTGGAAACAAAAGACGGAGTTCGACTTACTACTCAAATCGTTGATGTTGATCTGGAGAAATTGAAGATTGGACAAAAAGTGAAACTTGTTTTCAGAAAAATACAAGACGATGGTAAGGCTGGAATCCATATGTATGGGTATAAAGCCGTTTTAGCTTAAATATATTGTCATTAACGGATACAACGAGATTTAATCCCTAAAGTATTTCGACGTCTCTGAGGCGAAAGAACTGGTTATCTATCTGCACTTTCGAAACTTTTATATTTTGTTTATCATAGATTATGTAGGATAGGAGTTTCGAAGTCTTAAAATGTTCGAATAAAGACCGCTTCAATCCAGTCGAAGAGATGTTAAACTATGGTTTGAGTTATATAAACATTATTCCAAACGAATCGCGACTTTTATAAGGATTGATTTGTAAACCTCTGGGAAATTTGGTATATAAATCAAAAAACATTTTGACATTATAAAGATATTATGTTTGAAAACGAAAAATATAAATTAAAAGAACTTGAAACTATATTAACTTCCCTCAGGGGGTATCTTTGACATTGATACAAAGGAAAAGGAAATAGCAGAACTCGAAGCGAAGGCGCATGCGCCAGATTTCTGGAACGATAACATCGCTGCTCAGAAAGTGATGCAGCAAATCAACAAACGCAAAACGTGGGTAGAAGCGTGGACGGTTATCAAAAGGCAACTTAATGATGCCCAAACACTTCTGGAATTAGCAATCGAAGCTTCAGATGAATCTTATGAAAGAGAAATCCAATCCGAAATTACTGGTATCCAGAAAGCATTAGATGATCTTGAATTTCGCAATATGCTTAGCGGTGAAGATGACGAAAAGAATTGTGTACTTACCATTCATGCTGGTGCTGGAGGAACGGAAGCGCAAGATTGGGCTGAGATGCTTTTGCGAATGTACTTACGTTGGTGCGAGCGTAAAGGATACAAAACATTTCTTCTTGACGAACTAGCTGGAGACGGAGCTGGAATTAAAAGCGCCGCTATTGAAGTCCAGGGACAATATGCTTATGGCTATTTAAAAGCTGAAAATGGTGTTCATCGTCTTGTTCGTATATCTCCATTTGATGCAAATGCGAGAAGACATACATCATTTGCTTCTGTTTTCGTTTATCCTGAAATAGAAGATGATGTTGAGATAGAAATAAATCCAGCAGATATAGAAGTAAGTACTTATCGTTCGGGTGGCAAAGGTGGTCAAAATGTAAATAAAGTTGAAACAGCCGTTCGTATAAAACATATTCCCACGGGAATAATAGTTGCATGCCAGCAAGAAAGATCTCAATTTCAAAATCGTGAACGAGCGATGAAAATGTTAAAATCGAGATTGTACCAACTGCGAAAGGAAGAAGAAGAAGAAAAGCGTTCTGCTATCGAGAAATCGAAGAAGAAAATAGAATGGGGAAGCCAGATACGCTCTTATGTTTTATACCCCTATAATATGGTTAAAGATCACCGTACTGATTATGAGACGAGTAACACTGAAGCTGTTTTAGATGGCGAAATTGATGATTTCATAAAAGCATTTTTGATGGAATATGGAAGAGGACGTCATTAAAACCTGGAATGTGGAACTTACAGCGAAGAAAATAATATTTCGTTGGTCAAACGTAAGATATTCGATGTCGGAGACCTATTAACTTGAATCTTTCTTGGTTCATCGCTAAACGTTATATTCAGTCAAATCGCAAAAGTGGATTCTTATCGTTCATTACTATGATTGCAGTTCTAGGAGTTACTCTCGGTACCGCTGCATTAATTATTACACTATCAGTATTAGATGGTTTTGAAAAAGAGATCAAAGAAAAAGTAATTAGCTTTACATCACATATCGAAGTTCGTGGTTTCCAAAATAAACCTCTGGCGAATTATCTAAAATCTATAAAAATTATGGATGAAAAAATCCCAGGTATCAAATTAGTTATGCCATTTGCTGCCAAAGAAGCGATGATTCGCTCCAAAGAAAGTGTCGATGGGATTTTTTTAAAAGGCATTATTCCAGGAAATAATGAGCTGAATTCGAAACAACATTTGGTCAGTGGCAAATTTATTGAAAAGCCCCAAAGCGGAAATCACGAACTTGTCATCGGGAAAAGATTAGCAGATCGTTTGAATGTCTCTTTGGGTGATGAAGTTGTAGTATTTGCATTACCGAATGAAACTCAGCAAGGGGTCCAACCGAAAGCCATGAAATTCCAATTAACTGGAATTTACGAAACAGGTATGGCTGAATTTGACGACATATTCGCATACACTGATCTACAATCTGCTCAAAATCTCTTTCAATTGGATGGATTTGTTTCTGGTTACGATATCCTTGTAAACAATATAAATCAAGTTGATGAAATTGCTCAAAATATTCAAAAAACACTTGCATATCCACATTATGCAAGAACAGTATTTCAACTTTATCGAAATCTATTTTCATGGGTTGAGCTTCAGAAAAAAATGTCACCAATTCTACTTAGTTTGATAATAATTGTAGCAACCGTAAACATCATTGGTACTCTGCTAATGTATGTATTAGAGAAGATGAATGCAATCGCTGTTTTAAAGTCTCTCGGTGCTGGCCGTAGCCTTATTAGAAGGGTCTTTCAATTGCAAGGCATAGCAATTGCGATCTTTGGAATCATACTCGGAAATATCCTTGCTTATATTTTGTGTTATCTTCAATTGAAATTTAAAATTATATCTTTGCCTTCCGAAATTTACTTTATGGATTCAGCACCAATATTGATTAGGCCCGAGAATTTCATTTTTGTTACAGTTGCAGCATTTGTTCTTTGTCTCTTGACCACTATTTTACCAATAAAAGCAGCCTCGAAGTTAGAACCTGTTGAAATATTGAGGTTTGGTTAAACGATGAATTTTGTTGATTTATATGTCGCTGGCCGTTATCTCAGGTCAAAAAGAAAATTAAGATTCATCAACGTCATCGGTTATATATCGATCGTTGGAATAACAATTGGTGTAGCCGCCCTATTAATTGCTCTTTCAGTATTTAATGGCTTTAGTGGTGTCGTTACTTCAGTGCTGTTGGGTTTCGACCCCCACCTACGCATTGAAAAAAAAGGAAACCTTTCTGTTGAAGAATTTAATGCAATTGAGAACATTTTGAAATCAAATCCCGAAGTAAAAGCTTACTCTACATTTGTAACGGGAAAGGCATTGCTGAATACAAAATCATTCAACAAAGTTGTCTTTCTCCGTGGGATTGATGAAAATAAGATTGCAAGTGTCTCGGGACTAAAAAGTAAAATTGTGCTAGGTACTTTAGATTTTAGCGATATTGATGGAGTTCAAGGAATTGTAATCGGACTTAATTTGGCTGATCAATTGTCTGCAGTAATTGGAGACGAGTTGATTGTTTACAGTGCCAATAGTGTAAAATCTGCATTCAGTGGCGTTGGGTTAACATTGGGAACAAAATTCCGTGTGACTGGAATTTATCAATCAAACAACAAAGAATATGATGCTAATTTTGCCTATATTTCACTACCTATGGCACAGCAAATGTTTGAACTCAATGGCAAATTTAACGGTGTCGAAGTTCGTTTGCAAGATTTCCATAAAGCTGAAAAAGTCAAAAGTGAGATAGGAATACATCTAGCTCCACCTTTTTCAATTTATACCTGGTACGATTTGCATAAAAGTTTATATTCAGTGATGAAGATCGAACGATGGTCTGCTTATATTCTTCTTACTCTAATTATTCTTGTTGCGAGCTTCAATTTACTTGGTTCGATGACCATGGGTGTGATTGAGAAGCAGCGTGACATAAGCATTCTCAAAGCAATGGGCATGAATCGAAAAAATTTAACACGTATTTTTATGTTCGAAGGTTTACTCATCGGAATGATTGGGACAATTCTGGGTGTAATTATCGGGTTAATTGTTCTTTATTTGCAAGTTCAATACCAAATATTTCCGCTCGACACTACGATTTATATCATACCAGCAATACCTGTAGAAATTCATTTTTTTGATTTTATTGCAATTTCCGTTGCATCACTTGGATTATCTTGTTTGGCATCGTATTATCCTGCAAAACGCGCTGCACTTTTATTACCTATAGAAGGAATTAGGTGGGAATGATATGACAATTCTTCAATGTTCGAATATTCATAAGTATTTTAATCTCAATAAAAAGGAAACATCTAAACTACAGGTATTAAAGGGAATAGATTTCTCTGTAAACGAAGGTGAAATTGTCTCTATCGTTGGTGCATCAGGTTCAGGAAAGAGTACTTTTCTTCATATTTTAGGTGGGTTAGATTTACCCACTGAAGGAAAAGTAATTTGGGAAAATATTGACATCTCTTCTTTAAATGATGAAGACTTGGCAAGAAGACGCAGCATTTACATTGGATTTGTTTTTCAATTTCATCATTTACTGCCAGAATTCACAGCTATCGAAAATGTAATGCTGCCTATTATGATTCGAGGTGGGAGTAAGTCGGAGGCTGAAACTATCGCAATGAACTTGCTCGAGGAAGTTGGATTGATTAATCGTTTTCATCATAAACCAAGTGAGCTTTCAGGTGGAGAGCAACAGAGGGTTGCCGTTGCTCGCGCACTCGCCAATAAACCAAAAGTAATTTTGGCAGATGAACCTACAGGTAACCTAGATTCAATAAACAGTAAACAAATACATGAATTATTGATTCAATTAAATAAAGTTCATAACCAAACGTTAGTCATTGTAACTCATAACGAAGTATTCGCTAAACAATCAAACAGAGTATTTCGAATGCTCGATGGTAAATTAATAAACATATCTTGAGAATACCCTAAAATGTTTTTGACTTTCAATCATTATGTTCTTACATTTTAAAAACAAAATATCTACAACCAATAGGCATAACATGAAATCTTATACAATTATCCTCATTCTAGTTTCTTTCTTATTCTGTTTTTCAACTTTGTTCCCACAAGTTGAAAACTTATATGGCGATCGGGAAAAAATATCTAAACAAGAGATGTTGCGGTATCAAAAGATTTTCCAAAAAGACCCTTTTAATGAAATGCTCACATCGAGTATGGATGTGAAATATTACCTATTGGATTTAACAATAACAACGTCCCCTAATTATTTGAGAGGAAGAGTGCTGCTGACGGCAAGAAGTTTACAAGACGGAAAAACTTCGATAACACTTGATTTGATGAATGCGCTTACGATCGATTCAGTAAAAGTTGGCGGTACGATAACAAGCTTTATTCAAAGTATATCATCATTTAATGTTACACTTGATAAAATATACAACAATGGAGATATGATGGAAGTCGAAATATTTTATCAGGGGGTGCCTGGAAGTAGTGGATTTGGGAGTTTTGAATTTAGTTCGCATAGCGGTACTCCGTGGGTTTGGTCTTTGAGCGAACCTTATGGCGCAAAGGATTGGTGGCCCTGTAACGATCATCCGATGGACAAAGCTGATTCAACTGATATTTTTGTAACTTGTAATTCTGAATTCAAAGTTGGTTCTAATGGTAAACTACTTTCCGTTATTGATAATGGAAATGGAACTTCGACACATCATTGGAAAACAGTTTATCCAATTTCGACGTACCTTATCTCAATAGCGTTTACAAACTACTCAGAATTTTCGAATTGGTTTAAATATTCATCAACAGACTCAATGCAAGTTTTAAATTATGTCCTACCTGAACATCTTTCTTCGGCTCAAAGTGGGTTACCAAGAGCAGTGGATGGTTTGCAAATTTTCTCTCAACTTTTTGGATTATATCCTTTTGTTGATGAAAAATATGGACACGCTGAATTTGGTTGGGGAGGTGGAATGGAACATCAAACAATGACATATGTCGGTGGTTTTGGTGAGTACTTGGTTATTCATGAACTCTCACATCAATGGTTCGGTGATATGATAACTTGTCGTACATGGCCTGACCTTTGGTTGAATGAAGGATTCGCTTCGTACTGTGAGGCATTGTATGGCGAGAAAAGATATGGTATGAGTTCATATTGGAGTGTCGTGAATGCGGATATGAATAGTGCCAAAAGTGCAATTGGAACTTTGTATCTTCAGGATACAACTAGTGTCGGTAATATGTTTGCAGGTTCTCGTGTCTACTCCAAAGGATCGTCAGTACTTCATATGCTTCGCCATGTAATTGGTGATTCAGCATTTTTTCAATCAATGTATAACTATGCAAATGATCCGAATCTGAAATTTGGTACTGCTTCAACTCAAGATTTTCAATCAGTTTGTGAAGCAACTTCTGGTGTAGACCTTGATTTTTTCTTTAATGAGTGGGTTTTTGGGGAAAAATATCCTCGCTATACTTATGGATGGACTTTTGAACCATCATTTGGTGGTTATAAAGTTACACTTGGTATAAATCAAACAACATTAACCACAAATCCTCCGTTTTTTACAATGCCTATCGATATTCAAGTTTTTAGTGATAGCTGGGACACAACAATTGTCGTATTTAATAATCAGCAGAATCAAACGTTCGAATTTGAAGTTTCGCATCATCCGACATCGCTTCAGTTTGACCCCGGGAATTGGATTTTGAAAACGAAAGATTCGATGAAAACGTTTACACTCTCTCCGACGTCTTGTGACTTTAAAAACGTGTTTGTCAATTTTTCTAAAATAGATAGTGTGACAGTATTTAATACAGGCTTAACCACATTAGAAATCACATCAGTCACTTCCGATCATCCTTATTTTACAATCTATCCAATGTCAGCAACTATTCCTATTTCTAACAGTCAGAAATTCTATATTACGTTCACACCAACTGATACTGGAACTGTAACAAGTAATATATTCTTTTACCATAATGCACCAACATCTCCTGATCAATTAACTGTTACTGGAAAAGGAATTGCACTAAGTGTGTCCATTTCCGCGGGTTGGAATATGGTTTCGATTCCGTTCTCTGTGATTGATCCGCGTACTCCCGCAATTTTCCCCACCGCAATTTCGAGTGCCTTCACTTATGAAGGAGGACCTAACTATATTCTAAGCGATTCTATTTATAAAGGCAAGGGTTATTGGTTAAAATTTGGCATCGATCAATCTCAGGGGATAATCGGTTCTGCGCCTGTAACTGACACGATTGATGTTATAGAAGGTTGGAACATGGTAGGTTCAACTTTGAACACAATTCATATCAGTTCAATTCAATCATTACCTGAAGGAATTGTTTCATCTAATTTTTTTGAATATACGGGTTCATATAAAGTTGTAGATAGTTTGAGATTTGGGAAAGGATATTGGGTTAAAACCGATCGAGCAGGCAGACTGGTTTTAGATGGTACTAATATAACTAAGAATAATTTGCTGAGTAAAAATATTTTGCAATCGTTAAATAAAATTATTATTCGTGATTCAAAAGATAATTACCAAACACTTTATTTTGGAAAATATTCTAATGATATTAAAATTAGAAATTATGACTTGCCTCCAACTCCACCAATCGGAACCTTCGATGTTAGATTTCAATCTGGAAGATATCTCGAAATCATAAAAGATTACGCCATAGAATCATTTCCAATACTTATCTCTTCTAATAATTATCCATTGAATTTGGAATGGAATATTAAACAATCGGATGTTTATTCAACGCTTGTTGTCGGTAAACAAAAAATATTTTTGAACGGAAATGGGACAATTCAAATACCGGAGTTACCAATTAAGAGTGAAGACAAACTATCTCAGATAGTCTTACAATTGAATGGAACCAGAGAGTTACCAAGTAAATTCAATCTCGAACAAAATTATCCGAATCCGTTTAATCCAACAACTGTAATTGATTATTCGTTACCTATTGATTGTTGGGTTACATTAAAAATATTTGATGTCCTTGGTCGGGAAGTTAAAACTCTCGTCGATGGAAATCAAGACGCAGGTTATCACAGAGTCAGTTTTTCCATTGCAGACGAAAGTATGAGTAATATCTCCAGTGGTTTGTATTTCTATCGCTTGCAAATTCGAAATTATTCTGTAAACTTAGATCATCAATTTATCTCCACAAAGAAGATGTTGTTATTGAGATGATATTAAATATGTAGAGATGATAATTTCTCTATAATTCGTTTAAATATCTTTAACATTTGGTATTTCGTTGATTGGAAAGTCATTCTTGCATCAATCTTAATTTTTACGTAAATTTAGTACGTTTTAAAAATTAGGCGCCGATCCCGCTCCTAGTTGTTTTGGACGGGAGGGCGTTTTTTATCTATTTCTGATATATTTTGATGAAATCAAGGGAAAATGTTCGAGGATTTAACACAAAAATTAGAACTTGTTTTTAAGAAACTTCGCGGACAAGGTAAGATTACCGAAGCGAATGTATCAGAATCATTACGTGAAGTAAGGCGTGTACTACTCGATGCAGATGTAAATTACAAAGTCGTAAAACAATTCATCGATGATGTACAAAAGCGTTCAATTGGTCAGGAAGTGTTAGAAAGCATAACTCCAGGTCAGTTGATTGTCAAGATTATCTTCGATGAAATGGTGAAGTTGATGGGGGTTGCAACATCTGAGATAAAATTCTCAACAACTCCTCCGACCGTAATTATGGTGGCTGGACTTCAAGGTTCTGGTAAGACAACGTTCTGTGCAAAACTTGCAAACTATTTAAAAAATAAAGGACATTTTCCGATCTTAGTAGCAGCAGATGTTCATAGACCAGCGGCGATCGAGCAACTTGAAATACTTGGGAATCAAATCAAAGTGCCAGTTGTAGCTGAACGTGATAAGAATGCAATAGAAATTGCATATGGTGCTATCGATAAAGCAAGAAAAGCTGTTAAAGACGTCGTCATAATTGATACAGCTGGTAGACTCCATATCGATGATGAGATGATGCGCGAAGTTGAGACTATTAAATCGCAAGTGAATCCACACGAAATCCTTTTCGTTGTTGATTCGATGACAGGACAAGATGCCATAAACACTGCAAAAGCATTCCATAGCCGATTAGATTACGATGGTGTAGTTCTTACGAAGCTCGACGGTGACACACGTGGTGGTGCTGCAATTTCGATTAGAGCAGTAGTCAATAAACCAATTAAGTTTGTCAGTGTCGGTGAAAAATTGGATGCACTAGAAGCTTTTCATCCTGACAGGATGGCTACACGAATCCTTGGGATGGGTGATATCGTCACGCTTGTCGAAAAGGCACAGGAGCGTTATGACGAAGAGAAAGCTCGGAAGCTTGAAGAGAAGATTAAAAAATCGCAATTTACATTCGAAGATTTTCTTGATCAGCTTAATGAGATAAAGAAAATGGGTTCGGTTCAACAGCTAATGAATATGATCCCTGGTGTTAATCGTTTACCGATGAACACCACTATGGATGATAAAGCTCTTGTACGAGTGGAAGCTATCATCCAATCGATGACAAAAGAAGAACGTCAGCGTCCCAATATAATCAATGGAACGCGTCGCAAACGAATTGCATTGGGGAGCGGGACGTCGATACAAGAAGTTAACAAGGTACTGAAACAATTTGGAGAAATGCAGAAGATGATGAAAACATTTTCAAAGGGAAAGCTTCCCAGAATTATTCAGGGAATGCGAATTTGAAATTAGAAGTTTTAAAAAGTGTTCAATAATCTAAAGGAGTAGTTATTTTGGTTAAAATAAGATTACGGCGAATGGGGAAGAAGAAACAACCAATTTATAAAATTGTTGTTGCCGATTCCCGTGCAGCACGTACAGGTAAATTTATCGAGGCAATTGGGCAATATAACCCTATGCTCAACCCAGTCGGAATAGAAATCAATGAAGCACGCTTGATGAACTGGTTAAAGAAAGGTGCACAACCAACCGATACACTCAGAAGTCTTTTGAAACGTAAAGGTCTATGGTTGAAGTGGACTTTGGCAAAAAAGGGTGCGGATGAAGCAACTATTACGGCAGAGCTTGATAAGTGGGCAATGATGCAGAAAGAGAAGTTGGCTCGTGAATCAGAGCGTAAAGCAAGGAGAAAAGCAGCCTTGAAAAAGAAAAGGAAAGCGACCGAAGCTGCACCGACACCGGCTCAGACACCAGCATCGGAGCCTGCTGCAGAAAAACCCGTTTCGTAACGTTTAAGTTTTTATAAGCTCTAATTCACTAATTCAAATAACCAATAATCCCAATTTCGTATCTATGGATAATATCGTAGATATAATACGAATGGAGGACGCATGAAAGAATTCGTTGAATATATTGCTAAACAACTTGTCGATCAACCCGACGGTGTTAGTATTGAAGAAGAAACAAAGAATGATAAACTCATTCTTAAACTCAAAGTCTCTCAACCAGATGTAGGAAAAGTCATAGGTAAAAGAGGCAGAACTGCTTTTGCTTTGCGCACACTTGTTGCAGCAGTTGGTAAAAAGGCAGGGAAAAAAGTTTCGCTTGAAGTACTTGGCTAATTCAGCTCTACCAAACGAAGACTTTTTACAAAATATATTAGATATCTATCTAAGAACTGTCGATAAGTGAACCTTTTTGCAATCGGAAAGATTGTTGGTTATTTTGGGGTTAATGGATATCTCAAAATTTTACCAACAACACATTCATTGCAAAGATTTAAAAATTTGTCACAAGTTTATATCGGTTCGTCAGAGCATGTTGTAATTCGCTATTCGGTGGAGGATGTTTTGATATCACATAAAGGATTGCTTCTTAAATTAAAAGAAGTATATAATAGAAACGATGCGATGAGGATAAAAAATCAATTTATCTTCATTGGAGAGAATGACCTTATAAAACCGAAGAGAAGTGAATATTTTATTCACGAAATCATAGGTTGCGAGGTTTGGTCAACCGATAATAAATTCGTTGGTATGGTTGAAGAAGTTTATAAAATGAAAGCACAAGACATTTGGGGTATTCGGAAAGGTGGAAAACTTCATCTAATCCCAGCAGTCAAGGAATTTATTAAAAAAGTCGATACTGAAAACAAAAGAATTGTTGTGAGATTGATCGAGGGTTTGATTGAAGATTAATATACCAATAAGAATTGATGTAATTACAGGTTTTCCACAAATACTCAGAAGTCCTCTTTGTGCCAGTATAATCCGACAGGCGAAAAAAAAGAAATTAGTTATGATTCGTGTGCATAATTTAAGAAAGTATGCACACGATAAACATAAGACTATTGATGATACACCTTATGGCGGGGGTGCAGGGATGGTGCTGAAACCAGAACCAATATTCGAGTGTATCGAGTCATTAAAGGATAAAAGAAATTACGACGAAGTAATTTACGTTACAGCAGATGGTGAAAAGTTCAACCAAAAGCTCGCTAATCAGCTTTCTTTGAAAAAGAATCTGATATTTTTATGTGGTCATTATAAAGGAATTGATCACCGAGTCAGAGAAAAATTGATAACAAGGGAAATCTCCATAGGAGATTATGTACTAACAGGTGGCGAGTTGGCAGCACTTGTTATAATTGATGCACTTGTAAGATTAATTCCTGGCGTGTTAGGTGATAGTGAATCAATGTTAACTGATTCGTTCCAAGAAGGTTTACTTGATTGTCCTTATTATACAAAACCGTTTGAATTCAAAGGAATGAAAGTGCCTGATGTTCTACTATCTGGTGACCACAAAGCAATCGAAAAGTGGCGTTATGAGCAGCGCATCAAACGAACTAAAGAACTTAGGAGAAGTTTATTAAAATAATTTAAGGAGAAAATAAAATGGATAAGTTAAAATTGGTAGAGGCAACGCAGATGAAAACGGATATTCCAGAATTTAAAGCTGGTGATACAGTTAATGTACATGTCCGTGTCATAGAAGGAGATAAAGAACGCCTTCAACAATTCCAAGGTGTTGTCATAAGTAGGCACGGCGATGGTTTACGTGCAACTTTCACTGTTAGAAAAATATCAAACGGTGTGGGCGTTGAACGTATTTTCCCACTCCACTCACCGAGGATAGCAAAAATAGAATTGGTGAAGGTAGGTAGAGTGCGGCGGGCAAAAATGTATTACTTACGTGCATTAGCGGCAAAACAAATTCGCCAGAAAACTACGGCTGAGTGATATCGTGCCAAAAAACCTTGGGATTATTTCTCAATCCTATGCACAGCCACTATTTAATGGTTTAAGGCAGCGAGATGATCTCTTTCACTTAATCGAAGATTTACCAACGCAACTTGCAATAAAGCTTCGTGAGAAAAAACTTGACGGAGCTTTTTTATCACCTATTGATTATGCAAAAGATTATTCGATGTACCGAATTATCCCAGAGGTTGGAGTAGTTTCACAATGTGAATCGAATACAATATATCTGTTCTTCAGAGAAAATATTCGAAAGTTAGAAACGCTTGCCGTTGATCCTAACTTTAGCTCTGAGATAGTTTTGGCAAGTATAGTTCTTTCAGAAAAATTTGGCATTAAACCAAAACTAATACCTTTTATCAAGAATATAACAGATGCACTTCAAAAAGTCGATGCTCTCCTTGTTGTTGGTGACGAAGCTATTAAACTAAAGGAAAATAAGAATAAAATCGATTTAGTCGATGAGTGGGACGACATTACTGAATTACCTTTTGTACATGGAATTTGGGTTTCAAGGGAAAATACTTTAAATGAAGAAGAAAAAAAGATTCTGATCTCCGCAGGTAGTGAGATCGTAATTAAGAATACCCCTGCTGTTTATAAAAATGTTTCATATCAGCTTGATGATTTTGCAATAGAAGCATTGACGGAATTTTTTCGAATGGCTTACTACCATGGAATCTTGAAAGACATACCTGATGTGAAGTTTTTTAATTTTTAAAAAGCATTTCAATAGATCAATAGATATTGAGTTTCCCCCAAATTTTTATTAAATTACCAAACGCATGTTAAAAAAACTTACAATTAAAAACTACGCTCTTATTGAAGAACTCAACGTTGAGTTTGAAAGGGGTTTGAATATAATCACTGGCGAGACTGGCGCAGGTAAATCCATTATAATCGATGCGTTGAGCTTGATACTTGGTGAACGTGCTGACACTGACGCTGTGCGCAAGGGGGCTGAAAAAACAATCGTAGAAGGATTTTTTAATGTCTCTGGCAATCAAAAATTAGAAACACTTCTCAAACAAAATGGAATTGAATTCTCTGATGAACTAATACTTCGGCGTGAAGTTCCTGTAAAAGGACAAAGCCGTTCTTTCATAAACGATTCACCTACAACCAATGCATTATTAAAGGAAGTCGGTGACTTGCTCGTTGATCTCCACGGCCAGCACGAACATCAATCGTTATTGCGTGTTGAAACCCACATCGATCTTCTGGATGATTATGGGCGATTCGAGAGTTTAGTCGATGAATTTAATGATTTGTACTTAAAAGCCAATAAGACACTCGATGAACTTAAAGAATTAAAAGCTAAAGAAAAGCAATTGATTGAAAAGCGTTCATTATATGAGTTTCAGATCAAAGAGATAGATGATGTCAATCCTCGCCAATGTGAAGAGGAAGAGCTTGAGAATGAATTAAGAATTTTGGAGAATGCAGAACGTTTATTCAGCTCAACAGAGCGGTTATATCAAGTTTTATATGAAAGTGAGAATGCAATTCACGACCAACTAATTCTTGTACGTAATGAGCTCGAGAGTTTGTGTTCAATCGATAATACATTCGACGAACAAAAAAAAGAAGCTGCGAGTGCGGCAGCCATTATAGATGAAATTGCAAAATTTATTCAGCAGTATAACTCGAAAATTGAATTTAATCCAGAACGGCTCGAAGAAATTCGCGACCGACTTGGTAATATAGCGCTGCTTAAGAAAAAGTACGGTGGTTCACTGGATGCGGTTCTCCAATACCGTGAAAAGATTGGACGTGAATTTGAATTAGCAATTAATTTCCAAACAGAAATTGCTTTGCTCCAAAAAAGATTTGAAAGCGAAAGGGAAATTGCATCCGAAATTGCTCAGCGTTTATCAATAAAACGATATGATGTTGCAAAGAAGGCGAATAAAGCAATTGTACAAGTCTTAGCTGAGCTCGGAATACCCAATGCAATCTTCGAAATAAAAATTTCATCTCTACCCGCGTCTGATAAGGAAAGTGCTATTATAAAAATTGGCAAAGATTATTTGGAGTCGACACAAAAGGGAATTGACTTTGTCGAGTTTTATATCTCGACAAACATTGGGGAAGACCCTAAACCATTGATCAAAGTTGCATCGGGTGGTGAAATATCAAGAATTATGTTAGCTTTGAAAATGATACTTGCAAAATCTGATAGACTACCACTTCTAATTTTTGATGAAATTGATGTTGGTGTAAGCGGACGTATAGCACAAGCCGTTGGGCAAAGTTTAAAAAAGCTATCACAATTTCATCAGGTTATTGCAATCACACATTTGCCGCAAATTGCTGGTTTAGCGGATGTACATTTTGTTGTCGAGAAACTCGAGAATAAAAAGCGTGCAATTACACGGATGAGAAAGTTGAACCTCGAAGAACGTGTTGAAGAAGTTGCAAAACTTATGAGCGGAGAAGAAATAACTGAAAGTGGATTGGAAAGTGCGAGAGAGCTAATTGGGATGAAGTAGCATAGATCAGAGAGAATGTGGAAGAAAGAGAAAGATGAAATTTATAATATAGAATTTATTATGAGGGATATTTATGAAAACTATACCTAGAATAATCTTTTCAACATTTTTGACCTTTAATATTTTCAATGCAGGTTTGGCACAACAACCGCCTATTGCAAAGATTGTTCCAAAGTACGACACACTCCATGGTGATGTCCGTGTTGATAATTATCATTGGATTCGTGATGATAGTAGAACAAATCCTGAAGTGATTGAGTATTTGAAAGCGGAAAACGCTTACACAGATGCTGTAATGAAACCGACTGAGGCATTGCAAGAAACGCTTTACAGCGAAATGGTAGGACGAATTAAAGAAACCGATCAAGAACCACCTTATCCTGAAGGTGAATATTATTATTACACACGAACGGAGAAAGGAAAACAGTATCCGATTTACTGTAGGAAAAAGGGAAGTATTGATGCACCAGAAGAGATCTATTTTGACCAAAACGAGATGTCTAAAGGTTTTAGATTCTATAGAGTATGGCACATGGAAATCAGTCCAGATGGAAACTTCCTCGCTTTTTCAATTGATACGAATGGTTCGGAGAATTACATTTTAAATGTGAAAAATCTTGAAAATAAAACGATTATGGCCGACCGCGTCGAGAATACGCAGGACCTCACGTGGGCGATGGATAACAAAACAATTTTTTATACAATGGAAGATTCAGCGAAAAGACCATATCGTGTATATCGCCATACACTTGGGACAAAATCGTCACAAGATCAATTATTGTACGAAGAAAGCGATCCGTTGTACACAGTAGGAATTGGTCGTACGAGAAGCAATAAATTTATCTTCATAAATTCATCGGCAAGTAACTCCGACGAGTGGCGATACATTCCTGCAGATGATCCTACTGCAGAATTCAAGTTGATTGTTGATAGACGTTCAGAACATGAGTATAGCGTTGACCATTGGGGGGATTATTTTTACATCCGAACCAATAAAAATGCAAAAACGTTCAAACTTGTAAGAGCTCCTATTTCCAATCCAGACGAAAATAATTGGGAAGAAGTTATTCCATATCGGAAAGGTATTACTATTGAGGGAATGGATTTCTTTAAAAATTATTCTGTAATATATGAACGCGAAAATGGCTTGCAGAAAATGCGAGTCACAGATATGCTAAATGGTAATTTCCATTACATCGAATTCCCCGATCCTGTATATACAGCTTATGCTAATGTAAATAAAATTTATGATACAAAAATTTTTCGATATAGCTATCAATCACTTATTCAACCGCCTTCAATTTTTGATTATAATTTGGAGACTAAAGAAAGTAAATTGATAAAACAGCAGGAAGTTTTAGGAGGGTATGACCCTGCACAATATAAATCCGAAAGAATTTTTGCCAAAGCGAGCGATGGAACAGACATACCAATATCACTGGTGTATAAAAAAGGTGTAAAGTTCGACGGCACTTCTCCGCTTCATATGGGGGGTTATGGTGCATACGGTTCACCAACACAACCAACTTTTAGTTCTGTCATATTGAGTTATCTCGATCGTGGTGTAATTGTGGCACTGGCACATGTTCGCGGTGGTGGTGATATGGGGCGTGAATGGTATGATGACGGTAAATTATTGAAAAAGAAAAATACATTCACTGATTTCATCGCATGTGCAGAGCACCTGATAAAAAATAAATATACAAGTAAAGAGAAACTAACAATTTCTGGCGGAAGTGCCGGAGGATTATTGATGGGTGCCGTCACAACTATGCGACCCGATTTATTCAAGGCTGTTATCGCGAGAGTTCCTTTTGTCGATGTATTGAATACCATGCTCGACCCGACTTTAATGTACACTACTCAAGAATATTTGGAGTGGGGAAATCCAAATGAGAAAGTTTATTATGATTACATGAAATCATACGATCCCTATACGAATACAATAAAGCAGAATTACCCGAATATCCTTGTGAAAGTGGGTTTCAATGACCCACGTGTCAATTATTGGGAAGGAACAAAGTGGGTTGCAAAACTACGAGCTATGAAGACTAACAACAACATAGTTTTACTAAAAGTAAACATGGGCGCAGGTCATGCAGGTTCATCTGGCAGATATGAGCGTTTACGTGAAATTGCTTTCGATTATGCGTATATTTTATATCAATATGGAATAATGAAGTAGAGTTTTTAAGAATAACGAGAAAAGTGTTTGGCACAATAAGGCTCTTGATGACTTAGAAAGTTCGTAATAATCTTGGAAAAACTAAATGTCTCTTAAAATATACAACACACTAACACGACAAAAAGAAGAATTCCAACCGATCAACGAAGGTACAGTTGGAGTCTACGTATGCGGACCGACCGTTTACAGCCATTCCCATATTGGTCATGCAAAAAGTTATGTTTCTTTTGATATCATTGTTCGGTATCTTCGTTTTCTGGGTTATAAAGTTTTGTACGTACAAAACATTACAGATGTTGGTCATCTAACCGACGACGCTGACGAAGGAGAAGATAAAATTGAAAAACAATCAAGAAAAGACCGTGTTCATCCGATGCAAATTGCTGAGATGTATGCTAAAAGTTACTTCGAGGATATGGATGCACTTGGTGTAATTAGACCTGACATCTCTCCGCGCGCAACGGGACATATAATCGAGCAAATTGGATTAGTTGAAAAGCTGATCGATAAAGGATTTGCGTACGAGAAGAATGGGTCGGTTTATTTTGATGTTACTAAGTTCAAAGATTACGGAAAACTTTCTCGTCGTTCTGTTGAAGAAATGGAAGCAGGTGCAAGAATCGAAGTCAATCCCGATAAGAAACATCCAGCCGATTTCGCTCTATGGAAAAAAGCTGAAAAAGACCACATTATGCAGTGGAAAAGCCCCTGGGGTATGGGTTATCCCGGTTGGCATATAGAATGTTCTGCGATGTCCATGAAATACTTGGGCGAATCATTTGATATCCATGGCGGTGGAATAGAAAATCAATTTCCTCATCATGAATGCGAAATTGCTCAAAGTGAATGCTCAACCGGAAAGCCATTCGTTAAATACTGGATTCACAACAATATGGTCACCGTTGGTGGACAAAAAATGGGAAAGTCGCTTGGTAATGTGATTAACCTGAAGGATGCATTTAAAAAATATCCTCCGTTAGTTATAAGATTTTTCATTTTACAAAGTCATTATCGCAGTACACTCGATTTTACTGATGAAGCATTGGAAGGAGCGGCGAAGGGATTTGAAAAATTATTGAACACAGTAAGAAATGTTAGAGAGGAAATTGAAAAATTACACAAAAAGGAATCAGGATTTAAGATTCAGGATTCAAGTTTTATTAATCTTGTTGGATTCAAGAAATTATTTCTCGATGCAATGGACGACGACTTTAATACATCGCAAGCGATTGCTGTGTTATTCGATTTCAGTCGTGAAGTGAATACCATAATTACCGAAGGGAAACTAAATATTGAGTTGATGAAGCAAATAGATGAGTTATATACTGAGTTAGGTGGAAGTATACTCGGGATAATTCCCGAGCAAATTGAGAAACAAAATGTTGGGGCAAGCGAAGAGGAGTTGATAAATTTTATAATTCAATTGCGTACCGAAGCAAGGAGTAAAAAGCTATGGGAATTCTCGGATAAAATAAGAGATGGTTTGAAAAAGATTGGAATTCTAATTGAGGATAAAAAAGACGGAACAAGCTGGCGATGGGAATGAATAAAGTGTGAGTTATTTATCGTTTAGGCATAAATACTTACAACTTTAACTTTTTCTCCATTCATACACTTCGTATCCATCTACAATTTTCCCAGAAGGTTCAAATCCGATTCTATCGTTCAATGGTTCAATAGCAGGTTTGGCTACGCAGACTGTATTTGGTTGTGCGTTCTTTTGCATATGACCAGCTATATCTATAACTCGATCACTTATTTCTTCAAGTGGGATGGATTCGTCGAAATATACAAACCCTGAGTTGACTCCACAACGTACCCGAAAATCGCTGCGCATTCCCTTAATATTCTTGTTAAAATCGTCCAACCCGTTAATTACTTCACGTGCAGCTCTTACGGCTGCATCAACAGAGTTAAAACAGCTCATTACTCCATCTGGCGTCCAGGCGGATTTCAAGCATCCGTGCGATGTCAAAGCACGTTCAACGAATCTTTTATATTCTTTGAAATCATGCTCAATAATTGCTTTCTCTTCACCCTCCTTCATTTTCGTTGAATCAACAACATCGATTGATAGAAAGGCAAGATCGCGTCCCATCTCGTCTAATTTTTTCTTCGTTTCTATAAATTCCTTTATGAGTTGCTCACGGTCTTTTTTCTTCGCATTTTTTAACTGCTCTAATTTCTGATTTAATGGTGTTAGTATTATTGCATTATCGGATAAATTCATTTGTGCTTTCCACACATCAAGGTTGAGTTTAAATTTAAAATACTCTGAACGGTCTCTTAATTTTTCTGCTATTCTTGTGAATATCCCACTCAATATGAACAATCCTGTAATCATAATCAAACGTGACATATCTCTACCACTTACCTTAGTTGGTATATTTTCTTTGACCATAGTGATTAGCTTCTTATCGATATCGTATATAGAGCGAACGAGTGAATATTCTTTTGCATCTTCAAAAATATTTAGTAAAAGCGGTGCTATAAAAAAAAGCATCAGGAGTATAGAAATAACGCTCAATATTCTTGAAAATTTTGAGATGGTTATAAATAAAGTTACTATTTTCAATGATTTCTTTTTCTTGTCGGTCATAAGTTTAGTTTTTAATAAATAAATTTACATTAAATTTAAGAATTATATCCCATTAACGCTTTTATATGATACCCAACACAGTCTGCGAGTGCTTTTAGATTATAACCGCCTTCAAGGACGGAAACAATTCGACCATCACAATATTTTTCTGCAGAGTCCGTAACCATGCGAGTGAATAATGCAAATGATGCTTCAGTTAAGTTGAGATTTGCAAGTGGGTCATCTTTGTGTGCATCAAAACCTGCAGAAATGAAAATAATGTCGGGTCGATAATTCTCAATCGTCGGAATTATTTCTTCCTTAAATGCGTCGGTAAATTCCTCTTCACCACTACCTGCGATCATAGGAATGTTGAGCGTGTATCCCTTCCCCTCGCCGATCCCTTGTTCACTTCGGCTTCCAGTCCCGGGGTAGAAGGGATATTGGTGCGTACTTATGTACATTACAGATTTATCGTCGTAAAATATTTGTTGAGTACCGTTGCCGTGGTGAACGTCCCAATCAAGGATAAGAATTCTTTCAGCATTGTATTTGTATTTTATATACTGTGCTGCTATGGCAACATTGTTAATAAGACAAAAACCCATTATACGATTACGTTCTGCATGGTGTCCAGGCGGACGAACGGCGCAGAACGCATTTTTTAGGATTTTATTCATCACTGCATCTGCTGCACAAATCACACCCCCAGCAGCGAGTAATGCTGCTTTAAACGACTCGCGTGATGCGTGTGTGTCACCTTCTTCGTCCAAAATCGTAATTCCTCGAATACATGCCTGACGTAAATTTTCAATATGCTCAACTGAATGTACTCTTAAAAGCCACTCCTCTGTTACCTCGTCGATGATTAAATGCTGAAGTTCTTGCCACAACTTGGTATTTTTTAGATGGTTAACTATTACACGCAGCCTCTCGGGTTTTTCGGGATGCCCGGGACCGGTTTCGTGTTCAAGAAATTTCTCGTGATAAACAATACCAGTCTTTGATGCCATAGTTTTTTTAATCAATTAATGGAAAGATAATCATTTTTTATTTACCTTCAAATCCATGATGCGTTTTTTGATTATAAACTCTAGAGTTTCTATTTTGATTCAAAATAAAATTCAAATTAATATCATTACAAAAGGTGTGAATACAATACAAGGTTTATTAGAGATAGAAGGTGACCATGAATGATTCATCATGGAACTTCGCTGACGCACGAGCGAAAACCAAACGATATAAAAGTGAATTCGAATATTATTGCACGGTTCAATCTTCGCAATGCTAATTTTATTGAATGTTCCGTAAAAAAGGCGTGGAAGATTAGAATAGGAAGGACACTTCAACGTCTAATACCTAAAGATGCTATGTTAACATTGTTGAAAGAATTAGAGAAATATCCAACAAATCAAGAGTTGTTGTCGAGTTTCAGATCTAAATTGAATAATGAAATTTGAATTTTTCAAATTGTTTTTGAATTTTATTTTTGTCTTGTTAATTTTACGTATTAAGATATTCGATAAGGAATGAAGCTTATGAAAAAAATATTTTACTTGTTGATCACAGGTCTCATGCTAAATTTACCATCGGTTGGGCAGATAAAATTCGAACGCGATACAATCCAGACACTGAAAGGGAAATTGATCATGACGTTCATTGGCCATGGGACGTTAATGTTCGATATAAATGGTAAGATCATTCACATTGACCCGTGGAGTAAACTTGTTGATTACACGAAATTACCCAAAGCAGATATAGTCTTGATTACACATCATCACCAGGATCATCTTGATACGAATGCTCTCAATAATATTCTGAAAAAGAAAACAAGAATAATTATGACAAATGCCGCATATGAAATTATTAAAAAGGGTATAGTGATGAAGAATGGTGAGAAACAATTGATTGATGGTATATATATCGAAGCAGTACCAGCTTACAATACAACAAAAGGGAGAGAGATTTATCACCCAAAGGGCCGAGATAATGGTTATGTATTACAAATTGGTGAGAAAAGAATTTATATTGCTGGAGATACAGAAAACATCGATGAGATGGCTGAATTAAAGAATATAGATATTGCATTCTTACCGATGAATCAGCCTTACACGATGCTACCTGAACAACTGGTGGATGCAGTAAAGAAGTTCAAGCCGAAGATATTATACCCATACCATTATGGTGAGACTGATATCTCAAAATTAAAAATACTTTTAGCTAATGAGAAGTACGTAGATGTTAGGATCAGAACGATGAGATAATAATTAGTTTAACTTAGAACTTGCTTAATAGTGTTCAGAAGATCTTGACGCATAAAAGGTTTGGCAATAAAGTCGTCCGCACCCAACTGCTTAGATTCTGAAGCGAGTTTTAATTCTGAATATGCTGTTATCATGATCACTTTGGTAGGAATAGAGTTATCTTTAATAAATTTTAAGACACCAAATCCCGATACACTTGGCATAATAATATCTAAAAGTATGATATCATATTTTTCTTTTTGAAGTAAATTTATTGCCTCTTTGCCATCAGCTGCTGTGGTTATTTTATAACCTTCATCTGTTAACATATCTTTTAAAAGGAATCTAATCGCATCGTCGTCATCAACAACAAGGATGTGAATACTTTTACTTTCAATGTTCATGATTATTTTTAATTATATTTTTTATCAAATAACCAAATTTTTCTATGAATAATTTAATAAAAATATTTTGGAAATAAAATATAAAAAATGCAGTTTTAACGATTATAAGAGTTTAAATCGTAATCGCAATATTCCATTGTTGTATGATGTTGATATGATCTTAAAATTACCAATTTCTTTCGTTGTGGGAACATGTTTACCTATACATGGACATGCATCGTAATCACCTATTCGAATGATTCTAATTTGAGATGAGTTGTCATTCGGTAGTTTACTCAGGTTGAATGTTTTCTCTGCTTCAAAGCGAGGTAGAAATTCTTCTGTGACTTCAAGATTAGCTTGAATAATTTCATTTACTTTCCTTTCAATTTCTGCAATTTCTGTCACTGTAATATTACGTTCAAAACGAAAGTCTATACGTGATTTTTTCATTTCAATATGTGCATTTATACATCTACCGCAATTAAACATACGAACCATTGTTTGGTTTAGTATGTGCTCAGCTGTATGCATCGGTGGATAATATTCCTTTGCCATATGATTTTTTTCGATTTCTTCAATGACTTGAACAAGAGCAGTGCTTGTTATTCTTTGCGTTATTAAAACACTCTTTACCTTCTTTGAAAGAAAAATAAGATAATCCAAATGTGCCTGCAGCATCGATATAAGGAACTTGGGTAAGCTCGTATATTCCACTGGAAACTAAAAGGATTACTGACATGTAAACACAAACACTTGTACATTTCGCATCGGCAAGTATGGCTTCAGAATTAAGCATTTTTCCCGTCCGTCGCTTCCAATAGATGAGCGCTAACATAATGATGATAGATATTAGTGAGATTATCACACCCCAAATGGTTGATTCAGGATAATGTTTTATTGAGATGTTGTAAATTCCTGATACTATTAACCCACCGAATAGAATGAAAAATGCCATACCGGTGATTTGTAATGCTGTTTTTTCGAAGTTATCGCGGCAAACATCCGGTTGCAACTTAATGCGGAAGATCATATGAAGAATTCCAATACCAGATATTGATTCAATGAAACTATCTATACCAAAACCGAAAAGAGTTAAGCTCTCGTCGCGATTACCAAAGTATACTGAAACCAGACCTTCAATTACATTGTAAACAATTGTAAAAATTGCCAATCCCAATGTGATATTATAGAATCTTTTATTTGTAGTTGGATTATCAGTTCTATTCATAAATAAGTTAACGAATTGATTCGATTATGAGTTCCATCAGTACTATTTAGTTTGGTGGTTTAATTATTTTATCATATGACCTTCTGGACTTAGCAAAATTCCGAGTCCGTATGCTAATGCAGCAGTTATAATTCCAACGGCTGTCATTTCAGCCCCACTCTTCAGCCAGCTTCTTCCTGTCACAATAGTTTTTAAAACACCAATTGCAAAGTGAGCTAATGTACTTATGATTAGACTTGAGATAACAGCAGTGGTTCCATTAACAATGAAGAATGGGATAACAGGAATCATTCCACCGATTGCAGTAGATATTCCAGCGGAAAACGCTTCACGGATTGGGTTTGGAAATGTTGATTCTGATAAACCGAGTTCTTCGCTTGCAAGAACTTTTAGCATGTGTTCTGGTTGTTCGATTAATTTATGGGAGAGTTTTTCAGCTTCTTCCTTATCGAATCCCTTTAGTTGGTAGAATAATGAAAGTTCCTCAAGTTCTTCCTCAGGATTTTCTTCAATTTCTTTTTGCTCACGCATAATTTCTGCTTGATAGACTTCCTTTTCAGCTTTCCGTGATAGGTATGCGCCTGAACCCATAGAGAGTGCGCTTGCAAGTGAGCCAGCAAGTCCTGCGGCTAAGACAACATCGCTACCACCTGAATAACCAGCCATCCCAGATACAATTCCGAATACAGCCCCGAGTCCATCGTTAGCACCGTAAATTGCTTGACCGATCCAACCACCTGCACGAACATGCCATTTCTCTCTTCCGAGAATAGATTCGAGCCGACTTTGTGGATGAAGTATAGTCGTTTCAAATTGTTTTAGCATTTTACTATGAGCGTGTTCTTCCTTTTGTGCTTCTAATATTGATTCACGATCATTATCATTTTGCGCAGTATTTAACAGGTCATCATAAAGTTTATCTGCTTCCGATTCACCTGCTTCTAACATTTGAGCGGCACTCGTAGTGTCACTTTTTAAAATGACAGATTGTCTTAGTCGCTCAGTAAGTGTAAGCTTAAATTCACCAGTTTCTTCGCCCAAATCTTTAAGACGTTTTGCCCATGTATCAGCATGTTTTTCTTCGGCTTCTGCCATTCGTAGAAGGATTGCTTTTTTCTCGGGGTTTTTTTCGTGCTCAGCTAATACACGATAGTTGGTTGCACTTAACATTTCGTCTCGCCATGCCTGTTTGAGCCCTTTAATAAATTGTTTTTTCTTTTTCATAATTTTTTTAGATAAAGTTGATTATAAAAACTAACCCTTAATCAGTCATATCTCATATTTGAAAGATTATATTTCCTCATCCACAACCCATCGTTCTAATAATTTTTCATCTAATCCTTCGAGAAAACGTGAGGGTTTTGTAAGAATTGTTCCACTTTCTCTATCATAAATATTTATTGGATATGTGATGAATAAATTTTCTTTCGCCCTAGTGCATGCAACGTACATAAGTCGTTGTTCTTCTTCCAGCTCATCTATATCTTCTACGGAATAGTATGATGGGAATCTTCCATCAAGTGCGTAAATCAGAAAAACACTATGCCATTCCAATCCTTTGGCACTGTGAATAGTTGAGAGAGTTAGAAATTCTTTTTCGTTAGTTGTTGCTTCAACGTCAACAATACTTTCGTTTGGTGGTTCCAATGCTAAATCGGCTAAAAAATTGCCGATCTCTTTATAACGTTCGGCAATTTGTTCAAAAATTTCTAAATCTTTATTCCTCTTATTATGATCATCATATTTCTTTTTGAGGAGAGGATGATAGTAAGTCCTAATTCGTGATACCTTCTCAGCAGGTGGATATTTGTCGGCAGAAATTGATTTTAGAAGTTCAAAAAGCTCCCGTGTGTTTTCTGAGTAAGAATTATATTCTTTCCAGAAATTTGATATTGAACTATCTGCACGATGTTTAATTATATCGTCTATAATTTTCTCAGCACTACGAGGTCCAATTCCGTCTATT
>JBBIRP010000009.1:0-24777 GCA_037441745.1 Ignavibacteriales bacterium
AATAAAGATTTTATATATTGATGATAATAAACTAGATTGTGAATTAGTACGAGATGCTTTAGAACGTGAAAGTTCGGATTTCCAGTTAACACTTGCAACGTCTAGAGAAGAATTCGAATCCAAACTTATCACAGATACTTACGACTTAGTATTAAGTGATTTTCATATATTCGGTTATGAGGGTTTCGAGATCCTCGACATTGTTAATAAATATAATCCAAACCTTCCGGTTGTTATAGTTACTGGAACTGGCTCCGAGGAAATCGCTGTTCAATCTATGTTGCGCGGTGCTGCAGATTATGTAATAAAAACTCCACGGCATATTCAACATCTTCCCCTTACCATCAAAACCGTCCTTGAGAAAAAACGATTAAGAGATGAGCAATTAAAAGCAGAAGAGGCTCTCCGCATATCGGAAGCCAAGTGGCGATCACTTGCAGAGAATGCTCCTGATGTAATTTTAACAATCGATATACAAGGCAATATATTATCAATAAACCACACATTTTCACCAGCTATTAAACAAGAAGAAATAATAGGTTCTTCTATTTATAAATTCGTAGATGAGGAACACCACGAGAAAATGAGAAAGATTATAGAGAACACTTTTAAAACCGGAGAATCGTACAAATACGAAGCAACAAGGACATTACCAGATGGAAAAATTCTCTGGTACTCAACACACCTAGGTCCAATTAAACAAGACGATAAGATTGTTGCACTAACACTAATATTGAGCGACATAACAGACGTAAAGCAAGCCGAAGAAGCACTTAGAGAAAGCGAGTTAAGATTTAGAACTGTCGCACAAACCAGCGTCGCAGCAATTTTCATTTATCAAAATGAAAATTTTGTTTATGTGAATCCTGCGGCAATTACCATTTCTGGTTATTCAGAAGAAGAATTTTTAAAAATGAAATTTTGGGACATCGTGCACCCTGATTTTAGACAGATAGTCAAAGAACGAGGTCTTGCTAGACTTCGAGGCGAAGCTGTATCGCCGAGATATGAATTTAAAATAATTACTAAGAACGGTGAAGAACGATGGCTCGATTTTGGAGCTGGATTCATACAATACAAAGGTAAACCTGCTGCAATTGGTGTTGCGTTTGATATTACAGAAAGAAAGAAAGTCGAAGAAAGATTAAACGCATCTTACCTACAACTTCGTAAATTGATGGCAAAGTTACATTCAATTCGTGAAGATGAAAGTACACGTATTGCACGGGAGATACACGACGAATTAGGTCAAATTCTCACAGGAATTAAAATGGACCTCTCATTTTTAGAAGACGCTATCTCAAATATGGGAAAAAACCAAGAATGCCTTATGCTTCTAAATAAAATTTCCTCAACAACAAAGTTAGCAGACAAGGCAATCCAAACAATGAGAAAAATAACAACCGAATTGCGACCAGCAATTTTAGATAGTCTTGGCATTTCAGCAGCAATAGAATGGCAAGCAGAAGAATTCCAGAACAGGACTGGCATAACGTGTAAGTATTATCCCCCAAGTGAACTAATAAATTTAAGCCGAAATAGCTCAATTGCAATTTTCCGAACACTTCAAGAAGCGCTAACCAATATCATACGTCATGCAAAAGCTAATAAAGTTTACATTAATCTGGTAAAGAATGAAAATATGCTTCAATTAGAAATAAAGGACAATGGCATAGGTATCTCGGATAGTGATACGAAAAAAGTTAACTCCTTTGGTATATTAGGTATGAAAGAACGAATTTGGCTGCTTAACGGTAGCTTTGATATTAAAGGAATCCCAAACAAAGGAACCACAATAACAGTAAAAATACCTATAACAAGTAAATGACAAAAACATAACGATAGGCGAGCTGGAATATGATAAAAGTTCTAATCGCAGATGATCATCCTGTAGTCAGAGAGGGTTTGAAGCAAATTATAAGTAAAGCATCCGATATGATCGTTGGGGGTGAAGCGCTTAATGGGCAAGAAGTTCTTGATAAAATAGCTGCCGAAAGGTGGGACATTATAGTCCTCGATTTAAATATGCCAGGCAAAGATGGTTTCGAAGTTTTAAGAGAGATTCGAAAAGATTTCCCTAAGTTACCAGTCCTTGTACTCAGCATATATCCCGAGGAGCAAATAGGCGTTCGTGTACTGAAAGCCGGTGCATCAGGATTCCTAAGTAAAGAGAGTGCACCTAAAGAGCTTCTGAATGCAATAAGAAAAATTCACACTGGCAGTAAATACGTAAGCCCTACACTTGCCGAGCGGCTTGCTGTTGCAATAGAAGTCGATATGGGTGAAGAACCACATAAACGTTTATCAAATCGTGAATATCAAGTTTTATGTCTTATCGCATCCGGAAAATCTATAAACGAAATCGCAGACCAGCTATCTCTTAGCGATAAGACTATAAGGACATACAGAGACCGTTTGATGGAAAAGATGAATCTAAAAAATGATGTCGAATTAACCCACTATGCATTAAAACACAAGATTATTGAACCATTAAAAGGCTAATTTTAAACAATCTCTATAATAATTCCTATTCATTAGATTTATACCTTTTTTAATTATTAATCAAGCTTTAAGTAGTCTATAGACTACTTTTGAACTTTTCTATACTGACAAAAATAAACGCATCCTGCCGATTGAATTACCTACATCAATAGTTTATATTAAGATTGTTGTTTGAAATATCACATTAACTGTATGAACAATTCAAATACACATAAATCCGTTTTCATAGTTGACGACTCAGCGATCGTCAGAGAACGTCTAATCTCAAGACTTACATCGGTAAACGGTATAAATGAAATCGGCCAAGCTGAAAATGCAACAGCTGCAATATCATCACTTGAACACACCAGACCCGATGTTATCATCCTCGATATTCAATTGCCTGATGGTAGTGGCATCGACATTCTTAAGAAGATTAAAAAAGAGAGAGTAAATACCATTGTAATAATGTTAACGAATTATCCATATTCGGTAATACGTAAAAGATGCGAGGAATTAGGTGCTGACTTTTTTTTAGATAAATCGACTGAATTCGATGAAGTAATAGAAATTATTAAAAAACTAAATTAAAAAGTGTTATCAATATTCAATCATAAAACTACGTGTGAGCTCAGCGGATCCCCTTCGATCTCAAGCTACCTCCACTTGAATCGTCTGCTGGGCTTACCGTTTTATCTTATCCATATAGAAGCCAGAGAATATGTCATAAAGCTCGATAAAACGGTGAATAGAATCCTGGCAGGAATGAGATTATGAAAAAGCAAAAAGTAAAAATCTTACTGATACAAGAGAACATTTCAGAAGCGAATTCTATTCTAAAATTCGCTTCTAAACACTTTGATCATGTTAATTATGAGATTACCCATTCGAAAAAGGTTACGGATGCAAATGAGTTATTAATGGAACAAACATTTGACGTAATCTTGTTTGACATTACTTTTAATTCAACAGGCATTGAATCACTAAAATCATTAGCTAAATCTGCATCACAGATTCCTATTATAGCACTTTCGGATCGTGATGATAATGAATTTTCAGCTGAAATAATTAAGGCAGGGGCCAAAGATTATTTGATAAAAAATACAATAGATTACAATCTTTTCACACGATCGATTTACTATGCGATTGAACGTAATCGTACAGAAACACTTTTGCGAATTAGTAAAGAACTATATAGCACATTTTTCGAAAATACTAAAGATGTTTTTTACAGAACGGATTTAAATGGTATCATAAAATTTGTAAGCCCAGCGGTGAAAAATTATGGATACTCGGTTGCGGAAATAATTGATCAAGACGTAAGAACGTTCTTTGAAAATCCAAGTTACAGAGATTTTATCCTCGAAACTTTAATAAAAGAAAAAGCAATCTATGATTTTGAAATTTCACTTAAAAAGAAAAATAGTTCATTTGTTCCCGTTTCATTGAGTGCAATACTAATAACCGACCACACTGGGAAACCTATTTACATAGATGGAATATTTAGAGATATTAGTGATAGAAGAAAAGTGGAAGAGCAATACCACTATCTTTTCCAAAACAATCCTAGTCCCATGTGGATATACGATCTCGAAACACTAGCATTCCTTGAAATTAACGAAGCGGCGATAAAGCAATATGGATATACACGCTCTGAGTTTTTAGGAATGACATTAAAGGATATACGGCCAGTTGAGGATGTCCCAAAGTTATTAGAAAATCTTAAAACTTCAAAAGATTCCTACCAAAAGAGTCACGACTGGAGACATAAGAAAAAAGATGGAACAATAATCGATGTTGAGATAACTTCACACTCTATAATTTGGAATAATAAGCCAGCTCGCGTTGTGTCTGTTAATGATATTACATTAAAAAAACTTGCTGAAGAAACACTCCGTGAGAGTGAAGAAAAATTCCGCACCATTGCAAATATGAACATTGCAGCAATATTTATCTACTCAAATCCAAAATTTATATATGTAAATCCCGCTTCAGAAAGTTTAACCGGATATAGAGGAGATGAATTATTAGAAATGAATTTTTGGGATATTGTTCATCCCGATTTTCGTGAACTTATAAAAGAACGCGGTTTATCCAGAATAAATGGTAAATCAGTTCCATCACAATACGAATTTAAAATTATAACTAAATACGGTGAAGAAAAGTGGTTAAGTTTTAGTGCAGAAACGATTCAATATAAAGGGAACAAAGCATCTCTTGGCGTCGCTTTTGATATCACACAAAAAAAACAGTCTGAACAAATTCAATTAGCTCTTTATAGAATTTCTAAGATAACAAACAATACAAAAGACCTTGATTCTCTTTATAAAAAAATTCATCAAATCATTGGTGAATTGATGGATGCAAAAAATTTTTACATCGCTTTATATGATCAAGAAAAGGACCTCATTAGTTTTCCATACTTTGTTGATGAAACAAATTTTCGACCAGAGCCGAAAAAACCAGGCAAAGGAATGACAGAGTATGTCCTTCGCACAGGTAAATCATGCTTATCTGATCTGAAACATTTCTTGAATTTACAGCATCAAGGTGAAATCGAACTTATAGGAGAGCCATCACCCATCTGGCTCGGGGTTCCCTTGAATATTGATAATAAAACAATCGGTGTAATGGCAATTCAACACTATTCAAACCCAAAAGCATACAGCGAGAGAGAACAGCAAATACTTGAATTTATTTCATCCGAAGTAGCAAGAGCAATTGAGCATAAAAGATCAGAGGAGAAATTGAAACTCCTTGCAACAGCATTTGAATCTGCCGCAAACGCAATCGTCATAACCGATCGTGAAGGTAACATTACATGGGCAAATAGCTCAATTACAAAAATTACAGGTTATAATCTAAATGAAATTATCGGAAAAAACCCCCGAATATTTAAATCAGGCAAGCACGATAGAGCATTTTATGAAAATTTATGGAACACTATTACGACGGGTAAAGTGTGGGGTGGAGAAATCATAAATAAAAAGAAAGATGGAACCTTATACAATGAGGAAATCACAATAACACCTATGTTTGATGAAAACGGAAATATCACAAATTTCATTGGAGTAAAGCAAGATGTGACAGAAAAGAAGAAAATGCAAGCTCAATTTCTTCGCTCACAGCGTATGGAAAGTATCGGTATCTTAGCAGGGGGGATTGCCCACGATCTAAATAACGTGATCGCCCCCATAATGATGGCAGTTGAACTATTATCAAGGAATCAAGATGAAACTCAGAAGAAAAACATGTTAGAGATTATTCGTACAAGTGCAGCGCGTGGAGCAAATATAGTCAAACAAATCTTGACGTTTTCACGCGGTATTGAAGGCGAGCGTTCACTACTCCAGCCAAAACATCTTATACGAGAAATAGAAAGTTTTGCTAAAGAAACATTCCCGAAAGATATAGTAATTTCTGTCAACATAGCAAAAGATTTGTGGACATTGGTAGGGGATGCGACTCAAATACATCAAGTTCTACTTAAACTATGTGTCAATGCTAGAGATGCTATGCCTAATGGCGGCAAACTCATCATTTCTGCAGAGAATATAAATTTAGACGAAGGCTATTCTAAAATGCATACCGAAGCAAAACCTGGAGCATACGTTGTTTTAAAAGTTTCAGATACGGGCACAGGTATACCAGATTCAATTATAAATAAAATATTTGATCCTTTCTTCACAACTAAAGAAGTTGGGAAGGGGACGGGTCTTGGTCTATCGACAGTTCACGGAATTGTACAAAATCATAAAGGTTTCATAACCGTTTATAGTGAAGTTGGAAAAGGGACTGAATTTAAAGTTTATCTCCCGGCATCTGAGGGAACAAGTAAAAAAGAGACTCAAAATAATAACAATAAAATACCAAAAGGTAATGGAGAATTAATTCTTTTCGTAGATGACGAACAACCGATTCGTGAAATTACAAAACAAACTTTGGAATCAAACGGCTATAAAGTAATAACTGCATGTGATGGGGTTGAAGCAATTGCCTTATTTGCTCAAAACAAAGATAAGATAGAATTAGTTTTGACAGACATGGCTATGCCTGTTTTAGGTGGAGCATCTACTATAAAAGCTATTCAGAAAATCAATCCTAAAATTAAAATAATTGTCACAAGCGGATTATTGACACACAATATAGATGAAGAAAAACATGTGACAGTGTTGAAAGGATTTCTGCAGAAACCTTTTACGAGCGAAAAACTTTTAAAAACGATTCACGATGTTTTAAAAAATTCTTAAGAATTAACTGATTAAAAACTCATTTTTCTAAAACTCGATTGGCAAAGACCGCACAGGCAATTTTAAATTTGGAACCATGAAATATCGAACGTGCTTTAAGATTTACACAAGATATTTATAAGAGATGTTCCTCTATTTTCTTTTTTTGTATTACTTTCTTATTTCCATTTCTTCGCATAAATGGTTTTTCAACAGGTGGATGATGATTTGGTGGTTCCTCTTCTAAATCGGGATATGTGAAAATCTCGTACTTATAATTTCTAAGAATAATATTCTTACCAGCCCTACCTATAACATATTGAGGAAGCAAAGGTATCTTACCACCACCGCCTGGTGCATCAATTACATAATACGGGACCGCAAGCCCTGAAGTATGACCTCGTAACTTGTCCATTATCTCAAGTCCCTTACTTACAGGAGTCCTAAAATAATCCGTCCCTTTCGTTACATCTGCTTGATATAAATAGTAAGGTCTTACTCGCATAGTTAAAAGTTTACGCATTAGTTCAAGTAGAATATCAGGGCTATCGTTTACACCTTTCATTAAAACGGCTTGATTTCCAAGAGGAATTCCGGCATTTGCAAGTAATTCGCATGCCTGTTTTGCTTCGGTGGTACACTCCCACGGGTGGTTGAAGTGTGTATTGATATATATAGGATGATATTTCTTTAGCATTTTAACGAGGTTTGGTGTAATCCTTTGAGGTAGGACACACGGCATCCTAGTACCAATTCTAATAATCTCGATGTGTGGAATTTGTCTTAATTGTTTCAATATTCTTTCAAGTAGAAAATCTGTCAGCATCAATGGATCACCACCTGATAGAATAACATCCCTAATATCTTTGTGTTGTTTTATATAATCAATTCCATCTTTTATAAACTTTGTTTCAATTTTTTTAGAATCGCCTACCTTCCGCTTTCTAGTACAAAACCGACAATACATTGAGCATTGACTTGTTGTAAGGAACAGAACACGATCTGGATAACGGTGGACTATACTCGGGGTGGGACTGTGAGAATCCTCCGCAAGCGGGTCAACTGGTAATCCATCATCTATTAATTCTCTCGCGTCGGGCATACATTGAAGCCAAATTGGATCGCCAGGATATCTAATCAAACTCAAATAGTATGGATTTATTCTAATATGAAACAGGTTATTAAGTTTACGGGCAACATCTTCATCGAAGTTGAAACGTTCGACCAAATCCTTAGCGTTGTCGACTCCTTGTCGTAGCATCTCCTGCCAAAGTTCCATAAATTATTTTAATACCCCAGATTGTTAGACATATTTGCCATAAATGACGAGATCGTCACCGATTTGATAATAATCTTTAATCCGAGCAAGTTCTTCATATTTATTACCCTGATAAAATTTTCTTGTGTTTTTATATTTCGGCTGAGAAGATGTTTCAACAATTATCAATCTACCTCCTTGCGATTTTACCGTATCCTCTGCATGTTTTAATAGCATCTTTCCAATACCTCGTTTATGAGAATTTGGTTCTACAACGATCCAATAAAGGTCATATGTTCCCATTGTTAACGGAGTTGGTCCAACACAATAATAACCAATCAGTTTTTTATTTTCTTTATACGTATAAATCTGGTAATCCTTCTGATTCTGGTCATTTAATGCTTGGTCAACCAACTCCATAGCAACATCAATCTCATCATTTGTAAACACTTGTGTATTCATCAAAATATTCTTAATTGATTCTTTATCATCACTAATTAATTTTTGTATCGTACTCAGGGAACTCTCTCCAACGTTAATTCAACGATTTTTGAGATTAATTCTTCGAACTTATAACCAGCTGCTCTTGCTGACCTGGCAAATCCAGCATCGTCTGAAATATCTGGGTTTGGATTGACCTCGAGGATATACGGTTTGTTATTTTTACTCAATCTGAAATCTATCCTTGCATAGTCTCGGCAACCAATCAATTGATATGCCTTCAATGCCATTTCACTTATACAATTTTCGAGTTCAGTAGGAAGCGGGGCAGGACAAATTCCTTTTGTGTGTTCATATTCTTCGCTACCTTTCATCCACTTTGCATTATAAGTAATGATTCTGTGATATTGTTTTGGCAAAGTCGACATATCGATTTCTGATATTGGAAGTACTTCGGGTTTACCATTACCTAAAATTGACACGTTTAACTCCCTACCATCGATGAATTCTTCAACAAGAGCTGGTTGGTCAAATTGTTCAAATATATATCTAATCCGTTTCCGAAGTTCACCTAAACTATATACTATTGAGTTCGTATCTATTCCAATACTTGAATCTTCTCGAGACGGTTTAACTATCAACGGAAAACGAAGTCGTTCGTCCAACATTATTTTGATCGGATTTTTAATTATTTGATAAGAGGGAGTTGGTAGGCCATTTGCTATTAGTATGTCTTTGACGAGAGCTTTGTTGAGGGCGATTCCCAATGTTAATGCACTCGCACCTGTATAAGGAAAATTCATCAATTCGAAAATTCCAGCCACGTGCATTTCATGAATAGCTTTATTTCCAACACTTTCACACAAATTAAAAATCACATCGGGCTTCTCTGTTCTTAAAAATTCAATTAAACGATCAATATTACTATCAACATTGAAGATTGAACTTTTATAGCCCATTACTTCTAGAGCACGTCCGATATCTGCTCGCTCTTCAAGAACCCCAACTTCTGAAAAATCAACTGTACTCTGCGTTTTACTCTTAACTTCATTCCCACACCTTTGCAGAACACCATTTTCGGTCACATATTTTTGTTCCTTTTCAGTTTGAGTGACTGGTTCATTATAAATGACTGCTACATGTATTTTCTTCCTCATGTGACTCCTTCTAGTTGGTTTTTATATAAAGTTTGTAGATTTATTAAACCGTAGCGTTTAGCCGCAACAAATAGAACAGTTTGAATAAGTTGTTTATAGGTCATCCCTGCTGCACGTGCAGCTTTCGGGAAACATGAATTATCTTCAGGTTTGGGTAAGATACCAGGGAGTGGATTTAATTCGAGTATATATGGTTTTTCATTCTCGTTACACCTTATATCAATCCTACACCAATCTCGGCAGCGAAGTATTTTATATGCTTTAAGACTAATGTTTTCAATTTCACTTTTAAGCTGCGATGTTATTGAAGCAGGACAAGAAAATATGTCCAAGGGTGATTCTGCCTTATCCCAAATCCATTTTGCTTCATACGAGTAAATTGGATTTACACCGCTTGGCAAAGTATCAAATTTTATTTCTACGATCGGTAGGATTATAGCATCCTCACCATTTCCAAGAATAGCAACTGTAAATTCTCTACCTTTTAAATATTCTTCTACAATTACTGGTTCATGGTATCGTTCCAATGCTATCGAGATAGCTTTATAAAGTTCGGGTTCATTACGCACAACCGACGAGTTAAATATACCTTTACTTGATCCTTCATATAAAGGTTTAACAATAGAAGGATACAGTATGTTTTTTCCTACGATTTCCGATAAACCGTTTATGACTGTGAATTTTGGTGTTGGTATTTTATGATATGAGAGAATTTCTTTTGCTCGTGATTTATCTAAACAGATTGAGAGTGTTAAAGGATCAGAACCTGTATATGGGATATTAAGCATTTCGAGCATTGCTGGTATCTGAGCTTCACGCGATGCACCATGAAAACCCTCAGCAATATTGAAAACAATATCGGGACGATCCACCATGAGTTTTTGATATGCATACTTATCTGCTTCAATCAGTGTTACATCATGTAACTCAGCTAATGCACTACGCACCGCGTCTATTGTTTCGAATGTATCCCATTCTGCATACATATCCGAAACGTTATGAATGTTTGATTGATGATGATTTAAATTTTTAAGGGAAAAATCAAGGAATGCCTCCCTTTGAGAACTGGGGGGCTCGTCTAAATCGTCAGATGAAATTTGTTGAGCTGTTTCTTCCTTCTTTTGATTATATATAAGTGCAACGCGCAGCGGATTCATCGGCGCTGGAAGAGTTATCAAGTTACTCGTGAATTCCTCTCAACTAGTTCAACATACATTTTTAAAACCATCATATACATAATATAATAATTTTATTTTATTTGTCAAATACAAAATACATTTTTTCTAATTAATTTAAAAATTTTTTTCACAAGATAAAGAAAAGATTTTTCATTTAACCACCCTGGAGGTAACTCAAAGCCTTCTTCAACTTCTCGTCATAGTGTTTTCTGAGTGACTGATGTTCGGGTCGGCGTAAGTGCGGATCTCGTTCTACGATCTCGAATGCTTCCTTTCTTGCAATAGCCAATATATCACCATCGGTAAGTAGGTTAGCAATTTGAAGAAGTGGAAAGCCGCTTTGTCTCGTACCGAAGAAATCCCCCGGACCTCTCAATTTTAAGTCAATTTCAGCAATTTTAAAGCCATCTGAGGTTTCTAACATGGTTTGTATCCGTTGTATGGATTTACGTCTCTCAATATCTTCAATCTGTAGGTCTTCATTTGTTCTTTTAATCGCACTACCGATCCAATCAGGAACGATCAGTACACAATAAGATTGTTCACTTCCTCTGCCAACTCGACCCCTGAGCTGATGAAGTTGCGACAAACCAAAACGTTCCGAATGTTCAATCACCATTACAGATGCATTGGGTACATCTATTCCAACTTCGATGACGGTTGTGGAGACTAAAATATCTATCCTCCCATCTTTGAAGTTCATCATGATTGTTTCTTTATCATCAGGAGACATTCTACCATGAATTAAACCAACGTTTAAATCGGTAAAAACTTCCGATTTAAGTTGTTCATAGCTTTCAGTTGCAGCTTTTAGATCAAGCTTCTCTGACTCTTCAATAAGAGGATATACTATATATACCTGTCTTCCTTCTTTTACCTGTTCCCGAATAAATTGATAAACCGATGGCATTTGAGATTCAAGTCTAAGAATAGTCTTTATTGGTTTTCGATGAGCTGGGAGTTCATTGATGATTGAAACATCCAGATCGCCATACAACGTCAATGAAAGTGTGCGAGGTATTGGCGTGGCAGTCATAACAAGGATATCTGGTTGTGGACCTCCATTAAAAGAGTAAACACCCTTCTCCCTCAATGCAATTCTCTGTGCAACTCCAAAACGATGCTGTTCATCAATCACGACAAAACCGAGCTTTGCAAATTTTACATCTTCTTGAATCAGAGCATGAGTACCAACAATTATATTTGCAAATCCAGACCTGATTTCTGCTAATATTTGTTCTCGAAGTTTTGTACGTTGGCCGCCAATTAAGAGTTTAACGTTTACATTGATATTCTTTAGGAAGTAGGTGAGTGTTTCATAGTGTTGTTCGGCAAGTATTTCAGTTGGAGCCATAAATGCTACCTGATAACCATTATCAACAGCGACTAACATCGCAAGTAGCGATATGATTGTTTTACCACTGCCAACATCACCTTGTAATAAACGATGCATTGGTTTAGGTGATTTCATATCTTCTGCTATTTCTCTAATGACCTTTTTTTGAGCATTTGTGAGTTTAAAAGGAAGTGAATTCACGAGACTCCTCGCAAGTGGACTTTTTACATTAAAAGCGATCCCGGGCATTTTGACTTTCACTTGTTTTCGCCTTAGCGCTAACATTAATTGCATTATAAATAGCTCATCAAACTTTAAGCGATTACGTGCTTTATCGAGATTAATGAATGATTCTGGAAAATGTATGTTGCGTATTGCGTCACGCTCTGTCAAAAATTTATATTTTTCAATAAGATTCACCGGTAAGATTTCTTCGATAAAATTTATGAACTCATCAATCACTGATTTTATAATCCGACGGAAACCCTTGACATTGAGATTTACCTGCCTCAACGCTTCGGATGATCCGTATTTGGGAACAATACCTTTAGTATGTAAAAATCCCTGTAAGTCACCTTCTGCATCTTCAGTATCAGCCAGTCGGTCAATAGATGGATGCACTATTTGAAGTCTATTCTTGAAACTTGTAAGCTTGCCTGAAACAGCTAATAGTTCACCAACTTTGAATGCTTTTAAAAAATAGTTAACATTCTGGAAGAAAATGAGTTGTATGGTGCCGGTCTCATCGCCGAGGATGGTGACAAATCTTTGGTGAGGTGGTCTGCCGATAAGATCAAAGCTTCTGACTGTCCCGATTATTGTAATCCACTTGTCTGAACCAAGGAATTGTCTCAAGTTGCCGATCTTTTCGACTTTACTTAAATCTAAATAATCAAAAGGAAAGTAATATAGCAAGTCTCCGATGGTTTGAATACCTTGATGAGCGAGTGCATTTGCACGCTTTGGACCGATGCCTTTCACAAATTGGATAGGATAATTGAGATCTTTGTGATGCTTGTCTAACAATTTCATTTGTGAAAAGATACAAAGATGACTTGGAAATTGCAATAGACAGAATTGAAAGAAAAACTAATAAATACTCATTGACGAAATCACTTTAAATTTAAATTTACATTTCTCCCTTTGCATCACGCGTCATCAGGTCAGATGTAGCGATGATGGGGTCTTTGTATTCGAAAAGGACATCATAGACTTCGTTACAGATTGGCATTTCTACTTGATATTTTAAAGCAAGGTCGTGAACCGAGCGAGTTGTTGGGACCCCCTCAGCAACCATTTTCATTTCAGCGAGTATATCGTTTAATTTTCTACCTTTACCAATCTCTTCGCCGACATGACGGTTGCGGCTGTGTTTGCTCATACAGGTCGCAATCAAATCACCGATACCTGAAAGTCCTGCAAATGTTTCTTGCCGAGCCCCCATCAATTTACCAAGGCGTGCTATTTCAACTGTTGCTCTCGTCATTATTGCTGCTTTGGTATTATCGCCAAAACCTGCACCATCAGCAATGCCAGCGGCAATTGCAATTACGTTTTTAAGTGACCCAGCTAATTCAACACCGCGTATATCGGTGCTGGAATAAACACGAAAGTAAGGTGCCATGAACGTCTGCTGAACAAGTTTTGCAGCTGCAATATTTGAAGATGCAGCTACTACAGCAGTAGGAATTTGTCTGCTGACTTCATCCGCAAAACTTGGACCCGAAAGTGTTACAATATTTTCTAGCTTAATGTGCGGTAATACATCAAGCAGAATTTCTGAAACAGTCATTAAAGATTTATTTTCTATTCCCTTTGCAACATTTACAATTATAACATCCTCAAATCTTTTTGACGCTAAATTCGTAAGTACCGAACGTATAAATTGTGTTGGGACAGCTGTAACAATGAGTTCTGCTCCTTCTACCACTGCCAAAATATCGCTCATCAACTCGATATCTGTAGGTATTATTATACCAGGGAGGAAATCTTTATTCTCGCGTGTATGCTTCATCGACTCTACATGAGATTTGTCGTAAGACCATAGACGAACTACGTGCGCATTATAGTGAAGCAAGACAGCCAAGGTAGTTCCCCAGCTTCCAGCCCCTAAAACCGCAATGCGCATGTTTATGTTCTAAAAATTTTTATGTTTATCAAAGATATGAATTCGTGTAAGTCGGTTCTCCGTTCCTTCAATTAGCCGTTTTATATTCATCCGATGCGTATAAATAAGTAAAATCGCAATACCAACGCTAAAGATTATCAATGTGTTATAACCTTGAAGATCAGCATTACATATATTATGACGAACTGCCATTGTTGTTGGGAACGCAATTGCGCCACTGATGGAACCGAGTGATACATAACCTGAGAGTAAAAAGACAATTAGAAAAATACCTAGAGCAATTAAAACCTCAACAGTTGCTAAACCTAAAAGCACACCACCGGCGGTTGCAATCCCTTTTCCGCCTCTAAATCCACCAAATACAGTCCAGATGTGACCCAGAATTGCAGCCGTTCCTGCGATCATTCGGATAACTGTTATATCCTCAAAAGGTGTTACATTTTGGAAAGGCATTGGTCCATACATTAGTTGAGTGAGAAACATTGTTGCAACATAACCTTTAAAGATATCCAGTAAGATAACAAGAACACCTGCCTTCCAACCAAGAACCCGTATAACATTTGTACCGCCAGCATTCCTGCTACCAAAATCGCGAATATCGACACCACGAAGTAATTTTGTGATTATAATGCTTGTAGGTATTGAACCGACAAGATAACTGAGAAGAACGATTATAGCTAATGGTAACATATTTTAAACTCTTGAATCATTTTACATTTATAAGATACCAGATTTTTTTTAAAGATACAACCTTATGTGTTATTCAACACACCAGATTTTGCAATGATTTCTGCTAATTCGAGATCAAAAGGATTAGTAATTTTGATATTCCAGTTTTCACCTTCTATTAATTTAATAATTCCATCGTATCTCTCTACTAAACTCGCATCATCAGTAGAATAGAAATTCTCCAAAAATGCTTTTTCATAAGCATTATATATAATTGAGAATTTAAATGCTTGGGGTGTTTGAGCCAACCATATTTTATTTCTATCGTATGTACCTGCGATAAAATTCTTACCATCAGAATACTTAATTGTATCGTTTGGCTTGACCGCAGCGATAGCAGCACCATATTCAATTGCACCCAGAAGAACTGAGCGAATCAATTTCTGTGTAATGAACGGACGAACTGCGTCGTGAATAATTACATAATCAATATTCAGCGATGATAACTTCTTTAAACCATTCCACACAGAATCTTGTCGTTCAGTTCCACCTTCAACAATCGAATGAACTTTCGACAGCTGATTTCGCTGAACGATATCATGAATATAATGAATTTTATCCGCTGCAGTGATTAAAACAATCGAATCAATCTCAGCCATAGAGTTAAAGGTTTCCATTGTTCGAAGCACAATAGGTTTATTGGCAACGATCAGAAATTGTTTCCTCAGGCTGTTCCCCATACGCTTACCTTCACCAGCAGCTGGAATAACAACACCTATTTTCTTACCTTCGACCATCAGCATCAGTTAAAGAATTAACATTGCATCACCGTAACTATAGAATCGCCATTTTTCTTTTATTGCTTTCTTATAAGCTTTCATCACAAAATCTCTGCCTCCGAATGCACACGCCAACATTAACAGCGTTGATTCAGGCATGTGAAAGTTTGTGATAAGTTTATCGACGATCTTAAAATCGTAAGGTGGAAAGATAAATTTATCTGTCCAACCTCGAAAAGGTTTTAAATGGCCAGTTGTCATTACGCTCGATTCCATAGCACGCACTACACTCGTGCCAACAGCAAATATATTTCCTCGATTATCTATAGATTTATTTACAATATCTACAGACGATTGCGGTATTTCATAAAACTCAGAATCCATTTTATGTTTGGATAGGTCTTCAACTTCTACTGGGCGAAAGGAACCAAGACCTAAGTGTAGCGTGATAGGTGCAATCTTTACTCCTTTTTTCTCAAGCACAGTAAGGAGACGCTTTGTAAAATGCAAACCAGCCGTCGGAGCTGCTACAGAGCCAATATTCTTTGCGTAAACCGTTTGATATGATTCTTTATCGTCTTCAATAGCTTCTCGTTTGATGTAATAAGGCAATGGTGTTACCCCGATTCGCTCGATTATTTTAAAAAGGTCATTTTTATAATTAAACCGAACTGTCCGACCTCGGGATGTTGTATTATCGATTATCTCACACCAAATTTTTCCATCATCGAAGTAAATTTTGTTTCCAATTCTAACTTTACGTGCGGGGTCGACAATCACGTCCCATATTGCATCTTCATGATTCAGTTCTCGAAGAAGAAAAACTTCGATTTTAGCATTTGTTTTCTCCTTCTTACCATATAATCGTGCAGGGAAAACTTTAGTCTGGTTCACAACCAAACAATCCCCCTTTTTAAAGTATTCAACAATATCACTGAATCGACGTTCGACAATTGATTCATCAGCACGATTTAGAACCATAAGGCGAGATGAGTCTCTCGGTTTTGCAGGGAATTTAGCAATTAGGTTACGAGGTAATGGATATTTAAAATCAGATAATTTCACTGAATTTTACCTTCTTATTGTTGTTGATAATGTTTATTAAAAAACTTATTGTCAATTTTTATATAATTTTTTCTTTGTGTTATTAATAACAGCTTGTGCAGCTGCAAGACGAGCTATCGGTACACGGAATGGTGAACAACTAACATAATCCATTCCAATTTTGTGACAAAATTCGACAGAGCGGGGATCCCCTCCGTGCTCACCGCATATTCCGATCTCAAGTTTCGGATTTGTTTTACGACCACGTTCAATGCTCATCTTTATGAGTTCTCCAATTCCTTCCTGATCAATACTCTGAAATGGATCTTCCGATAAAATATTTTTCTTAATATATTCAGGTAAAAATCCACCAATATCATCTCTTGAGAAACCAAAACCCAGCTGTGTTAGGTCATTAGTACCAAAAGAGAAGAATTGAGCAACCTCTGCAATTTTATTTGACGTGATAGCCGCGCGGGGGATTTCGATCATCGTACCGAATAGATGCTTAATCTTCTTGAGATTATATTTTTGTAAAACTTGTTGATAAACACTTTTTGCAATCTCATGCTGATGTGATAACTCGTTCTTATCGCCAACGACAGGTATCATTATTTCAGGATATGGAGACTTCCCTTCAATAATTAATTCAGCTGCGGCTTCAAATATAGCACGAATTTGCATCTCACTGACTTCAGGGTATGTAATTCCGAGTCGTACTCCACGGTGTCCCATCATCGGATTTGACTCATGTAAATCCTTTACGCGTTTATGTAATTCGTCCATAGAAATATCTAAATCAGAAGCTAATTGCTGAAGCTTTAAATTGTCTCGCGGTACAAATTCATGTAGTGGTGGATCTAATAAACGTATTACCACTGGATAAGGATCCATTGCCTCCAGAGTTTGCTTGATATCTTTCTTGACATAAGGAAATAACTCGTCTAACGCCTGTCTCCTTTCATCTTCAGTCTTTGAGATAATCATTTTCCGGAGTCTGAATAATGGTTCTTCAGAGCCCTTTCCGTAGAACATGTGTTCAGTTCTAAAAAGACCGATACCTTCAGCTCCAAATTGTTTTCCTTTGCGTGCATCTTCGGGTGTATCTGCATTAGTACGTATGCCAAGCTTTTTGATCGAATCGCATAACTTTAAAAAATCATTGAATAGTTGATTTTCCTCAGCCGCATTTATCATCTTAAGAGCACCTAAATAAACATTCCCTTTTGTTCCGTTTAGCGTGATCCACTCCCCTTCGCGTAACAACTTACCATCAACGACCATTTCCTTCTTCATCGCATCAATATGCAAGCCACTGCAACCAACAATGCAGCATTTTCCCCAACCACGAGCTACAAGAGCAGCGTGTGAAGTCATTCCACCACGTGCTGTTAAGATAGCTTGAGCAGCGCGCATTCCTTCAACATCTTCAGGGTTTGTTTCTTCACGCACTAAAATTACTTTCTTCCCTTGCTTCGTCCACTCAACAGCATCTTGTGCAAAAAAAACTATTTGTCCTGCTGCACCACCAGGACCAGCGGGCAATCCTTTTGCAATTACTTTTTGCAATTTTTCTACTGTCGGATCTATTATTGGATGTAAAAGTTCATCCAACTGTGATGGACTAACTCTCATCACTGCTGTTGCTTTATCTATTAATTTTTCTTTGTACATGTCAATCGCCATACGAACTGCCGCCGGACCATTTCTTTTACCAACACGACATTGAAGCATGTACAACTTGCCATTTTCAATTGTAAATTCAATGTCTTGCATATCCTTGTAGTGTTTTTCGAGTCGCTTCTGATATTGGAATAATTCTTTATAAATTTCTGGCATCGCCTCTTCGAGAGTAAGTAGATCCTTATTGTACTCAGATTTAGAATACTGATTTATCGGGGCTGGAGTACGGATACCTGCAACAACATCCTCACCTTGTGCGTTTATCAAGTACTCACCATAAAACTGAGGTTCACCGTTACCGGGATTTCTTGTAAAAGCAACACCAGTGGCAGAATTTTCACCCATATTACCAAATACCATTGATTGAACATTTACAGCAGTTCCCCAATCATCCGGGATACCTTCGATGCGTCGGTAACTGACGGCTCGCTTTCCATTCCAAGAAGCAAAAACAGCACCTATTCCTCCCCATAATTGTTCATACGGATCATCGGGAAAATCTTTTCCTAAAACATCTTTAACCTTAACTTTAAAAAGTTTGCATAGGTTCTCTAAATCATCAGCAGATAAATCATTATCAAATTTATATTTTTTTTCTTCTTTTAATTGTGTTATGATTTGTTCTAACTGTTTACGGATACCAGACTCATCATCCTTCGGTTCAATTCCCGATGCTTTCTCCATAACGACATCCGAGTACATCATTATAAGTCTACGATATGCATCGTACACAAATCTTTTATTACCACCTGTTTTTTTGATAAGCCCGGGGATGGTTTTCTCTGTTAACCCAATGTTTAGTACCGTATCCATCATTCCAGGCATTGAACGTCTTGCACCGGATCGAACTGATACAAGAAGTGGATTTTCAGAGTCACCGAATTTCTTCCCCATCAATTTTTCAACATGCTGAAGATTTTTCAGAACTTCTTCATGCAATCCCTCTGGATATGTTTTCCTATTTTTATAATAATAAGTACAAACCTCAGTTGTTATTGTAAATCCCGGCGGAACAGGTAAGCGTAAGTCTTTGTGTCCTGCCATCTCAGCTAAATTTGCTCCTTTACCACCGAGTAGCTCTTTCATACTTTCGTTACCATCTGCTTTACCGCCGCCAAAAAAATATACATAATTCTTTTTCATATATTACCTTTCATTAACTTTTCATTTGTAAAATGTTTATAAACTTCTTCTAAAAATTCCTCTAATATATTCCTGCTAAATGGATCATTGGAATCCATACATTCTGGATGCCATTGTATTAATAAAATAAATGAACCCTTAGGATTAATTTCCCCCTCTACACATTCAAGAACACCATCGTCAGAGCGAGCAGCAACTCTTAATCCTTGACCAACTTTATCAATAGCCTGATGATGGTTCGAATTTACCATTCCTTTTTTATTCCTAACAATCGTTTGTAAATATGAACCATCTTTAATAGTTACATTATGACGATTTTCATTCACTCCATCGCTTTTATGAGACTTGTATCCTGCTTCTTCAAGATCAGTTATCAACGTGCCACCCAAGTGGACGTTCATAAGTTGCATACCACGACAAATTGCAAGAATAGGGATATTCATATTCAAAGCCTTATCGACCAATTTTTTTTCATAATCATCACGTTTTCTATCGACATTATACACTTTTGAATGAGATACAGAACCATCATAAAGAAACGGATCGACATCCCCGCCACCAGTTAAAATTAAACCATCACATTTCTGAAGATCAGATAAATTATCCATCTTGTAAGAAAGCTTGATACATCTAAAATCTGAATTATTGATTTCGATCCATTTAACATAATTGTTATATTTATCTTCAGAGGTAATGGTATCAGTTACACCTATCAGCATTCCTTTTACAACCCTATCTTTTGTTTTAAAAGGTCTATCAATAAATCTTCACCTTCAATGATATTTACTTCAATATTAATATAATAACATGAGGCTATGGGAAAATTCTCAGGTATTTTGGTTTGATATAATCGTGCCGCGTCCTTCTCTGTAGTAATTATATATTCTCCTTTTTTTAAATTAAAAATATCTTGAACAGCTAATAAATCCTGTTCGGAGTAGAGATGGTGATCGGGATAAACAATAAAATCAATTATTTGAATTCCGATCTCTAACAATGTTGTTTTAAAAGCTTTCGGATTTCCTATACCACAAAAAGCAATACACCTCTTATTTTTAAGTGTTTTTATCGGAAATGATTGATCTTCTTTCAAAGAATGTATATACATTGCGTTATATTTCATCTTGACCTTAGGTGCAAGTGTTTTGCCAAATATATTCATCATTGGCTCGGGTAGTAATTGATGAACATTATTCAAAACGATGATATCTGCACGTTTTAAACAAGACAATGGTTCACGACGTTGACCCGCAGGCAACATTGGTATTTCTTTAAGGTTCTTGTTACTATCTACAATTAAAATATCCAAATTCCTTGCAACTCCTCTATGTTGGAAACCATCATCAAGTATTATTACTTTTGGAGAAAATTGCCTGAGTGCATATAATATTGCCCTTTTCCGTTTTTCATCAACAATAACAATAATATCTTTGTATTTGTTCGCAATTTGAAATGGTTCATCACCACATGAAACTGCATCACCATATAATCTGATACCGTCAGATACAAGTTGTGTTCCTTTTGTGTTTCGTTTGTACCCACGGCTAACAACGCATGTTTTAATCTTCCGTTGTATAAAATATCTGAGCAAGAATTCTACAAAAGGAGTTTTACCTGTTCCCCCAGTCGTTAGATTGCCGACTGATATAACCGGTACATCGGGATGATAAATTGGCAATAATCCCAAATCGTACATAAAGTTCCGGATTAACATTATAAAACCATATAGCCAAGATAGGGGAAGTAATATTTTAAAGCCTTCTTTCACTTCCATATTAAATTGTTGATAATAATACTTCTGCAACACGTGCCGACGCCCCCTTTGTTCCAAGTTTTTCTTTTACAATCAATAAACGTTTTGAAATTTCTGAACGATATTTATCGTCTTCTAACATTTTCAACGCCTCGCTTGCAAGACGGTGGGGGGTAAGATGAAATTGTAAAATTTCTGGGACAATTTTTTTACCAGCAACAATATTTACTAAACCAATATTATTTACTCTCACTAACATTCTTCCAACAAAATAAGAAAACCAAGAAGTTCTGTAAACAATTATCATGGGAGTTTGGTAAAATCCTGTCTCCAATGTTGCAGTTCCAGAGGTTACTATTGCAACATCTGAATTTTTCATAAGATCGTACGTAGCGTTTTGAATAAGCTGTAGCGGGAAATCGTTACGAACGAAAGATTTCACAAAATCAATATCTAAAGCCGAAGATACTCCAACGCCGACCTGAATACCTTTGTGAAAGTGCAACAATTTTGCAGCTCCAAGCATTGAGGGGAATATTCGTTCAAGCTCCTGTCTTCGACTACCAGGGAATAATCCAAGTATTTGTTTTTTCTCATCGAAGTTATAGCGTTTACAAAACTCTTTTTTCCCTTGGGGTTCTGTCAAAACCTCTAATAGTGGATGCCCGACAAACTCAACATCAATACCTTCACTTTTATAAATATCTTCCTCAAAAGGAAATACCACTAACATTTTATTAATTATACCCTTCATTTTTTTTACACGTTTAAAGTTCCAAGCCCAAACTTGTGGACTTATGTAATAGACAATTTTAATTCCATGTGAATGAGCTAACTTAGCAAACCTTAGATTGAATCCCGGATAATCAATTAACAAGATAACGTCGGGTTTTCTTACCTTTAAAAGAATAGTCATTGTTTTTTCAACAGATTTTATTAGTGGAAGTTGTTGAATTACTTCCCAAAATCCCATAACGGATATTTCACGAATATTATAAATTAATTCCATTCCAGCCGCAGCCATTTTGTCCCCACCGATCCCAAAAATAAAGCATTCTGGATTTTGGCGTTTTAATTCACGTACTACACCCGCTCCATGCAAATCACCAGACGGTTCACCTGCGATTATCATAATACGCAATTTATTATCTCCTCAAGTACCAAATTATTCCGAGTAAGGTAGTAACCAAACAAATTGCCTGCAGCGTTCTTTTTTCAGACCTTATTCCTTTCTTCCAATCAATCCCAATATGTTGTGATGTTCTACTCTTATATTTTTTCATCTTTGGTATAAATCTTGGAACTTCAGAATAATACTCTACATATTCGTCAAGAAATTTTTTAAACAAACTTTCTTCTTCTAGACTAACAATCAACGAGTATTGGAATAAGAAATACAACAATCCAATTAATGCTAAAATTAGCGAGTTAGAAATTATACCGAAACCAAAGTACATTATCATATTCCCAAGGTAAAGTGGATTTCTTACATGAGAAAATGGTCCACTTGTGATGAGATATGTAGCACCCATTGTCCCTGTTGTTCTTGTCTCACTTCCTGCATATGAAACTCCCCAGAGACGTGTGAGCTCACCAAGAATTACCAATACGATTCCAAGGATGAAACTAACAGAGGTCGGGCGTGCAATTATTATCATAACTACTAAAAATGGTATTGGTGTATAGCTACGATATTTAAAAAGTATCTGTCTGAGATCCATTAACCACCTAAAAATACTTCTCTAGCAGCAAGCTGTGCTTGACGCCTTTTTTTGAGTCCATAATTTTTCTTTGTGTTTTTATTTCCAAGCAACATTTTGAGTCTATCGGTCACATCTGCAAATGAATGATATTCAAAATACGATATGTTCTCTTGCTGACAATACTTTAATAGATCATCTTTTGCAAAAACCAAATCGGCGTAACGAACTGGACAGCGATCTGAATATCCTTCTCCAATGTAAATTATAATATCATCATCCGCAGAAAGGACTAGCATATGATTTCGTTTACAGCATGCACATCTATCACAATTTTCATCAGTAAATGGGAATATTGGCTTCAGTATAAATTTCGATGAACCATCTAACGATTCTAATTGTAATTGATTTGTATAGACTGGTACGTCGGTTATGTTATTGTTTTTAAGAATTTCATCGATGTAATAATCCATCCCATCACTCAGGATAAATATTTCTATATTGTTATTCTTACAAAATAATTTAAAATCCTTAAAAGTCTCATCAATCTCTTGAGAATCAATAAAATTATCTAGTTCTTTTTTATCGATACTGCCACATGCAATACATTCTTTTCGAAAACATTCAATAGCCGAAGTACGACCTTGACGATACTCTTCAATAAAATCTATACATTGATTTCCTCCAAAATGGATGAACAATGCATCCCCAACATCTTTCTTTGTAATTGTACCATCAAAATCTATAAAGATTTTTAACATTGAAAAGTCAGATACTATGAAGTATGTACTACGTTTTAATTCGTTACAGAGGCAGAGCGAACTCGAGATTCTTCATTAAAACGAACAGTTACAATCTTTGATACTCCTTCCTCTTCCATTGTTACACCATATAATGCTTGAGCTGCTTCCATAGTTCGTTTATTGTGTGTAATTACGATAAATTGAGTATTATCTGAAAACTTTTTCAAGATCCGAGTGAATCTATCAATGTTTGAATCATCTAAAGGAGCATCGACTTCATCTAAGATACAGAATGGACTTGGTTTCACTAAGTAAATAGCGAATAGTAAAGCAATCGCAGTTAAAGATTTTTCACCGCCGGAGAGAAGGTCAATCGAAGTGGGACGTTTCCCTCTAGGTTTGGCTATTATTTCTATAGTAGCTTCAAGCGGGTCAACACCTTCTTCAAGTTTTAAATCACATTCGTCTCCTTCCATAAACAATTCTTTAAACGTGGCGACGAAGTTAGTCCTAATCTTAGCAAATGTTTCCAAGAATTTGCGCTGTGCAGTATTATTGATTTCTTCAATCGTTCGCATCAGTGTCTTTTCAGCTTCGATTAAATCGTCTCTCTGCTGGGTCAGGAAATTTAATCTCTCACTTTCAGTATTGAACTCATCAAAGGCAGCAAAGTTGATTGCTCCAAGTATTCTTATTCTATCTTTAAGATTTTTTACTTCTTCTCTAAGATGTGCAAAATCTACCCATTCATCGTCCTGATACGTTTTAAGCTGTAAATCAAGTTCGAACTCTTCCTGTGCACGAAGTTTTACATGCTCCATATTAGATTTTATCTCTGATATTTTCATATCCAATTCATGAGTGATAGAAACAGAATCATCATGAAGTCTTCGTTCATCTTTTATCTTCAATTCTAATTGATGAAGCTTATTCCGATATTCTGAATAATTTTGTTCAATTTGCGCTTTCTGCCTGTCGAGTAATTTATACTCTTCACGTAACCCGTCAAGCATTTTTTCATAGGAAGTTATTTCAGTACCAATCTGGTCGATTTC
>JBBIRP010000010.1:0-23053 GCA_037441745.1 Ignavibacteriales bacterium
GCTGGAGTACATCAAGTTTCTGAAATTGAAACAAGAGCTGTTTCAGATTTTTGTTTTTCACATTCAAACATTGCTATCGTATTTACCTTTTCATCTAACGATAATCTTATGAATCCTTGGAAGAAAGAACAACGACAAAGTCAATTGCTACAAGAACAACCCACTCAACGACGACGAGGAATCATGGAAGATGAAGAACAGCTTCCAAGGTTTATAACATCGGTCCTTGATGAAGATGAACCATATTACACGTATATCAGTAAACAATACAAAGAAATTACAAAACTCAAGGATGCACCTCCAAGCACAAAAGGAGAAGGTTCATTTGCATACTGGGCTTATTATCAATTTGGAAGGTGGTCATTCGCGGTCAATCCATGGTGGATCCCTGATATTGATCAAAAAAAGGATTCAACAGAACCTGATTTATCTAAAACATTACCTCGCGGTGAAAGGAATGCACTTGAATCTGATAAAATGAAATTTAAAACTTCTGAAGAAAAACCTGATGAATATAGCGATCAAATCAAAGCACTAAAATGGCTTGATAAAAATATGATAAATGATGGATTCATAAAGTGGACAAAAATTCGACACAAAGATTTTCCGGACAAAGAAGTTGAAGTTGGTGGATTCAAACCTTATGTAGTTTCTAACCCTCCCGCCGATAGTATAGATGTGATTGCTGCAAGACAAAATTCTTTTATTGCCTGGTTAAGTTCAAAACTTCCCAAAGTAAAAATAACTAACATAAAAATTGACCAAATAGAAGGGAAAGTATTCCGTTTGAAAGTAAATGTAACAAACACTGGTTATTTCCCAACAATAAGTGCAATAGGCAATAAAGTTCGTTGGCCAAGAAACATAAAAGTCACACTCGAGCTTGGAAAAGGGCAAACATTAGCAGGAGGCAAGACAAAAATGGTACTTGAACCCATTAAGGGAAACGGCGGGAGCAAGGAAATCGCTTGGCTGATAGTTTCAAAATCTGGCGAGCCAGTAACCCTCACCGCTGAAAGTCCAATGGCAGGTAAAGACATTCAAAAGATAATTTTAAAATAAGAGGAAAACATTATGAAAAAAATTAGAATATTATTTGCAGTTTCTTTCATTATCATAAATTTTAGCTTCGCCGGCGCAGAGAAAGAATTAACGCAGAGTTCGTTAAAAGCACTGGGTGCACCAAATCATCCAAAAGTTGAAATAGCTTGGAATAGATACTACGATCACAAGGAACTTGGTGAAATATGTAATAGTATCTCCAAAGCATATCCTGATCTTGCAAAGTTTAGCAGCATAGGTAAATCGTATGAAGGAAGAGAACTTTGGCTTTTAACGATCTCGAACATAAAAACAGGTGACCCGGATAGTAAACCGGCAATATATATAGATGGTAATATTCATGGGAACGAAATTCAAGGTGGTGAAGTTGCTCTTTACACAGCATGGTATCTTACAGAAATGTATGGTCATGTAGCTTGGATTACTGAATTGCTCGACCAAAAAACTTTTTACATCATTCCGACAATAAATCCTGATGGGAGAGATCATTTCATACATGATGCGAATAATCCGAATACACCTCGAACTGGATTCGTTCCACGTGACGATGACGGAGACGGACTTATAGATGAAGATGGTCCCGATGATTTAAACGGTGATGGTGAAATAACGCAAATGCGAATTAAAGATCCAAATGGTAGATGGGTTCCAGATCCCGATGACCCAAGAATTATGAGGATGGCAAAACCCGATGAACCGGGTGAATACGAATTATTCTGGTCAGAAGGTATAGATAATGATGGTGACGGTTTAATAAATGAAGATGGACCAGGATCATATGATCCAAATCGGAATTGGCCTTGGAAGTGGGCACCTCAATATGTACAATGGGGTGCCGACCAATATCCTGGCTCGTTACCAGAGATTCGGGGTGTAGTTGATTTCACTTTAAAGCATGATAACATTGCAGCATTTCAAACATATCACAACTCTGGCGGAATGATTCTCCGAGGCCCTGGTAATAAAGATGAAGTAAACACATATCGATGGGAGGATTTACAAGTCTACGACTTCCTCGGCAAGTTAGGAGAAGAAATATTACCTGGATACAGATATTTAGTAGTCTATAAAGATTTATATCCTGTTTATGGCGGAGAATTAGATTGGTTTTATGGAGGGCGTGGTGCAATAACTTTCTCAAATGAACTCTGGACATCTTTTGATTACTTTCGGAAAAAACCTGAAGATGAAAAAGATTGGTTCGGAAGCCAAAAAGATACATATCGTTTCGATAAACTACTTCTATTTGGTGAGGGAATAGTAAACTGGAAATCTTTTAATCACCCACAAGTAGGAAGGATTGAAATAGGCGGTATCAAGAAAGCATGGACTCGCACAGCGCCATCTTTTTTAATCGAAGAAATGTGTCATAGAAATATGGCGTTTACTTTATACCATGCTTATCATACTCCACAAGTTTCCGTTGATACTATTATTTTAAAAGATTTACCAAATGGTTTGAAAGAAATTACTGCTACAATAAAAAATTCACGCGTTATTCCTACCCACACTTCGCAAGATATTCTGAATAAAATAACCCGACCTGATATAGCAAGTATTTCGGGCGGTAAAGTTCTGATGGGGGGAGTTCTGAAAAATCAATACACAGGTGAAGTTGAAGAACAAAAATTAAATCCTGAAAAAATAAAAATTGAAAACATTCAGGGTATGGGAGCCGTTTATGTCCGTTGGATCATTGAAGGCAGTGGACCATTTACTGTAACCATCAGTTCAGCGAAGGGTGGTAGAGACTTTAAACGAACGAATTAATTTGATGAACTTTTACCCATTAAATACATCCTGAATGAATTAATTTCGGTAAAATTAAGTTCACGGGTTTCACCTGGTTTCAAATTTTCCAAAGGCAACGGTCCAATACTTACCCTTATTAGTCTAAGCGTAGGATGACCAACTGCCGCGGTCATTTTTCTTACCTGTCGATTTTTACCTTCGAACAATGTTATCTCTAACCAAGATGTTGGTACATTTTTTCGAAATCTAATTGGAACTGGCCGAGGAGGTAATTCAGGTTCATTCTCTAATATCCTTACAAAAGCAGGCATAGTTATTCTTCCATCAATTTTTACCCCCCTTCTTAATTTTTTAATTGCTTCGTTCGAAGGAATTCGTTCAACTTGAACCAGATATTTTCGCGGATGTTGATATTGAGGTTCAAGTAGATAATGTTTTAATAACCCATCATTTGTTAGCAAAATAAGTCCTTCACTGTCAATATCCAAACGTCCCACGGGATAAACATTTTTTGGAAAAGGTCCGAAATCTGAAAGGTTCGGACGTCGTAATCTGTCCGAAAATTGACAGAGAATACCATATGGTTTATTCATTATGTAATATTTTAAGATCTTTTGATAGCTCATAAATCACAGAAATTAGGTGATCATCACCAATAAAAGTGATAAAAACCACAAAATGCTTCGCAATTTTTACGTTTACTTATTTAGATTATTTGCGAGGATAAAAATCATGAAACTAAAATATAAATGGCATAAGATTACCAAAGAACATAAAATCATACATGAGTTTTTCCTACACGACCAAAGCGAAAAACAAAACTGGTTCGCTGTTGTTTATTTGAAATTATGGAAATCCGTCGGTCTAATATGTACTCAATAATATCAATTAAAGGAAACTAATATGAGCTTCTATAAATATACAGGTATAATAACTGGATTCATCGTTGCAACAGTTATCATCAATAAGTATGTACGTAAAAAATTATATTTGAAAAATCCAGATCGTCGTTACGACATAAACGACTTTTTAACTGATCAGATTTTATAATTTCCTCAGCATAACTATATCGATAATCTTGATATAAAATGTTTATTTCGTATCAAGGATTATAGGTAAACCATCTTTACCACTTCCAATTATTACTACTTTCGCATTTTGAGATTCTGCTATTTTCATTGTTGCTTCTATTCCTTTCCATCTTAATAACTGATCGCTGATTCCAGTAGCAACAATTTTTTGAAAATCTGCTATTCCCTGTGCCTCTATCCTTTTACGGTCCGCTTCTTTCCTTTCTCTCGCGAGAACAAATTCCATTCGCTGACTTTCTTGATCAGCTCTCTGTTTTTGCTCTATAGCATCAGTGAGCTGAGTTGGCAATCCAACATTTCTTAATGGGGTCGCTTCAACGGTGATTCCACGCGGAGCAACAATCCTTGCAAGCTCTTCCATTATCTTCTCACCAAGTCTTTCACGTTCTGTTGAATATAACGCGCTCGCTTGAAAACTAGCCGTGACAGCTCTGCTTATTGAACGGAATTGTGGTATCAGTACTACTCCCTCATAATCCCCACCAACAATTGTTTTATAAACACGTGCCGCAGAATCTGGGTTCAATCTATAAAGGGCACTAATCTCCAATCCTATCGTTAACCCTTCGCTCGAAAGAACTTGCATTGTTTCTTTATGTTCTTTTATTTGAATCGAATACTTTTGAATTTTTGCCATCGGATTTACAATATTAATCCCTGCAGGTAAAGTTCTATCAGATACAACACCAAAGAAATCGACAACACCCACATGTCCTGCAGGTACAACCGTGAAAAATTGAGATACAACAATTAAAAACGCAATAATTGCTATCGTTCCACTTATAATCATGGCACTTCGGAACATAAGATTTCTTTGCTGCACAACTTTTTTCCGAGTTCCTCTCCAACTTATTAATGCAACAATTAGTACGATAATAAAGAATATAAATATCATTTTGAACTCCTTTCATGATTTTTTCAGTTAATTCAATCGAAGTTAATAAAGATACTAAGTATTTGCAATTTTCAACCAGCTTCTTGATATTAATCTAATGAAAAATTGATAGAGATGCATTTTATAAAACCCAAAAAATTAAAACATGGAGATGTAATCGGGATTTGCTCTCCTGCGAGTCCACCGCAATCTGAAGATAAACTAAATCGTGGTATCTCTTATCTTGAAAGAATCGGTTTTCGCGTTGAACTTGGTAAAAACGTACTTAAAAAATATGGTTACCTTGCTGGCTCAGATAAAGAGCGAGCAGCAGATTTGAATAATCTTTTTTCTAACTCAAAAGTAAAAGCGATTTTCACGACAAGAGGTGGATATGGTTCCCAGAGGATTTTACAAATTTTAGATTATCAAACCATCCGACGAAATCCAAAAATTCTCGTCGGCTATAGCGACATAACTGCTTTACATCTCGCACTTCTTGCAAAAGCTGGATTAATAACATTCTCTGGTCCAATGGTTACTGTTCAAATGACAAATGGTTTAAGAGGTAAAGAAGAAGAGCAATTCTGGGATATGTTAATGTCATCAAAAATACCAAAGCCACTGCAAAGCGCCTCACCTTTTAAAAATATTTTCATGCGACAAGGAAAAGCCTTGGGAAGATTGATAGGCGGCAATCTTTCGGTATTCACCGAAATAGTTGGAACTCAATTTTTTCCAAATATTAATAAAGCAGTTTTGATTTTTGAAGAGGTAGATGAGCGACCATATCGCGTCGATAGATTGTTACAGCATATAAGACAATCTGAAATATACAAAAATATTAATGGCATAGCTTTGGGAAGATTTGTTTCATGCAAAGCCGAAAAAAAGAAACCAACATTAACGTTAAAACATATCTTTCGCGAGACTTTCGGTGATTCGAACATTCCCATTATATCAGGTTTTCGGTTTGGGCACATACAAAATTCGGAATGTTTTCCAATAGGCGTGCAAGTTTATTTAGACGGAAATAAAAAAATCTTAAAATTCCTTGAATCAGGTGTGACAAAATAGCCTACACACTTTACTCGTTTTTGATTATTCTTCAAATTATACTTAAATTTGATGGAAATTCTTTAATATAAGTCTGTGAACGAACAATTAAATATTTCAGTTTTTGCCTCAGGAAAAGGATCAAACTTCAAAGCAATCCTTGAAGCGATTGAGACAGGAAAAATTAATAATGCAAAAATTGTTCTCGTCATCAGCAATAATTCTGATGCAGGAGTTTTAGCCATAGCTCGCGAGCATAATATCCCCGCTTTTCATGTGAGTAGAAAACAATTTTCAAACAATGAAGAGTTTAACAACAGATTAATTACATTACTTAATCACTATAAATCTAACTTTATTGTGCTGGCTGGATATATGAAAAAAATTGACCAGATAATTATTCGGATGTTTAAGAATCGAATCTTAAATATTCACCCTGCACTACTACCAAAATTCGGTGGAACTGGCATGTATGGATTTAAGGTTCATCAGGCAGTCATAGCGAGTAAAGAAAAAACCTCGGGGGCTACAGTACATATCGTTGATGAAGAATATGATCATGGTCCAATCGTGCTTCAAAAGAATGTTGACGTAGACACAAACGATACCCCTGAAACGTTAGCTGCGAAAGTACGTCAATTGGAACATGAAATTTACCCAGAAGTTATTAAACTTTTCGCCGAAGGAAGAGTTCAGGTTAAAAACAGTCACGTAACTATATTGTAACAAAATGAATCATTTAAAAATAAAACGTGCACTTATTAGTGTTTCAGATAAAACTGATATCATTGGATTTGCAGAGCACCTGCAAAATTTTGGCGTCGAAATAATTTCAACGGGTGGCACATTTAAAATTTTGTCTTCGGCAGGTGTGAAGGTTAAATCAATATCTGAAATTACGGACTTTCCCGAAATTCTTAATGGACGTGTAAAAACTCTACATCCAAAAATCCACGCTGGCTTACTTGCAATGGGTGATAATGCTGAACACCAAAGACAATTAAATAAGCTTGGCATAAACACCATAGACATGGTTGTTATTAATCTCTATCCTTTTGAAGAAACAATATTGAAAGAAGATGTTAACCTTGAAGAAGCAATTGAGCAAATTGATATAGGCGGACCTTCTATACTTAGAGCAGCAGCGAAAAATTTTATGTACAAGGCTGCAGTCTCCGATCCAATTCAATACTCAAAAATTGTTCAAGAGATGAAAGATAACGGCGGAGAAATTTCAGAGGCAACAAGATTTAATCTTGCAAAGGAAGCTTTCTTGCGTACAGCAAAGTATGATACTACAATTTTCAACTATTTAAATTCATTTTACAACAAACAAATAAATAGTTTGCCACCGATATTCTCTTTTTCATTATTAAAAAGTGTAGAACTTCGCTATGGTGAGAACCCTCATCAGCAAGCAGCATTGTATGGAGAATTTTTTAAATCCTTTGAAAAGTTACACGGCAAAGAACTATCTTACAACAATATCGTGGATATTCAAGCAGCGGCAGAGTTAGTCGCAGAATTTGATGAACCTACAATTGTTATCGTCAAACACAATAATCCCTGTGGTGTTGGTTCGGGTAAAACATTGACTGAAGCGTATAAGAAAGCATTTGCAACCGACCAAAAATCTGCTTTTGGCGGTATTGTTGCCATGAACGCTCCTCTCGATTTAGAAACTTCCAAATTAATCAATCAAATTTTCACCGAAGTTATAGTTGCACCCTATTTCGACGACGGTGTGTTAGATATGTTGAAACAGAAGAAAGAGCGTAGAATAATTAAGCAAATCCGACAGTTAAAAAATTATAATGAATTGATAATAAAAAATATTGTCGGCGGCGTATTGGTACAAACACCTGATAATCTACTTGTCGGCACAGATGATATCAAGGTGGTCACGAAGCGAGCACCAACTGAATATGAACGGGAAGCGATGTTATTTGGATGGAAGGTAGCAAAACATGTTAAATCAAATGCTATAGTCTATGCTCGACCTGACCGCACAATTGGCATTGGAGCCGGGCAAATGTCACGATTCGATTCATCCCGAATTGCCGCTCTGAAAGCTCAAGAAGCTGGGCTTGATCTAAGAGGAACAGCCGTCGCTTCTGATGCCTTCTTTCCGTTTTCAGATGGACTTCTTGAAGCAGTAAAGGCAGGAGCGACAGCCGTAATTCAACCTGGCGGCTCAATACGAGATACAGAAGTGATTAAAGCTGCTGATGATAATAATATTGCAATGGTATTCACAGGACTGCGCCACTTTAAACATTAACAAAAAAATGACAATTATTCTGATCACAAATTCAATTTAATACTATGGGCTTTCTCTCATTTTTTTCTGCAGACTTAGCAATTGATCTGGGAACCGCAAATACACTTGTCTATATGAAAGGCAAGGGTATTGTATTAAATGAACCTTCAATCGTTGCTTTCGATAGAAACACTAAGCGCATTGTTGCAATTGGTAATGAAGCTCGTGAAATGTTGGGTCGAACACATAGAGACATTCACACAATTCGTCCGATGAAAGATGGTGTAATTGCCGATTTCGAAATCGCTGAAGGAATGCTTCGTGAATTTATAAAAAAAGTTCACTCAAATTGGCTTCCAAGCAAAAGAATTGTTATCTGTATCCCAAGTGGGGTAACAGAAGTTGAAAAACGCGCAGTCCGAGATGCTGCCGAACATGCGGGCGCAAAAGAAGTTCATCTAATTGCTGAACCTATGGCAGCAGCAATAGGAATAGGTCTAGATGTTGATGCCCCAGCTGGAAATATGGTTGTGGATATTGGAGGTGGTACTACCGAAATCGCAGTGATTGCACTTTCAGGAATTGTGAACGTCGAATCAATCCGAACCGCAGGCGACGAAATGAACAACGCAATTGTACAATTTTTTAAGAAAAATCATAATATTCTCATTGGAGAAAGAACAGCAGAAGCAATTAAATGCGAAGTAGGTTCTGCAATGCCGCTTAAAGAAGAAATCTCCATACAAGTAAAAGGGAGGGATTTAGTTAACGGAATCCCTAAAATAACTGAAGCAAGTTCAATAGAAATACGTGAATCCTTGAACGAACCTGTTCAACAAATTGTTGATGCAGTAAAACTTACACTTGAAAGAACACCTCCTGAACTTTCCGCTGACATTCTTGATCGAGGTATAATATTATCTGGAGGAGGGGCTTTACTTAAACAACTTGATGAACGTATTCGTTTGGAGACAAGCCTTCCTGTACATGTAGCTGAAGACCCATTGACAGCGGTTGTCCGCGGGACAGGCAAAGTATTAGAGCACTTAAGTCATTATCATAAAGTATTGGTCAAAAGTAGAAGATATTAGATAACAAGATTGATTTCAACGCACGATGATAATAAACGTAAGTTTGCCCACTTACAATATAGAAAAACATGCAAAGATTTGTTAATATAATTTTATGGTTTAAAGAATATCTTGTTTTTGCTTTACTCCTAATTTTTTCTCTAATCCTCTTAAACTCAAATGATAACGTACAAATCAAAGCTATCCGTTCATATACAATTGGAATGATTGGTTCAATTCAAAATGCTTTAGCAATAATTCCAAACATTTTTGAAATCAAACGCGAGAACGAGACACTTCGCCAGCTTAATGTAAACCTATCGGATGAAGTTAACCGACTTCGTGAAGCGAGGTTAGAAAATATTCGATTGCGCTCAATGCTCGGATTAAAAGATAAATCCGATTTTAAACTCTTGACTGCAGATATTATCGGAAAAAATCTTCATCTCCTCAACAATACAATCACACTTAATGTTGGCGAAAACAACGGCGTACGAAACAATATGCCAATCATTTCGGAAATGGGACTGGTAGGGAAAATTATTGCAACAAGTAAACATTATTCAATCGGTCAATTAATGTTGAGTAAAGATTTTAGAGCAAGTGCAAAAATTCAAAGAAATCGAATTGATGGAATCATAGTTTGGAATAAAGGATCAAACGTAGAACTAAAAAATATCGTTAAGACACAAGAAGTTCGTATCGGCGATGTCGTTTTGACCTCAGAATACAGCAGCATCTTTCCACCGAATATCAAAATTGGAACAGTCTATAACGTATCTGAACAACCTGGAAGTCTTTTCAAACAGATCGAAGTTACACCAAGTGTAGATTTTACTATGCTCGAACAAGTTTTCATTGTAATTGCTGTTCAAGATACTGAACGAGTTAACCTGGAGAAAAAGTTAGTTCGTCAAAAGAAATGATGAAACATATAAAATATCTATTTTTAACTTTCATTTTTATTTTCATACAGTCACAAATAATACAATTAATTTCTCTCGAAGGAATTACACCAGATATATTGATTATATGGATTGCCTATATTGCAGTGAAAAACGGACAATTATATGCGACCGTATGGGGATTCATTATTGGACTAATTTTCGACCTTTCGATTGGGAGTTTTATTGGTATTTCAGCTCTTTCGAAAACAGTCGCTGGTTTTACTGCAGGATACTTCTTCAGGGATAATAAATCTGTAATTCTACTTACAAGTTATCGATTTTTAATCATCGTGTTGATTTCTTCACTTATCAGCAATACGATCTACTTCTTGATATTCACGCGGGGAAGTGAAATAGACTTATTACACGTAATATTTTTAATCGGATTTACGACATCCATTTATACAACAGCGTTTTCGATTCTACTGATGTTTTCATTTTCAAGAAGATATTCAAAATTACATGTCTGATTTTTACGAAAACAAAACACGTAGGTTAACTTTTACGATTAGCATAGTGATAATCTTTATTATATTTACTTTTCGATTAATACAACTGCAGATTTTATACGCAGACGTGTACGGAAAAAAATCCGAAGCGAACAGCATCCGACAAATTGCACACGACCCAATAAGGGGACTTATGTTAGACAGGAATGGTCTAATAGTGGTCGACAATCATCCATCCTATAGCATTACCATAACTCCTGCAGAATACAAAGAGGATATTCTTGAATATATTGCGAAATTATTGAACTTAGATACTGGTTTTATCTCTGACAAAATTCAAAAAGGCAAGAAATACAACCGTTTCGCACCCATAAAGATCAAAAGAGACGTTGATCTTAAAACACTGGCATTAATCGAAGAAAATAGAGATAAGCTATCGGGTGTCAGTTACGAAGTCGAATCAAAGCGTTACTATCCTACAACTGCAAGAGCTACACATTTATTTGGATACACAAAAGAGATATCCGATCGACAATTGACTGAAATGGGCAATGAATACCGCCCAGGAGATAATATTGGAGCAACTGGTTTAGAAGCGGCATACGAACGTTACCTTCGTGGGCAAAAAGGATTCGAGTTAGTCACGGTCAATGCATTTGGACAAGTACTCGGTAGTTACAATGAAGGAAAGAACGATATTCCCACAAGAGAAGGGAGCGATCTTTATCTAGCCATAGATGCAAAACTTCAAGCATTAGCCGAATCACTCCTTACCGATAAACGCGGCGCTATAGTTGCCATAGACCCAAATGATGGCGGAGTGCTGGCACTTGTAAGTAAACCAGATTATGATCTTACGTTGTTCGGTAGTGTAACGCCACCCGAAGTCTGGAATGCATTAACAACAGATGAAAGTAAGCCGTTATTCAATCGAGCGACGTTAACACGATATCCTCCCGGATCAACTTTTAAAATGGTTTTAGCTGCAGCCGCACTTGAAGAAGGTATTATTAATACTAATTGGAGGGTAAATTGTACCGGCGTATTTCACTACGGGACCAAAATATTTCATGATCTTCACACTCATGGCTCAACAAACGTCATCGAAGCGATTCAACGTTCATGCAATGTTTTCTTCTATCAACTTATGCTAAAAACAGGATTAGAACGATGGTCGCGTTATGGTAAAGAATTTGGCTTTGGTTCACCAACCGGAATCGACATTTTAGAAGAGAATCCAGGTTTACTCCCATCGGAAGATTACTTCGATAGAATGTACGGAAAAGGTAGATGGACACAAGGTTATTTAGTCAGTTTGGGAATTGGACAAGGAGAAATTGGTGTTTCACCTATTCAAATGGCTTGTTATGCCGCAACCATCGCAAATAAAGGATCTTATCATACACCTCATGCTGTTTTAAAAATTAAAGATAAACTTACGGGAGATATGCAGATCGTACCGACTGAAACTCGAAAATTAAATATATCTGATAAAGTGTGGGAAATTCTTAGAGAAGGAATGTACCGCTGTGTTAATGAACCTGAGGGTACTGGGCAAGCTGCAAAAGTAAAAGGAATAACAGTTTGCGGTAAAACAGGCACAGCACAAAATCCACTAAATAGAGATCATGCATGGTTTATTGGTTTCGCTCCAATTGAAGATCCAAAAATAGCAATCTGCGTTTTAGTTGAAAACGCTGGCTTCGGTGGAGCTGTTGCAGCACCGATTGCAGGGTTATGCATTGAGCAATACTTATACGGCGGATTAATTCGAAATAATCCATTGCAGGTTATTTCAGCTTCGAACATTGAACATGAACAAAATATCATACACTGATGGAAAACCTTTTTAAAGAAAATATCGACTTAAAAATTTTGATTCCAATTATATTGCTATTAATTATCAGCATCATTTCGGTTTATAGTGCAACATATGATGCTGGGGCTTCGATTTATTTTAAAAGACAATTGCTATGGGCAGGGATCGGATTGCTAATAATGATATTTATTATGTTCATACCATTTCGAACGATTCAACTATTATCTTATCCACTATATGGCTTGTCTATGATATTTTTAATCGCTGTTCTTTTCTTAGGGAAAATGATTGCGGGCTCAAAAAGTTGGTTTGGGATAGGCGGCTTTGGTCTTCAACCATCTGAAATCGTCAAGGTAACAACAATTCTTGCATTAGCAACATATCTTTCTCAAGGTCAACATGTGCTCAATCGTTCTAGAAATATTACTGTTCCCCTCGTATTGGCAATTTTACCGGCTTTTTTAATTGTTTTACAACCAGATATTGGGACCGCAATCGTTTACTTAGGAATGCTTCTCATAATTTTATATTGGGCTGGGGCATCTAATTTACTTATGATGATATTTTTAGCTCCCTTAGCTGCCGCAATAGCAACTTTATTTGGAACGACACCTTTTTTTATCGTAATTGTTTTAACTTTTTTCATTCTTCTTTTCTTTAAGGAAAATCGCGTAGCGGCGGCATTAGTTTTTTCCATCACTGTCTTAATTAGTGTTTCGACCAATTATATTTTTAAGAGACTTGCATTACATCAACAAAATAGAATAATCACTTTCTTAAATCCAGATGCCGATCCATTAGGAGCTGGATACAATGTTATTCAATCTAAGATCGCTATCGGATCTGGCGGTTTATTTGGTAAAGGATTTCTTCAAGGCTCTCAGACACAGTTAAATTTTTTACCAGCTCAATGGACCGATTTTATCTATTGTGTCCCAGGGGAGGAATTTGGGTTCATTGGTGCTTTTACAATTTTATTTCTCTTGATGTTTGTCCTATACCGATGTGTTCAAATTGCAACGATTGTTAAAAGCAGGTATGCAAGCTTAGTAACGATAGGTATTATGTCCGTTCTCGCTGTTCACATTATAATTAATATTGGTATGTCAATGGGTATAATGCCTGTAATCGGATTACCCTTACCTTTTTTAAGTTATGGGGGCTCAAATCTTCTAACTAATATGATAATGACAGGTTTACTTTTAAATATGTATTTGAACCGAAAAGAATATTAACAAATATTTTTACAATACTATTCATAAATTCAATTGTGGAATTAGTATCAATAAAACATAAACTAAACCATATTCAAAAATTAAAAATTGGCAACAACCTTTTCTCTTCGAGAATTAGTTCAATATGTTCACATTTAAATTGTAACGGATTATGTTGCAGATTGGGCGTCTTTGTTGACAACAACGATCGTATTAATTTTCTTAAATATGCCGAATTAATCCAGCAACATATGCAGACACATCAGGAACACGATCCAAAATGTTGGTTGAGGATAATAAGTTTTCTGATCCCAATTTCCCAGGGGGTAAAACCATCAGAATAAGAGTAATGGATTATGGTTGTGTTTTTCTTGATCGATTTGGGGAATGCACATTACAAAAGGCTTGTATAATCGAAGGACTAAATCAATATTTATTAAAACCGTTTTATTTTACATCGTTTCCAATAACGATAGATAATGGTACAATAATGATAGATGATACATAACTTAAAATTGTCTTCCAGGCTGTACCATAGATCCAATGGGAAAACTCAACGTGTTCGATGTTTGTCCAAAAGAATTAGAATTTATGCTTGGTATAGAAGGATATGAAGAACTAGTGAATCTTTTTAAAATCTCTAGTTTAATTAATGGTAGTGTCTCATCAGAGCTATTAAAACATTTTTAGTGGCTCCTTACTATTGCAGTACGACTATTATTGTATTGACTATTCCAAGGAATAAGTATGTTGTAATTGCAACTGATACGAGCCACCAAAACGCTATCGATATTTTTTCTTCAAATGTTAGTATCATAGTAATCTCATAATTATTTTCATTGTAAATATAAACTTAAGAAAGTTCAATAGCAAGATCTATAGACATATTGGAAAAGATAAACGAGTAAAGTATTTACTATTTTTTATTTTCAGACTTTGCAACAAGGTTCCTTATCACTTGGTAAATTTCGTGCATATCCACGCGGCCCTTTCGTAAATAGGGTATTCCTTGAATTTTCAGTTCAGTAATATCTTTCACATCAAGGTCACGACCGGTAATCACAACGATTGGTACGTGTTTATGTTTTGGATGAGATTTGATTTCACGAATCAGATCAAAACCACTTAATCGATTAAGTGCTAAGTCCATTATGATCGCAGATGGTTTTTCTTTTTCAACCCAATGTAAAAAATTTTCTTCGAGCGGAAAGATTACTCCTTTGAAACCTTCATCTTCCACAACGTATTTCATAAGCTCAGAGAAACCTTGACTATCTTCTACAATTAGAACAGTTTTCTTTCTCATTTATAAATTTTCATTTTAATGTGAAACGAAATACCTATAATTCTCAATAATTAATTACTGACAAAAACAACCGATGTGTACTATAACATATAGAGATTTGTAATAAAAGTCAAATGAAATTTACAAAATTTTTCGAAACTTTAGAAAACTCTTTGACTTTTAAGTTAAATTTTCGTAAATTATTACAAAATTATTAAAAAATCATTCAAAATTAACAATAAATCAATATGTTTGCGATTATCAACATTGCGGGGCAGCAGTTCAAAGTTAGCCCCGGTGAACGAGTATTTGTACCAAAATTATCTGTACCAATTGGGAGTACTATAAAATTCGATCGTGTGCTACTTAAATCGGATGATAAAAGTATACAGGTAGGCGACCCTTATGTTAAGGATACAAAGGTTGAAGCAAAAGTACTCAGTAATTTAAAAGATGAGAAAGTAATTGTCTTCAAGAAGAAAAGACGAAAAGGTTATCGTGTTCGTCGCGGGCACAGACAACAATTTACTGAACTAGAAATTATTAACATAGAATAAGGAGAAAAATTTATGGCTCATAAAAAAGGTGGCGGTAGCTCAAGAAACGGAAGAGATAGTAAGGCACAGCGTTTAGGTGTAAAAAGATTTGGTGGTGAAAAAGTTAGAGCAGGCAGTATAATAGTCCGGCAAAGGGGTACACGCTTTGCTCCCGGTGTTAATGTCGGTATAGGAAGCGATGATACGCTCTTTGCATTAACAGATGGGATTGTTCAGTTTCACAAATATGGAAAAGATAAAAAGGTTGTTAATGTAATACGTGCTTAATTCTTGCTCCCAGATTTATTTAAGCGGTCTCAAAGAAAACGAGACGGCTTTCTTATTAATTAAAATATTCCATCTTATCTTAACTTCATAGTCATCACAACAGCCGCCCCATCTTTATATTTTTCGAACTTAACCTTGGTCATCAAGGAACGCATCAAAAAAATACCTCGACCATTTTCTCTTAATAAATTCCCTTCTGCAAGTGGATTGGGAAGATTCAGAGGATCAATCCCTTTGCCTTCATCTTGAACAATTACAATTAATGTCTTATTTTTAAGTTCACAAATAATTGTAACCTTTTTCTGGGGGTCTCTGAGATTACCATGAATTACACTGTTATTAACTGCTTCTGTTGTTGCGACTAATAATCTGTTGAATTGATCTTCATCGAGTTTTAATCTCTTTTTAATTTTCCCTAAAAATATCTCAACATCGATAATATGTTTCAGGTCGCTCGGGAACGAAAAAACTTCTTTAAATGGTTTCAAGAAACTCACTTTATTAATACTTTCATAAATTCATACTTAAATTAATTGTCAGCGTCCCGAGACTGCGAACTTTTTGATCGGTCTGCCTTTGTATTTCGTACCAACCTTGTATTAATAAGGATAAACGATTATCTATAATTTCAATGCTCGCTAATGGTCCTACACTCGTGAGTGAATATTTCAACTTAGCATTATCTCTGACATAATCAAACCGTAATTGACTAAAATAACGAAACCCTAAAGAGAAAAGCAAACTCTTTGATAGCGAGTAACGAATTTTTGATATCATTGTTTTATCTTCAAAATAATTAATCGGATGTTCAGTAAAGGAATTCCATTTAAATTCACCTCGCTCGTACAAACGAACATGACTGAACCAGTCTATTGAAGTATGTTCAGCTAAGTGATAAGAAGTAGAATCAAGAAAACCAAATTGCCTAAACGCATAGCTGCGAGTTTGTGATGTTAGATATTCAAAATCATATACAGTGTAATTTGCAAGAACTTCGAAAGAGTTCGTTGTCTTAAAACCGTTCTTAGGTGAGTAAATGATCGTTGGAGAAAAACGAAGAATTCTATTCCAATTGTTATCTGCACTTCGCGCCGAAAAAAGATAAACCAAGTGTACCATATTTATTTCAAGAGCCGACTTTAAAATTAAAAATCGATTTATGTTGTGAAGTGTATTTAAATTTAATAGATACCATAATTCATCGCGGTCGTCATTATTATTTAAACTCGGTGTATCATAGTGAAGAATATTTGCTGAGCCAGAGATCGTTATTGTATCGGACGAGGACGCTGCCCATAATGCCGAACCCGTCAAACTGGTATTTTTAGTATGATTATTTTTTTGCTCCTCTGTTTGGATATATTTATCGATCAAAGGAAAATCTGCGGGCATCATCAATTTATGTTTTTCATCTCGTTCTTGATAATGGAATCCAATGAATGATTTTAGTCGATCACTAAAAGTATAAAATAATTTGATTCCTCCTTCTATTTTTAATTCATTCACATTTGTATTCAATGGTGAGTGTAAGGCGTCAATTAAATTCAAATAACGATTATCTCTCGCAATACCTTTTGTCAAAATGTTTCCATGAAAAATCCACAACATTTTCCTATTAACATTATAATTCAATGAATCTATTAGGGCGATAGAGTTATCGGTGCGCGATTCTATATTGTATCGAATATTTTGTTGTTTTTGAACCATTGAATCTGCCAGAGTATAGAAATCACGACGATTATGATAATAATTTAGCTGGAGATAATTATGAGTTTCTTCAAAGAATTTCTTGTCGATTCTTAAACTTGCATTGTACGTCTTAAGCGTCCGAGGTTGAATTTGATCATATTGGAACAAACCCTGTAATGTTGTTAAATATCCATGATATTCCCAATCATTAGAAGATAATCCAAGTTGATAGGACAATCCTTTATCTCGTTGATCTATTTGATTATCTATTCTAAATCCAACTAATGGTTCCAAGGTAATTTTCTCAAAAGGTTGATATGCAAATCCACCATACATTACGTGAAACGATGCTTTGCTGATACTTCCACCTAAACTTTTATTATCAGACAAAATAAATGAATTAACATTAGATGCCGCAGAAAGTTTTGAATTTAATCTGTATCGAAATTTAAAATCAAAATTCTGATTATCTGTAATCAGTTTTCTATCAGTTTTAATTAAAGTTGATACAAATTGCTCATTAATTTGAATTTTTACTCTTCCAAAAAAATTATTGTAAAAAGCATTAGCGGTCCAATGATAAGTATTAAACGATTTATCAAAATTTAATGAAACAACATTGTTCCTTGATGAATTAAAAAACAAACCAACGATATTATCCTTATCATTAATACTGGATTGAGCGTTTATCATCCCAAACTGTACAATTAAGTTAAAACTAATCAAAGATAGATATTTTAACACTATAATCCCGCTACTTTTCCAGCATCAACGTTAAGTGAAACTCCATTTATATAATTAGCTGAATCAGATGCAAAGAAAACAACAACTCTTGCAACTTCTTCAGGGGTTGCCAATCTACCTTGAGGAGAAACTTCAATTAGAGATTTCAAAATTTCATCTGGAGTTTTTCGAAATATATTTGCAAGTGAACTGATCGTTTCTTTTGTTAAAGATGTATTTGTAATACCAGGATTAATGCTATTGACAGTGATGCGATCTTGCTCTAACTCTTTAGACAGAGATTTTGTAAAATTCACAAGCGCTGCATTTGTTACACCTGGTACCATATAAAGAGAATTTGGCTCATTTCCTGATGTACCAATAATGTTTATAATTTTCCCACCACCATTTTTTTTCATGTATGGAATTACCTCCCTCGCCATCCGTATATAACCAAGCAACTTCAATTGAATATGATATTCCCAGTCGTCGTCTGTTGTCTGAAAAATTCCACCTATATGGGCACCACCAGCATTATTTATTAGAATATCTATGCGATTAAATCTTTTCATTGATATATTCACGAAGCGTCTTATATCATTTAATTTCATTAGATTTGCCTTAATCGTGATTACATCTGCTTTCGTCTGATGTTGAATTTTATCGGTTGTAAGTTTTAATTCTCTTTCATCTCGAGCACAAAGGGCTAGTCGAACACCCTCCTCAGCTAAAGCAAGTGCAGTAGCTCGACCGATTCCTCTGCTGCCCCCAGTTATTAATGCAACTTTTCCTTGTAATCCTGTTCGCATAATGATAATTAATTTGGCCTTAATGATATATTAATAATATTTTTATGGTTCTCAGGACTTTAAATCTCAAATTTTTCTCCTCGTGTTGGTATATGAATATCGATATTTCCAAAATTACTCAATCCGTTTTTTAACGCAGATGAACGTTCAATATCTCCATGGACGATAAATAATTCTTGTAATTGTCTTTTATCAAACCGTTCAACAAATTTTAACAGTTCATTTTGGTCTGCATGAGCACTAAAAGAGTTATGGACTATTACTTCTGCTTTTCTTTTGTAAATTGTTCCGTATATAGAGACTTCATCAGCTTTATCGACCAATCTTTTTCCAAGTGTATGTTCGGCACAGTAACCAACGATCAAAATTGTATTTCGTGAATCTTGAATGTTGTTTGCCAGGTGATGAAGAATTCTCCCTGCTTCACACATACCTGATGCAGAAATAATCATAAATGGGCCTGTTTTGTCATTGAGTTTTTTTGATTCTTCAACATCTCTAATATAATGGAGTCTTTCAAAACCAAATGGATCTGTATGATGAATAATATATGAGTAAGTTTCGTTATCGAAACATTCAGGATGTTTTCTATAGATATCTGTTGCATTAACAGCAAGAGGGCTATCAATATAAATTGGAATTCGTGGTAATTTCCCTTCACAAAAAAGATGATGGAGGGTAAAAACTAAATCTTGAGTACGCCCAACGCTAAAAGCTGGAACAATAATTTTTCCTCCACGTTTTAATGTCTTCTCCATATCTTCTGCGATTTTTTGTTCCATATCTTTTAATGGATCATGCAATTTGCCACCGTAAGTGCTTTCCATAATTAAAACTTCAACGTCACCCATATGTTGGGGATCTTTAATGATTGGCATACTCCACCGGCCTATGTCACCGCTGAAACCAAGCATCTTCGTTGTACCGTTTGTTTTAATGCTTAACTTAATAGAAGCTGAGCCTAGAATATGACCAGCGTCTGTAAATTTTGCCTTAACATTTTTTAAAATATCAAATTCTTTTTCGTATGGAATACTAACAAAATATTTCATCGCATTACCCGCATCTTCAATGGTATAAAGTGGTTCAATCAATTCCTCATGGTTTTTTCTTCGTTTCTTATTTATAAACTCTGCATCACGCTCATGCAAGTGTCCACTATCAATAAGCATTATTTCACAAAGATCTTTCGTTGCGGGAACAGCATAAATTGGTCCAGTAAATCCCTTCTTCACTAAATTAGGCAAATTACCACTATGATCTATATGTGCATGGGAAAGGACTACAGCGTCAATTGATTTTGGATCGAAAAGAAAATTATGATTCCGTTCATAAGTTTCAGATCTACGTCCTTGAAAAAGCCCGCAATCCAAGAGTATTCTATGACCATTGATATGAAGCAGATGCATGGATCCAGTAACAGTCCGTGCCGCACCAAGAAATTCAATTATCATAACCAATTAATTTCAATGAAGGACTTTGAAATTTGAAAACCTAACTTACTCACTCATTAATATGATACCAGAAGTTGGTGGAACTGGTATATTTTTCGCAACAACTGAAATAGGTTTCTTTAATGAAATTTTTCTTTCGTCAGCGATAATCTTCCATGTACCTTTTGGCAACATTACATTTGCAGTTTTTATAGAATCGCCATTGAATATAACGACAAAACTATTTTTAGGAGTTATAGTTTTTGCTTTCCGAACATCTAATTTGAATGCAACAACGAAATCATCATCAGTATTTAAAAATTCTACGGCTTCTTTAGGTGCAGAACTAAAAATAGGAAATTGCTTTCTTAGTTCTATCAACCCTTTGTAATAATTATAAAGTTCTCTATTCATTTCTCGATGGTCATAATTTAGATAATTCGTCTCATTATCTTTTTCATAACTGTTGTGATCTATCATACCAATTCTTGGGTCTGGTGCGTTTGTTGGAGCAATAACTTTACTACGCGCAAATTCTTGCCCTTCATGAATCATCACGATTCCTTGAGATGTGAAAAGGAACAAGGCAGCAAGTTTATTGAGTGCAAGCTGAATCGGGGTTAATTTTATATGCCTTTCAAGATTCACAATGCGAGTGGTTTCAGAAGTTGTCTCTGTCGCAATTCGAATAAAATCTCCGAGAGTAAGATCATCATGCGATTCGAGATAATTTACGCTGTGTTCTTTTTTTAAATACATTCCACCATCTTCACGAAGTGTCCCAGTTACAAAACTCATTACAGATTTTTTTGTATTTTTATCTTGAAACCTTCCAAAGATAAATCCGGCATCGTTATAGGGATTTTGCCCTCTTACCCCATTTCGGAATCTATCGTTCCAAGAAGCCCACCCGATATCACTGAAACCGGGAGGGTCATATTTGCCACCACCCCAAGCTTCTGCAATCAGAATTACATTAGGATTAATTTTCTTCGCTTCGATTGCAATTTCCTTACATGTTTCCCAATCTATCATCGTTGCAAGATCAAATCGGAAACCATCAATGTGGTATTCCTTCATCCAGTATTTTATACATTCGACTATTAATCGACGTACCATGGGACGTGAAGTATTAAAATCGTTTCCGCATCCAGAAGTTTTTAAAAAATTCCCCGCAGGATCGGTATGAAAGTAGTAATACTTATCAATATATTTAAAAGGATTATAATCGTACTGAGAAACATGGTTGAAAACAACATCCATAATCACAGCTATTTTCTCACGATGTAGAGTTTTCACCAAATCTTTGAGTTCTTTTACAGCTTTTCCACCTATTCCATTATAATCATTCTGCAACATGTTACCATCCGAAGCATAATACGACTCAGGGGCAAAGAAGTAACTTGTCATATACCCCCAATGATTGCGTTCATACGGATTCCACGTATTGTATTCCCCACTATCGCTTATCACATTGTTGTTTTTATATGGTATTTCGATGTTTGCATATTCTTGAAGTGGTAAAAATTCAACCGCATCTATTCCAAGATCTTTTAAATAAGAAAGTCCTCCTGTTTTACCTTTTTCCGTTAAACCAAGATATGTTCCTCTCGCAATAACACCCGATGATATATGAGCGGTTAAATCGCGTAGATGTGCTTCGTAAATAATCAATTCATTGTGATTAGCAGGGACAACAAAATTATCACCTTCCCAATCGTAATTTGTATTAATTATAAATGTTTTGGCTTCATGATGATAAGTGTTTTTGGTAACAACTGCTTTTGAATATGGGTCAGCTATGATTACAGTTGAATCAAATTTTTCACCTATACCAACTGGACCTTCAATTCTATAACCATAATATCTTCCATAAAATCGGCCAAATGAAAAATATTCCCACACACCATTTTCGTCACGTACCATTTTTATCTCTTCTCCCTTTTCATCGTTGTAATTCTTAAAAAGCACAAGATAAACCTGTGTGGCTCTCGGAGCAAAGAGTCGAAAGGTTGTACCTTCTTTTTTAACTGAACAGCCGAGTTCTTTAGTAGAGTAGAGATTCTTAAATAAATTTTCTCGAATCATAATGTCTGTTGAATCTGTTTGGGAAAGGGATTTTGATATTCCAATTGTTGTCATGACGATGATTATTATAATGTTAATGGAATGCATAGAAGTTTATAATTTATAAAATCGATATTCTGTAATTTTAAAATTATATAATATAAAAATTACGTAGAATTGAAACGAGATGCAAACATTCAATAGCTAAGTTATAAGTTACAGGGAAAAAATATCATTTTAGTAATTTGATTAATAAATCAGGATCAACATTTCCCCCACTTATGATTGCAGAGCATTTTTTCCCACTCAATTTTAAAACATTTTTCATGATTGCGGCTGGTGCGACAGCGCCTGTTGGTTCGACAAGAATTTTCATTCTTTCAAGAAAAAATCTCATCATAGGATAAATATCTGAATCATCGATGGTGATTACATCATTCACATATTTTAGGATAATTTCAAAATTAAGATTCCCAACCGATAGCGTCCGCATTCCATCCGCAATTGTATTAGTTGATGTTAGTTTAACCAATTTTTTATTATGAAACGATTGATAGCAATCGTCAGCACCTTTTGTCTCAACACCTATTATTTTAGTTCTCGGTGAAATTTCCGCAGCTGCTATTGCA
>JBBIRP010000011.1:0-246 GCA_037441745.1 Ignavibacteriales bacterium
AAAAATCTTGATAGGTTCGAGAAATTCTTATCTCAGGATGGATTTGCACAGCGGTTGATCGATAACAAAATAGTTCGATTCAGATTTTCTACCATGCCAATTTATGGTAGTGACTTGAGGGCAAAACTTGAATCAATTGTCATAAGAATTCTTCGGGGGTCTGAGGATTCTTTAAATTTAGAATCTTTAGGAATGGATCCAGCTACATTAGAATTATTTAAGAAATCGATTCGCAAACCTCAGGGG
>JBBIRP010000011.1:256-12050 GCA_037441745.1 Ignavibacteriales bacterium
TTACAGGACCAACGGGGAGTGGAAAGACAACATCTCAACATGCAGCAATAAAAGAAATTATGGATCCGGGAATAAATATTATCACGATCGAAGATCCAGTTGAATATTTAATTGACGGATGTAGGCAAGTTAAATTAAATCATAAACTCGACTTTGAAGGTGCTTTACGCGGGTTACTTCGCCATGATCCAGACGTCGTAATGGTCGGCGAGATGCGAGATAAAATAACAGCTGAAATTGCTGTCAAATTAGCAAATACAGGCCACTTAATCTTTTCGACTCTGCATACAAATGATTCGGTAAGTGCAATAACACGGTTGTACAATATGGGTATTGAACCATTTTTACTTGCATACACAATTAATATAATTATTGCACAAAGGTTAATAAGAAAACTTTGCGATCGCTGTAAAATGGTTGATGATGATATTGATGTAGAGTTATTATTAAATGGAGGTTTAACTGAACAAGAAATTAAAAATACAAAATTCTATAAACCCGTCGGGTGTGCTCATTGTATAAAAGGATATCGTGGAAGAATTGGCATATTTGAGGCACTTCATGTAAACAAAGAAATGCGTAAAATTATTTTAAAGTCGAGAGATTTTATTGATGAAGATGCAATCCGAACATTAGCATCCCAAAATGGTATGCAAACACTTCGACAATCGGCACTGAATCTTGTTAAAAAGGGTGTGACATCGATTGAGACGGCAGAAGGCATGTTGCTAGAAGAGTAACATATGAGAAAGGCAGATTGGTTGCTATGTAGACAAGCTACCCTACCAAATGCCTGAATTAAAGCCCGAGGTTAAACCTTGGGCTTTTTTATTTGTTTTCGTATCAATACTCTAGATTGAGAATGCTTATTAGAGTTGGAAAACATTCTACATCAATGTATATTGATTATTGGAATTATAAAATTACTATCTTAAAGCGTTGAATTACCATTTCATATTGTTTCAATTTTACTTCGATTAAGTAAATGAATTACTATAGTTTAATAATCCTTTCAGCTATCCTATTCGAATATGCAACAAATATAATAGCTAACTTCCTGAATTTTCGTACTTTGAATTCCAAAATACCAAAAGAATTTGAGAACGTATTTGATGATGTATCTTATGAAAAATCACAATTATATTCAAAAGCTAAACTTAAATTTGACATTGTTGAATCAACATTTGGTTTATTGGTATTGATCATTTTTTGGTTCACAGGTGGTTTCAGTTATTTAGACGATATGGTTCGCTCATTAGGATGCGGATACATTTTCACGGGGGTTATTTATATCGGAATACTCCTACTTGCTCGAGCTATATTATCTTTACCGTTCCGTATATATTCTATATTTGTCATTGAAGAGAAATTTGGATTCAACAAAACAACGCCGAAGATTTTTGTGACAGATATCATCAAAGGAACCTTTTTAAGTGTGTTATTAGGTGGACCGTTACTAATCTTGGTTATTGCGTTGTTCGAAAACGTTGGACCGACTGCTTGGCTTTATTGCTGGATAGCTTCTTTTATATTTATTATTTTTATTCAATTCATAGCACCTACATGGATTATGCCTCTTTTCAATAAATTTAATCCTCTACCTAATAGCGATCTAAAAAAGTCTATCTTTGCTTACGCAAGCTCGGTCAATTTCTCATTGAGAGATGTTTATGTGATGGATGGATCTAAACGATCTAACAAATCAAATGCTTTTTTTACAGGTTTCGGAAAAAATAAACGCATTGTACTTTTTGATACTCTGATTCAAAAACATAATGTACAGGAATTGGTAGCTGTTTTAGCTCATGAAATTGGGCATTTTAAAAAGAAACACATCCTTAGCGGATTGATTATTAGTATTCTTCATCTAGGCCTGATGTTTTACATTTTGAGTTTCTTTCTATCGGAAGAAAAATTATTTGATGCGTTCTATACGAAAAATGTTTCTGTTTATGCAGGATTGATATTTTTTGGGTTACTTTTCACACCAATAGAATTTATTCTCTCACTTTTTATGAACGCAATATCAAGAAGAAATGAATATGAAGCAGATCGTTTTGCGGTAGAAACAATAGGATGCTCACAACCAATGATCGACGCTTTGAAAAAAATATCGCTTAATAATTTGACAGATCTTACACCGCATCCATTCTATGTTTTTTTAAATTATTCTCATCCACCTATATTACATAGAATACAGGCAATTAGTAGATTTCATAAATAAATTTTGGATAGTTCAAGATTTTTGTTTAGGTTAGTCAAGTTAATAAATAATTCATTTTTATTTTTTTAATGTGAAGGATTGAATTATGAAAAAGAAAACAATTATAATACTCGCCATTCTAGGAGGAATTGTTTTATTGGTTTTACTTCTTGTTGGCTGGATGACCGGAATTTATAATTCACTTGTAAAATCGGACGAAGGTGTGAATCAAGCTTGGGCGCAAGTTCAAAATCAATATCAAAGACGTTTCGATTTAATTCCCAATCTGGTTGAAGTGGTTAAAGGTTATACCGCACATGAAAAAGAAGTGTTCGAAAAAGTAGCAGAAGCTCGGGCAAGCGTCGGAAAACTACAGGTAACCCCAGAAATATTGAACAATCCTCAGCTGTTTCAAAAATTCCAAGAAGCTCAGTCGCAATTAAGCAGTTGGTTATCTCGTTTACTTGCCGTTGCTGAAAATTATCCGCAACTTAAAGCAAATGAGAATTTCCTACAGCTTCAATCACAGCTTGAGGGTACCGAAAACAGAATTGCTATTGAACGAATGAAGTTTAACCAGGTTGTTCAAGAATATAATATTAAGGTAAGAACATTTCCAACCTCAATAATTGCGGGAATGTTTGGCTTTTCTCAGAAGCAGTATTTTCAACCAGAACAAGGTACAGAAAAAGTCCCAAAAGTTAGTTTTTAATAAAGTATATTAGAATTGAAAACGACTCTCTTAAAAATATCCATATTGTTTGTTGTATTAATAATTACAACCTTAACAATTGTATTTACAAAGGATGATCTTCCAGTAATTCGAGCTCATATTACCGACGAGACAAGCACCCTTTCCCGAGGCGAAATTAAATCAATAGAACAAATGCTTGATGATTTTGAAAGAGAGTCGTCAACACAGATTGTTGTTTTAATGATTTCATCATTGGAAGGGCAATCGTTAGAAGAATACTCGTATCGTGTTGCAGAAAAAAATAAAATTGGGAAGAAGGGGAAAAATAATGGTGTTTTTCTTTTGATTGCAAAAGAGGACCACAAAATAAGGATAGAAGTTGGTTACGGACTCGAGGGCGTTCTCACCGATGCATTATCTTCACAAATAATAAGAAATATAATCGTTCCACGTTTTCGTGAAGGTAAATATTTCGATGGAATAAAAAATGGAATAGAGGCTATTGTCGCTGTAACAAAAGGTGAATATAGTAATGAAGACAGTGGTGATAATAGGAGCTTCTTCTCTCTGGCATTTGTAATATTTTTTATTATCTTCTTTTTGATCTTTTCACGAATTTTAAGCCTTGGAAAACGTAGTACCATTAGTCCTCATGGTTACCACTCTAATTACCCGTGGTGGGGAGGATTTGGTGGTGGTGGTTTCAGTGGTGGAGGTGGTAGCTTTGGTGGCGGTGGTGCAAGTGGAAGTTGGTAAATTACTTTGTTTATTATTTTAAAAAATGAAATTGTTGACAAAAAAGTTTTTATCAAATTACGATTTAAAAAATCTCTCATCAGCAATTGCAAATGTAGAGAAAAATACCTCGGGTGAAATTAGGATTGTTGTGAGACATCGAAGGCGGAAAAAGGAAAAGGATTTTTCTCTTTATGAGCTTGCATTGAAAGAATTTTACTCACTTGGGATGCATAATACCGAAGACCGAACAGGTGTACTTATTTTTCTGCTAGTCTCTGAACGTAAATTCCAAATACTTGCAGATCAAGGTATTAATGAAAAAGTCGAACAGGGAACGTGGGACAGAATTGCTGAGAAGATGATTCATTTTTTTAAAGAAAATAAGTTTAATGAAGGTCTTCGTGAAGCAATTTATGCTGTTGGTAATGAACTTGCAAAACATTTTCCACTTAAACCTGGTGATGTAAATGAACTTCCCGACGATGTAATTGAAGATTGAAATGATTGATCGTATAAAATATTTAGAAAATATTGCTCTCAAGTTGGAACCATCTTTCGAATTTCGCTCAGCACTTCTAGACGCAGTAAATAAATATGCTAATAATTTTATAGATCATATTCATGAAATTCCAGCGTTTGTACGGGATAAAAATGATAGCAGTGGAATTCTCACATCACCAATAACAGAAGAAGGATCGGATATTGATTCGATTATTAGTCTGCTTAAATTATATGTTGACAGACCTGGATTAAATCCAGCCTCAGGAGGTCATCTTGGTTACATACCTGGTGGGGGCATCTTTTATTCCGCACTTGGAGATTTTTTAACTGATATTACCAACCGATTTGCGGGTCTCTTTTTTGTGGGTCCAGGTGCAGTTCGTATGGAAAATATGTTAATCGATTGGATGAAAGACATAGTTGGTTATCCTAAAAGTGCCGCAGGAAATCTAACTTCTGGCGGCAGTATTGCAAATTTAACTGGTATTGTTGCTGCGAGAGATGCACAAAATTTAAAATCGAAAGACATTAAAAGATCAGTTATTTATACATCTTCACATGTTCATCATTCTGTCGATAAAGCAATACGAATAGCTGGTTTGAAAGAATGTATCACAAGGATTGTCTCGGTTGATAAATTTTATCGAATGGATGCGAAAGCTCTTGAAAAAATGATAACTGATGACCGAAAGAAAGGACTAAATCCATTTCTTGTGATTGCGTCAGCAGGAACAACTGATACAGGAGCTATTGACCCACTCGAAAATATAAGTGAGATTGCAAAAAAATATAATCTTTGGTTTCATGTTGATGGTGCATATGGTGCTTTTTTTATTCTTTGTGATGAAGGGAAAAAACTTTTAAAGGGTATAGAAAATTCAGATTCACTTGTAATGGATCCTCACAAAGGATTGTTTCTACCATATGGAACCGGGACGATATTAGTAAGAGAGATACAGGATTTATTAAATTCATTCTGGTATCAGGCTAATTATCTACAAGATGCAAAAAAGATTACTGATGAGATATCCCCAGCTGATGTTTCGCCGGAGCTCACGAAGCATTTTAGAGGACTTCGTCTATGGTTGCCTTTGAAGTTAATTGGGGTTAGCCCTTTTCGTGCTGCACTTGAAGAAAAATTGCTTCTTGCTCGTTATTTTTATCAGGAAATTCAAAAATTAAATGGTTTTGAAGTCGGTCCATTCCCAGATTTATCTATTGTCACATTTAGATATATTTCCAAATATGGAGATCCCAATGAATTTAATGAAAAATTAATTAAAGCAATTCAGGAAGATGGACGTATTTTCATTTCCTCGACAATGCTGAATGGTAAATTCACACTTAGAATTGCAGTTTTGGCTTTTAGAACTCATCTCTCAACAATTCAGTTTGCGCTCGAGGTGTTGAAGGAAAAAGTAAAATTATTGACCGATTAATTTAGAAATTTTTTCGTTTTCTTGTTATTTGACTTTTTCAATTGTCTGTTGTAATTTATTAATGTATGGAGCAATTACAAGCCAAGTTTACCATAACACCGGTGGGGGAAACTCAATCAAAAACTTACCTTCGATTGCGTTGGTCTCAATCAAATGACCTTTAAGTATTTTTAGACATACAATCATGGAGACCTTACTTATTATACTTGTTGTTCTGTTAGGAATTATACTTTTTACAAGTCTGAAGCGACAAACATCAGTATCAGAAAATCAATCTTTAACTTTGATGCAACAGCAAATTGATGCATTGCGTACAGATGTTCGTACAAGTTTACAGCAAATAACGAATAGCTTGAATCAACAACTTTCATCGGTGACACAACAAATTCAGTCACAAACATCTAATGTAAGTAGTAGATTAGACAATGCTGCAAGGGTCATTGTTGATGTTCAGAAAAATCTTGGTGAACTTGGTCAAGCAACGAAGGAAATAAAAGAACTTGGCCAGAGTGTTTCGAAGCTTGAAGAACTTCTAAGCGCTCCAAAACTTCGTGGTGGATTAGGTGAGTATTTACTTGAAGACCTTTTAAAACAAGTTATCCCAACAGGTCATTATGAAATGCAGTACCGTTTTCGGAATGGAAATATTGTAGATGCGGTTATCAAAACATCGGATCGATTTGTACCGATAGATTCGAAGTTTCCCCTTGAAAATTTTCGGAGAATGATGGAGACATCACACGAACCCGAGAAGAAATCATTACAAAAAATTTTCATTAACGATGTCAAAAAACACATAGATTCTATCGCTTCGAAATACATTTTACCTGATGAAGGGACATTCCCTTTTGCACTTATGTATATTCCTGCAGAAAATATTTATTACGAGATTATTATTAAGGATGAAAGTTTTTCAGAAAATGGTGGAATATATAATTACTCGATCGAAAAGAAAGTAATTCCCGTATCACCTAATAGCTTTTATGCTTATCTCCAAGTAATTGCTTTAGGTTTAAAGGGCATGTACATTGAACAGAGTGCTCGAGAAATATTTAACAATCTGACAAGACTTCAAGGAGATATTCTTAAGGTACGTGAAGTTTTCGATACTCTTGGTATACATCTCGAGAACGCGAAGAAAAAATATGAGGATGCAGATAAAAAATTGTCCAACTTTGAAAATAGATTGGAAAATATAGCAAATCATTCGTTAACCGAAGGTTCATATAAAAAATTATGAATTAATATATTATTTTAAACAAAAGGAGCTGGTTATGTACTTAAAAATTCATCCTGTAAACCCCCAAGGGAGACACATTCAACATACTGTTGATGTTTTAAAAAGTGGTGGGATAATAATATATCCAACAGACACTGTTTACGGCATTGGCTGTAGCATTTTTAATACTCATGCAATAGAACGAATTTACAAGATTAAAGGTCAGGATGCACGTAAACCTTTCAGCTTTGTGTGTTCCGATCTTAGTCATATCAGTGAATATGCTAAAGTATCAAATGTTGCGTTTAGATTAATGAAGCAGTTAATACCTGGTGCTTATACGTTTGTTTTACCTGCAAGTCGCCTGAAACATTTACCAAAAAGCATGATAACAAAAAGGAAAACGGTGGGAATTCGGGTACCAAACAATAAAATATGTTTGGCAATTGTAAAAGAATTAGGTCATCCAATTCTAAGTGCAAGTGTTACGGATGATAAAGGAAATATTTTAAATGATCCTGGAGTTATTAAAGAATATTACGAAAAGCGGGTCGACCTCATTCTTGATGGAGGTTATGGTTTGCTTGAAGTTTCAACTGTACTTGATTTAACCAATGAACATCCTGTGGTTGTTAGAGAAGGGGCGGGGGATATTAGTATGCTTGTTGCAGCGTAGCGGGTATAAGAATTCCAACCTTATAAGTTATGAGAGAAAAATCTGACATAAATAAAATTCTTATTGAAAAATTGATAACCCATCCTTCTGAGCGGCCTTTTAGGGGTTTTATTCGGAATTTTATATTAGGGATTTTTATAGGTTCATTTTTAATAATAATAAAGGCCTTTACAAAAAGATTAGGAGGGGATGAAATATTATCTTATTTATTTTGTGGCATTTTGATTTCGTTCTTTGGTTGGGGCGCCGAACGATTGTGGTATTCACTGATTGCCGTTATGTTTAAAAAACCATTTTCGTTTTATGCTTACCTAACCAGGCTACCTTTATGGTGGATGGCTGGAGGAATAGGTTATACGATTGGTATATTATTTATGTTAAAAGCAGATTATATTGTTATAAACGACATCCCGATTAAGAATGTATTTTTCTTTGGAAGTACTATCGGTATTACTTTCCGAGGATTGATGCAATTCAGAGTGATTCAATTAATTAAAGAAAATTAGCTTTTATTCAATTAAATTTAGGAATGACAAATGACAAAAACTGAGCAGCATAAAATTATCGATGCCCTTGGAGATTATGTGCATAGAATGACTGGTAGAGACCTTGATGATTTTGAAATGTTGCGCAAGCGTGATAGAGATGATGAAGATTTAGATGTTATATCACTTCGTCAATTGACAGAACTATATATAAAATATGTTCCCGAACGCTTGCGTAGATAGAATTCAATAATAAATTTTTAACAAAAATGAAATTAAATAAAATTGGCATACTCACCGGAGGAGGTGACTGTCCGGGTCTAAATGCAGTCATTCGTAGCATTGCGAAACCAGCGATATCGTATTTCAATGCAAAAGTAATTGGGATACTTGATGGTTTCGAAGGTTTTGTGGAAGGAAGAATGAGAGAATTGACTAAGCTCGATGTTACAGGTATTATCAACATTGGGGGAACCATACTTGGAACATCTAATAAAGGTGATCCTTTCCACTATCCACGAGAAGGTACTTCGGGGATCTCAATAACAGATTGTTCCGAGCTGGTTATTGATAATTATCGGCAGTGGGGACTTGATGCACTAATTGCGATCGGTGGCGATGGGACGATGAATATTGCACACAAACTTTCTCAAATGGGTTTGAACATAATTGGTGTACCGAAAACAATAGATAATGACTTGGAAGCGACTGATATCACGTTTGGTCACGATTCCGCACTTCAAGTTGCTACAGAAGCAATTGATAGACTCCAAACGACGGCTTCTTCACACCACCGAGTAATTGTTGTTGAAGTTATGGGTCGGTATGCTGGATGGATTGCACTCGGTGCAGGAGTCGCTGGTGGTGCAGATGCTATTCTAATACCCGAGATTCCTTTTAAGTGGCAAAATATTTTTGATTATGTATGGAAACGCAGCAAGGGTGCTCGTTACAGTATTATTTGTGTAGCAGAGGGAGCAAAACCAGCCGATGGTGACAGAGTTATCAAAGAAGAAGATAAAAAAAGAACTGATCCAGTAAGGTTAGGTGGTATTGGTGACCTTGTCGCATCAAGAATTCAAGAAGAAACAAAATTAGAGACTCGCGTTTCGGTACTTGGACACATTCAAAGAGGGGGGAGCCCTTCTGCTTTTGATCGTATCCTTGGAACGAAGTTTGGTGCGATTGCGCTTCAAACTGCTTCTAAAGGCGAATTTGGAAAAATGGTCAGTTTGCGAGGGAGAGATGTTGTTACTGTTAGAATTGAAGATGCGATCAAACGACAACGTCTCGTTCCTCCCGACTCTCAGCTTGTGACTGCCGCGCGTGCCGTGGGTGTGTGTTTCGGTGATTAGGGAAACGATATATTTCAATATTGACTGATGGAATGATTAGACCAAATCAAACAACGAGTAGTAAAATTATCGAACCAGAATTATTACTCTCTGCTTATGCTTCCGGTTACTTCCCAATGGCTGAATCACGTTATGGTGAGATACGTTGGTATTCTCCTGATCCACGTGCAATTATCCCGCTTGATGGTTTAAAAATATCACGCAGTCTGAGACAAACATTAAAAAAGAGAATTTTTGAGATTCAAGTTGACACTGCTTTCGAGGATGTAATTAGATTCTGTGCTGAACGTAAAGATACATGGATATCGGAAGAAATTATACAAAGTTATATTGAACTTCATAAACTTGGTTTCGCACATTCTATAGAATCATGGAAAGATAAAAAACTCGTAGGTGGCCTTTATGGTGTATCACTTGGTGCGGCTTTTTTTGGTGAGTCAATGTTCAGTCGTGTCAAAGATGCTTCAAAGGTTGCGCTTGTGCATCTTGTAGATAGGTTGAACAGAAAAAAATTTGAACTCCTTGATACTCAATTTATTACTCCTCATCTTGAAAGGTTAGGTGCCATTGAAATTCCAAGGCGGCATTACATAGTAAAGCTTAAAAGAGCAATTGAAAAAAGTTGTCCGTTTGTTGATTAAATATTATGGTGGAAATATGATTAAATGTTCAATTTGCATTATCGTTTGGAGCTGCTTATTCATTAATTCAATTAATAGTCAATCCCTCTACAATGAAAGGAATATTATTGAATCTGTATTAAAATCGCAGCAAAATGCCTGGAATCAAGGTAACATCGAAGGTTATATGCTGAGTTACTGGGAATCAGACAGTTTGCTTTTTACCAGTGGCGGAGATATACAACGTGGATGGAATGGAACCCTTGAAAAGTACAAGAGGAGTTATGATTCAAAGGCAAAGATGGGTAAGTTAAAATTCTCAAACTATGAGATTAACCTGTTATCTGATGAATCTGTTTAGGTTTTTGGTCATTGGGAATTGAAACGTGAGGAAGATAATCCTAAAGGAGTATTTACGCTGATACTTAAAAAGTTTAAAGATGGTTGGAAAATAATTCACGACCATACATCAATAAAAAAATAAATAAATGAATGAAAGAACCGTATATGAAACAGAATCAAATCTATCAGACTAATTTTCCATCTCTTAAACTAATAAAACGTGGTAAAGTTCGGGACATTTATGAGTTAGGGGAAAATTTACTGATTGTTGCAACAGATCGACTGTCGGCCTTTGATGTTGTAATGTCTCAGCCAATTCCATATAAGGGTCTGGTTCTTACTCAAATATCAAATTATTGGTTTGATGTGATGAGAGATATTGTTTCAAATCATATAGTATTAACAAATGTAGATCAGTTTCCGAGTGAGTGCAAGCCATATCAGGAACAATTGAGGGGGAGAAGTATAATCGTTAAGAAAGCAAAACCATTACCAGTAGAATGTATCGTTCGAGGTTACCTTTCTGGCTCTGGTTGGAACGAATATAAGAAATCGAAGGCAATCTGCGGCATTAGTTTACCCGATGGTTTGTTAGAGTCTTCAAGATTACATGAACCGATTTTTACCCCGTCAACAAAAGCTGATGTAGGTCATGATGAAAATATTTCATTTAACCAAGTAGTATCCGTTCTTGGAGAAGAGACAGCTTGGAAAGTGCGAGAGCTTTCAATTGAAATATACAAACGGGCATCTAAAATTGCAGAACAAAAAGGAATTATAATTGCCGACACAAAAATGGAATTTGGTTTTTATAAGAATGAATTGATTTTGGTTGATGAAGTTCTTACACCCGACTCATCACGATTTTGGTCAATCGAAAAATATAAACCTGGCTTCCCGCAAGAAAATTTTGATAAACAATATGTTCGTGATTATCTTTTATCCATTAATTTTAATAAAAAACCACCAGGGCCTGAACTGCCTGACTATGTAATTCACAAAACATCAGAGATATACAGAGATGCATTAAAAAGAATTACAGGTAAAGATTTAGATTGAAGATAGTTCGCAATATTTAAAACAAATTCAACAATCATCATTTTAAATATGAGAATCACTGTTCGTGTAAAACCAAATGCCAGAAAAAACGAAGTAAACCAAATAGACTCAAATAATTTTATAGTTAGTGTTAATGCTCCTCCCGTAGAAGGAAAAGCGAACGAAAAAGTGATTGATGTTCTTGCTGAGTATTTTAAAAGACCAAAAAGATGCTTTACAATACTACGAGGAGGAACAGGAAAAACAAAAATTATTGAGGTTGTTTAATTCATATTTCAAATAAAAATACTATTAGTTCGTTTGATTATTCTACACCATTGTCTTGCAACACTTCACATCATTTATTACATTACTATACGATCATGAAAATACAAAATATTAAAGGTCTTACATTACAAGAATTAGAAAAATTTGTCCTCTCCATTGGCGAGAAGCAATTCCGAGGTAAGCAACTTTTTGATTG